>CAZKOB010000011.1:0-49439 GCA_964554265.1 uncultured Bacteroides sp. | reverse complement strand
ATATTCTGTTTATTGCAAGGTGTAAATACATATCGATACATCTCTTGCGGAGAGATATTACATTTTTACAACAACCTTCCTATTAAGGTTATCTGGCATCTATTCCACTCCCCTATCCTGCAATTTTTACCGGTTTGTTCTATAATGCCTGTTACAATATAAGAATGACCTAAAACATCAATCTTTCTCATGCACATGCAGTGTGGAGAACCTCTTGTATATTGACAAATTCGATAAATCTTGTTCATCAGCTGACATTATTTCTTGTTTGCCGCAGAAAGTAAACATCTGCAGTTCGGTTAAACATTCTTGTTCTCAAAAAGATAGTACAAATTACTGTTTCCTTTCTTCATTATTTCTCTGATTTGTGCGGAAAGTACAGCATTTATACCGAAACCGTAATGTTCAAACAGTTCTATCACATCTTCTTCTTGGCGGCATCGTATATGTCCTTCCACATCCTCATCATCTGCATACCAACTTATTAGAATGTATTTTGAAGACAGTTTAGCAAGATTTTCAATAGCTTTCATCTCCAAACCGTCAGGTATGTAAGGCAATACATCCTTGCAAATCACCAAATCAAAACCGCTCTCTATTTCCAAATCATCTGTCAAATCTGCCTGACCACATAGTTCATCATTCTCTTTTAACAAGTATCCTGACAGTTTTTCTGTATATGGATTTGCATCATATCCCACCACAGCAATCCCACGTTCACGCAATGCCGCTACATAAGCTCCGGAACCGCAACCCATATCCAATACTGCGTCAATTTTCGTATACTTCTCTATGTGCATAACGGCATCCACAAACTGTTCCTCGTATGTATATTTCAGAAAACCATCATACACCCAGCCGCCATTGTCCGTCACATGTATTTCCTGCTGTCCGTTTATCAGATATTTGTCTATCATCTTTACAAGCTGCTTGCAGTATGGACTTTCAAATTTTCGGGCAAACAGATACGTTTTTTCCATCAGCCAATGAAAATGCTTGTCGCACAGATTGGCAGGACTGCTTCCGTTCTCATACTTCCACCTTATAAATCTGTAATTATTGGGAATAATGTTCTTGCCATTTTCCAGATTCACCAAAACAGTAGCCACATAGCTTTCTTCCGGAGCAAAAGTCATCCTCATCCTTCTGTACAATGCCGGATGCTTGTCCGTATATTCTATCAAACCCATCACTGCATTCCTATTTACAGAGAACCATTGCGAATTGCCGTACAGATGATTGAAAAAGTCGGGAATCCTTCTTTTTATGGAAAATCTTTTCTGAAGGTCAACCAACTTTTTGACAAGCCCATACGACTTCTTGCCATTCTTTATCCAGTCATATATATAAAAGTATCGAAATCGCGTGAATGTGTTTCTCTCCCATCTTGGATGTGGCAGATGTACATATTGAATAAAGTTGAAACCGTTGTTCTTTTCAAAGAATTCGAAGAAATGTTCAAGAGGACGTACCGGATAGTCTTGTCCGCTTATCAGATGAAAGTATTCGGCATCACATTGGGCCATCGCATCCCTCAACATGAACATTTCGCATCTCAGAATGCTGAATCCACCCCAATGCACACTGAATTTGCGATATACGGCCTTTACTTGTGCCAATGCTTTCAGCCTTTCCACTTCTTTGTCTGTAATTTCGCTTTTCACATCTATATGGATAAACACATCACAGTTTTTGTCAAAATATTCTACAAGATGGTACAAGTGTTCAAACTCCTTGTGTGCCATTATCAATATTGCATGCTTCATTGTCTGTCTTCGTTTTTGTTTGTTCATTTTTTTAGCTACCTATTTTACAGGATGATATAATTTATCCGACATCACCTTTCCTGCCATCTCTTCTTTCGTGAATACCGGACGATACCGCATGGTTGCGCATTTCAGGTCTTCGCTACTGATATAAAATCTGCCGGTGTGGCCATAAGCTACAAAGTCACCCTTTCCACCAAAGTCTGCAATACTATATCCTGCATTATACAGGCATGTGGCAATCAGCAACTCCGAATGTGCAGAATGCCCGGCTTTCTGGAATATGTCGATATATTTCAAGGCTCTGTTTGAATATCTGCATATCGGATTGAATGCCTTCACGCAGTTTTCCAGCGGATAGCCTACATGATTGAATCTTTTCCACCAATACCAATCTCCGTTATTCCGGACATTGTACTTCTCCACACACGAACTTATAAAATCAAGTTGCTTGCTTTGAAATGAATCCAAAAGAACATTCCAGGCAGAAGTAAATTCCACATCATATTCAATGAACCAGTAATGCGAATAAAAAGGATGCTCCTTGTAAAACTTCAAGACAGGAAAATGGCAGCTGCCCGGCAGCATTTCTTCCATGATTGGTTCGTAGCACAAAGAATTGATGTCGTCCAAATCATAAATGCAGACATTCACATGTTTCGGAATACGATATGTCTCCTGTTTGCAGTTTGTGTTGTACAGCAGATATATGTCGTAACGGCCTTCATCCAGTTCTTTCCTCAAGCGTTCATATTTCCTAAGTATACACTGTTCGTCATAAAAATGTGTAGCCAGCAATACCGCCTGCCTCATCTTTCCATTGTTCTCCGTGCCGCATTCCATGTCTGCCGGTATGGCTGAATACACTTCTATTTGCTTTGACAGACCGTATTTCATGATATAGTCATGCAAATACCTGAAGTTCTCCCGTGTCCATGACTGTAGAGGACGTGTGTGACGCATGGCTATTTCGTCTATTACCGCCATTTCGTTTCTTGAATATCCAAGAAGTTTGTTCCAATGATATTCGGCGCCCCATCCGGTAGGGTTTTCATTGAATGTGAACAGAACCTTCTTGAGCGCGTCGCGTGAGAAACACGGGATCATCATTTCCACAAAATTCGTAAATCTCAGCCTGTATCTCTTGTCTTGCAGCGTATGTCTGAAAGTAAAATAGGAATCTGTCAATGTCGGTTGAGCTATTTTCAGCTTATATTTGTCCATTATGGCAAACAAGTCCGATATCTGCTTTGCCGTAGCGGATATGTCGTCATCAGCGATGAAAAAATAGTCATATCTGTCTATATATTCAGGATGCATCTCAAGGTATTCATACACCAATTTCAATTTGCGCCCTTTTGCCTGACAAATGAAACAGGTGGCTTCTTCATACTTCGGTTTTGAATCATCATATACTATCAGATGCAGTTCAAAGTTTTTGCGGCTTTTGTCTTTAATCCATTCCCGGTGCAGACTGTCTCTCCCTACAGCCGCTATTACACAATTGTTTATCTGATTGTCCATGCTCTTCCTGTTTTTGTCTGTTCAAAAAATCTGACGGTCCTTTCAACACCTTCTTCTATATGTACATTCGGACGCCAATGCAATTTCTCCATTGCCAATGATATGTCCGGTTTTCTCCTTGTCGGATCATCAACCGGCAACATGCAATATTTGATATGGGATTCTGAACCGGTGACACCAATGACGGTCTTTGCCAATTCCCCTATCGTTATTTCCTCCGGATTGCCGACATTGACAGGACCGGTAAAAGTTTCCTCCGTATCCATTATCCGTATCATGGCTTCTATGAGATCGTCCACATACAGGAAAGAGCGCGTTTGTTGTCCGTTGCCGTAAATAGTGATGTCTTTCCCTTCCAATGCCTGTATGATAAAATTCGACACGACACGACCGTCATCCCGTGACATGTGCGGACCGTATGTATTGAATATCCTGATGATCTTGACCTCTGTCCCGTATTGCCTGTGGTAATCCATACAAAGACTCTCCGCACAGCGCTTTCCTTCATCGTAGCATGAACGGATGCCGTTAGGATTGACATGTCCCCAATAGCTTTCAGTTTGTGGATGTTCGGCCGGATTGCCGTAAACTTCACTTGTCGAGGCTTGGACAATCATACACTTGTTATGTTGTGCCAGTTCCAACAGATTCATTGTACCGACAACTGCGGTTCGGGTAGTATAGATGGCATTCTTTTGGTAATGTATCGGTGAGGCCGGACATGCAAGATTGAAAATCACGGCTATGTTTTCTTGTCTATATGGATTGATGACGTCGTGGTTGATGAATCTGAATCCCGGATTGTTCAATAGATTTGTGACATTTTCCATTCTGCCTGTATACAGATTGTCGATACAAACCACATTGAACCCTTCTTGGAGCAGCCTTTCGCATAGATGCGAACCTATAAAGCCGGCTCCTCCGGCTACGACTGCTGTTTGAGGTTTACCTATAAGTTTGTCCATAAAGTCTCCTTTCTTCTAAGATGGTTAATAGTTCAGCTTTTGAAGAGTTGCTGTGCACACAACCCTGTGATTAATAAAGTGTTGCACACCCAACTTTTCTTAACCACAATGCAAAGGTACTATCTTTGCAGATGCAAGATTTTGCATACAGTACCTTGTGATTTTTTTAACTAAAAAAAGAGGTTTTCAGTTTGTAATATACAGATTATCAGAAACAAAAATGTATCCGCATCATTTTTCGTATTAACAAACATTCCGCTGTATGTTAATAAATAATGCCGTACTTCAATTTACAGAAAAGGAGTGTTTATGCTGATGTACTCACAGACTCCTCCGTCGCTTCGCGCCACGCCCTCCGTCGCAAGCTCCCCCAATTGCTCCTATTCCGCAATTGGGGGAGCTTGCGACGGAGGGCGTGGCGCGAAGCGACGGAGGAGTCTGTGGATACATCTGTTTAAAATCACAAGAGGAGTCTGTGAATACAACCGCAAAATCACAAAAGCACAAGCCGGAGGTGTCTGTGAGCACATTCAAAGCTCTTATAAATGCCAAGCCAATCCCTTAAAAAATAAATCTGCATTGCTTTTCGTCCCAATGGCAAGTTGAATTATATGTCCTTACCATGTTCCGGTGTATCTTCCCATCCGGCATGATGTCATATCTGGTTTCTACAATTTCTATGGGCATCATTGATTGCCCCTCTTCCACACTCACCTCATCTATAAATCCCTGCCTTACAAGGAGAGAAGATGTTGTTGACGATTCGTCTATTTGTGCCGCCCACAAATCCCCGAGACGAGCAATACGTTGCATGTCCGTCATTTTTCCGTCTTTTGAGTAAGTCATGATGAGAAAATCCCGGTACATGCATCCTTCTTTTGGCAAATCACAGAGTTTTTCCAAGAATACTGCAATAAAATCATTGTGCTCCTGTTTATGCAATGGATACCACAACAGGTTTCTTCGTTCGCATTCACAGTCGGCACTGTCGGGAATGAATGTTTTTGTATAACTGTATTCCAGTTCCTTGCCTGCAAGTCCGAACAGCCACTCTTCCGACACTTTGTCGTTCTCCAATGGACTGAAAAAGTTCATATAATCTTCAAACTCCACATTCTCGACTATTCCGTCCTTTTGCACCACGGATTCTATCCACTGCTTGCCGACCTTCTTTTCCGTTATCTTACCGTCTTTGGACACCGTGAATTTCTTCTTTTCCATTGCATACATCAAATCACCGTAGTCTCTCAACTGTTCTTTGTTGAGCAGTTCTCCACATTCAGCTGTCATGTTTATATGATTTAGGTCGCCTTCTATTTCGCATCTGTACAATCTGCCGGTGCGACCAATCATTTTGCTGTCTGTCAGGCTGCCCTCTTTCGTATATGTAACGGCAATATAATCGCAAAACGATTCATACTCGTCTTCAAAACAGAATCTTTTCATAAAGGCTACAATAATGCCTTCTTTCTGTATCACACTTCCAGCCTGCCAGTAGATTTCTTCTTCCGGACAATCACAGTCGTTGTTTTCGGGAAGGAACATCCCATATTTGCCTTTGTCCATTCCTTTTTCGTATGCAGCATTACCAAATATTCCAGAGTCAATATCCCTTCTGTCATGATCCGCAAACGATTTCAGGAATGTCTTGAACAATTGTGTCGAGTCGTTGTCCTGTATATGCGTCTGAGACCGGCTCTGTATTTTCAATGAAAGAAGAAGAAGGATTGCATATATTATTGTTTTTCTCATAAAGACAGGTTATGTTTATTGCAACATGAAATTTATGCCCTGTTCGCAAATAATATTTACAAATCAGGAAACGCCACCGCAAGGTCTATGCAGGTTATTATAAAAGTATTTGTTTGCCATTCATGTCCCGGCAAATATAGTTTTTCATTGCGCACAATCTCATGATCCGGAAAATGAAGGTATCCCCATTCCCTTCTTTTATGGCATGTAATCCCACTCGGAATTACGTTGCTGGGTATCCGACGTTTATATATAATATTCCCCTCTTTATCGTGCAACCGTAATTCCCACTTATATTTTCCATCACTCAACCATTGTACACCTTTGTAAAGATATAATCCTTTATATTCTCCAAGATAGTTGTGGTAGTACCAGAGCGCTCCCTCTTCATTGAGGTCTATAGACTTTATCGGAGCGTCTGTCAGCAATGTATCCAGATGAGTGAGCGTAATGGTTCTCTCGTCAAGCAGGTTCGCCGCATAGTCGTATGTTTTCTGGTTCCATTTGTTCTCTGACAGTTCATCGAAACTGATTTCTCCTTCCTCGCGGTATGTCATGAAGCAGTTGTCAAGGAACTTGCATTGTCTGATGGAGTCATTCGCCAACGGCATTATTTCCACACTTCCTGTTCCGTCCTTGTGCATTTTCAACAAGGCCATATGTACTTCATCTATTATATATATGCTGTCATTGCGCATACGCATCATGTCATATTCCGTCTCGTGTCCCTCTATTACGCGCCTGTATAGCATCGTCCGCGCCTGATTGAAACATGCCACCTGCAAGGGATTTTCACCGACAAAGTACATAAGACTGTCTTCATCCACCTCAAATCCGCAGAGAAAAGAGCCAGCATCTAAAGGAATGGAGTCTTGGACATTGGATATAGGAAACCTGAGATACTTAATTATACTACTGTCATACTCATATACTATGGTCTCCACGCTGTCCTTCATCTCTTCCTGCTTTGTCATTGTGGTAGGTAAAACCTTCGTTTTTGCCTCCGGTTTTGTTTCAGAAATGGCTGTTTCCTTATTTGTATGGTTACAGCTGATACAAATAAGAACTGTCAATAAGGCACAATAGAACGTGTTGGTTTTCATAATGTTTTAATTTTAGCTTAACACATATATTATATGCGCAAAGATAAGACTTATTTTACATAAACAGGGAAAAAGGAGTCATATATTACTTGTGAGAGTAAAAAATATGACTCCTCAACCAGTCTTTTATATAAAGAGTTTCAGGTATCTTAAATTATATTCTTTCTATTTTCTATATACAACCGGATACCCTTTCGCTTTTATCCAATAGCTTTTTAAATCGGACGTGCTGCTGACGGCTGACCCATGCGCATGGAAGAGCTTCCCACCGCCTTCGTGTAGTGCGGCATGTCCATTCCAAACCAAAATGTCTCCAATCTGTAAACTGTTGACAAATGCCTCGTAGGATGTTTGATTTACGGAGACACGAGATACTCCTGATGGGATAGATGAAGTGTTCCAACGTGGTTCCATATTATATGCTGCCGAAACCAATCCACTACAGTCTATACCATTAGTATTCATTTTTCCTGGTGTGGCATATTTTGTTCCATTAAATTGTTTGGCATTGGCTAATGCTTCTGCTCCATTTTTAGGCACAACCTTAGTGGATGGCAAGGATTTCTCATTAGGTAAAACATAGCCCAATCCGTTAACATATCCTCCAGGCCATTCATTATTTTTTATTTGCAATTCTGCTTGTATTTTAGTGAAACGTGTCGTACTGGAATTTATATCCTTTTTGTTTAGAATCTTCCCACTCGTATTCCCACTATTTCCACTTGTCGTTCCTCCGGTTGTAATTCCTGCATTTCCGCCTCCGGTATTTCCCGAATTAGCATGACTTCCGTTAGAACCCCAGGGATCAGAGGTGTCGCTGCCCCACGGATCGGAAGCATCGCTTCCCCATGAGTCCGGGTCGGATGAACTACTGTGCGAGCCCCAGATGTTGACATCCGGTGCCACATATCCCAATTCTTCCACATATCCTCCGGGCCATGTGCCGTTCTCGAAATCATTGAACTCGCTCATGGTGTATGGGTTGTTTATACTTCCTTTCGGTGAACTGCTGTTGCTTTGTACACTTGGTGCATAACTTGCAGCTTTTGCGCCGCTGTATCTTTTAATTGTTGTCATAATGATTTTTGTTTTTTTAGGGAGCAGACAAAGCTGTTATGAGAAAGCTCTGCCTGCTCAGGTTTTTATACTCTGTTTCTATACTTCTTGATGGCCACCACTATAATTTTGATAGCGAGAAGCACAAGTTTGATTTTCTTACTCATCTTGATGTCTTTTTCAACAAAATTCAACAATATTGTTTTCTACCGACACCGCCCAAACGGCGGAGCTCTTGTTTTCTTACCGGTTCGACAAATCCTTTCCATATCAGCTGACATTATTTTTTATTTAACTCGTGTGAATGACAATCAGTTCTGCAGCCTGTCATACCCGACCGGATTGCAATAACGCTACAAAGGTATGGCATTTGCGTTTGCAAAATTTTTCATTCAAATGTTTGTGTACTTTTTAACATAAAAAGCGCTCTATAAATTCATAACATATTGATATTCAAGCACAAGAATCTTTCCACCCAAATAAGCGGATGAATAAATCTCCTATTCTCCGGCAAAACCAGCAGATGTTATTTTTGTCAAGTTGCTTTGGTGCTGATGGATTTAAGGTGGTATGTCCGCAGACTCATCTTATGAATTTGATATTTTTTTGTGAATACACCGGCAAAATGACCTCTATAATATATAGAAAACTGTTTCGGATTCCATATCAGATGTTTCCGGACAAAATAATGCTTTTTTAGAGTGACTGCACCGGAAATATAAAATCACCCTTTTGAAAAATCAATTTCATTGCACTAAATTCTTAAATCAGCAGTGCTAATTGTAAAAACTGCACTGCCGATTGTATAATCTGCACTGTTGATTTTATAATCAGCACTGCTGATTTAAGAATCTAATGCAGTAAAAACAACTTTTCAGTGGGACGAAATCAACTTTCAAAAGGCCATAACAAAATGATTTTCAATACCCTGCATAAAGCAGCAGGCTTGTGCGGAAAGCCCAACTACGTTCAAATCGAAAAAATAACGGATTTCAGATGCGGTGCAACTGCAAACAGGTACGGAAGATGAGGCACGTCATGAGATACAGGAAAACATATTTTTCTGACAGATACAAAAAACTACAAGACGAGTATGTAGGATACTAACTCGAAACCATAAAAAAGCAAAAAAGAGTTTGTGAATATACCGGCAAAAATCCACACAAGACATAAGATGAATCTGTATGAGTAATCAACTTAAACCTATCGGAATCATGAGCAATTATATAAAATATCCATGCTGATTCCTCCCCCAATATATGAACTACTTTCTCTTTTGCAAATATTTAATTCAAGCCATTTTGATTAAATTTTGGTTAAACAAAGCATTTTCGCATTCATTTTTTGCAATAAAAGAAAAGAAATATTAAATTTGCAAATTATAAAAGAGCACTCTGAAAATACGATTACATAAATTCACTAATAAAATAAAAACACATGTAGAATAACTATTAAAAAAAACAGGAGGATTTGCTTATGGAACAGAAGTCGCAAGCATTACAGATGTTTGAAACAATAAAGTTGTATAACCAAATTTTAATCACAGACTCCAGTCTGGGGGCTGTATACAGCCATGTCCTTCATCCCATGCTATTCCGGATGGTACAGATATGCCAATATCTCCGGATTCTCCAAGATGAATGGATGAAAAAACTTCCCTACAACAGAATACGTTGCCAAATCGACTGGGACAAATGGTATGCCATCTTTTTATCCATAAAAAACAGCCGCTTCCTACGCGTCCGGGCAAATCCGTCAGAAGACTCCGACACGATGGACAATATGCCCAAGGACAACATACTTTATGCTGAATATGACAAGCTGCCCAAAATCCTCCCTTTCAACGAACTTGACAATCCGAAGCCGGAAATGCAAGCCGATTTCCACAATAAGGTGTTACTTATATTCAGGGAACTGGAAGCAGACATAGCCAACGCAGACGGTTATAAACAATCCATATCCAACTATATCCAGGAGATATGCAACCGTATCAACGATATACGCATTATCTTCCAACGTCCTTCGCCGGCCAAGATACAGGACTTCCTTGCCACTGCACGGAATGACTATCTTCAACATTATTATAAAGAAGACGAGAACATGTATCTTGATTGGAAGGCATTCACACCGGAGTGTGAATTTTGCGATTCTGTCAAAACCATAAAGTCTCTCTTTTGGCAAAGACTGCTGGATTCGAATTTTCTGGACCGCAAGAAAAAGACCATGCAGACACCTTCTGTCGAAAACGAAAGCGACAGCGATAGAGACAAAATGGCCTACAACAAGTTTATCGACATCCACGACAAACTCAATGAAGACGTAGTCGGGAAATATATCTTTTTTGGCCGCAAAGAACTGACCGACGAGCAAATAGCCTGTTTCTTCGGATATTATTTTATTAGCAAATGCATAAACAAAGACATTTCTTCATATACATGGCAAAAAACAAGCAATGAAACGCATGCCGACCATCCGGCACAAGGCGGCAGCCGCGAACCAATCAGTGTCAACGCGCAACATCAGGCTTTAGACTACGTAGACCGGATTTCCTCTCTGGTCAGCCCTTCGTATGCAAATTGCATCCATGCCATCTGGGAATCCATGCTTCAGAACAAGAATCTGATCAATGATTTCAAGCCAAGATCACGCGAGAAAAAGAATGCTGACGGTGAAGCACCACTGTTCAGCAAAAAGTTCGTATGCAATATCATCAGCCTCCTTTGGAACAAAGGTGTCTACGTCGGCAAGCACACCGATTTTATACGCCTGCTCGAAAATGGGAATACGAACCACACCATCAAGAATTACATCTGCAAACATATCACTACATTGCAGCAAAGTGTCAGAGGAGAGAGCCCAAGCACCATAGAGCGATATAAGAAATGCCAAGAGATCATAGAAGCGATACTCAGCAATACATCAGCGCAAAATCCTCTCTCCACAACAACCGGATAGAGGATTTCTTTTTTTAGACCGATGACGGAAAGTTACAAACAGTTGCGTGACGCAACTTTCTTTTCTTTTCCACTCTTTCCTCCATATCGTTACTCATTGATTATCAACAATAAAGATAAAACATCTTTCTTTACTGTTTTCTATTTTACCCGGCATTCTTTCTTCAATAGTTTTGCAGCATCGGAACCGAAGACCGATGTATTGTCAAACTAAAAAGAAAGGAAAAATCATGAAACTGAAACTTGTCAGGATTTTTGGTGATGCCTACACAACCAACGGAAAACTCTACATTCACGGCATCCCGTTCTGCGAAACCATGGAATCGCCCAAACACGGCGATAAATCCAACCGCTGTATCGAACCCGGTGAATACAAACTAATGATGATTGTCAACAGGTTTTCCTCATTCTGCCCGAAGCTTATCAAGACAAAAGGGCGCAAGGACATCATCTTCCGTCCGGGAGGGAACTGTACGGAGGCATGCGGCAGCATACTCGTTGGAGAAGTCAGCACATGCGAAAACCATACGCTTGTCGGCAGCAAAACCATTTTCAAGCGCCTCATCGAAATGATAAAAGACGCTTACCTATACGGTGACCGCAAATGCACACTCACCATTGAAGAGGCACCGGAGTTTGAATATGTGGCAAATGCGGAGCGATATACTCCAAGAAAGGAGGATGAGTATGGATATTGTGATTAAGCGCATAGCATTCAAGGACAGATATACCATCGGATGTCTCTATATAGACCGCAAACTGTTCTGCGACACGATGGAGCCACATGCCATCAATTGGGATACAGAAAGGAAAATTCCGGGCCGCACAGCTGTGCCCGAAGGGACATACGGGATTGCACTCGCCATTTCATCGAAGTTCCGTCGCATAATGCCCTACCTCGTCGGCATACCCGAATTTCAGGGAGTCATGATCCATTGGGGAAACTACCCGAAGGACACCGCCGGATGTATACTCGTAGGAGACAACACAGATGTGGGCAAACTGTTCAACTCGCGTAAAACATTCATGCGCCTGTTCTCTCTTACAGAAGCGGCCATTAATAAAGGAGAAAGGGTCACCGTAAAAATCTGCTCCGTCAGAGGATGGACACGCAAGAAGTGTTCAAACGAAAAGTAAGATACTGAAAATCAAATTCAAAGGCTGATAGCATCTTGCTTTGCCCTATAAGACAAGCATCAATCCGCCCCAAAAGCTTTATTCCAGCTTTTTGGGGCGGAGCACTTGGAAGGGAAGCTCAGCCATCTTGTTTGCCTGAAAGTTTCAAGAAATCATCACACAAGCAACAGATCCTCTTCCTCATGCCACAAACGGCGGGAGCGACGGAAACCCAATGAACAGACAGGAAAGAACCAAGAATAGCCGGACCGACAACCCACTTCTTCATGATATGGTTCTTGGCTTCCTCCTACCTCCTACACATCAGAAAAAGTCCCGGCTTATCGAAAAGAGGAACCAGAAAAAAAGGTCTTTTTCGGCAATAAGCTGTCTTGTTTGGCACAAAAAAGCAGGAAATGTGCGGTTGAATGAAAACAATGTGTTACATTTGCGCAATATTAGCTAATATGTGTAATTATGGCACATGTCCGCTCAAACGGAGGATCTGCCGACATGCATATTAGCCACAATGATTTCGGACTTTGAAACTTTAAATGAATATAAAACTATATAGAGGTATGGTATTTACAAGACTTACTGCTGCAGAAGCAGCATCCCTTATCAAAAACGGCGACAACATAGGCCTTAGCGGTTTCACTCCGGCCGGAACCCCTAAGGCTGTGACAGCCGAAATAGCAAAGATTGCTCATGCCGAGCATGAAGCAGGACGTCCTTACCAGATAGGCATCTTCACCGGTGCGTCTACAGGACAGTCGTGTGACGGCTTGCTTTCTATGGAGAAAGCGATACGCTACCGTGCACCATATACCACAAATGCAGAATTCCGCAAGCATGTCAATGCCGGAGAAATAGCTTATAACGACATCCATCTGAGCCAGATGGCACAGGAGGTACGCTATGGATTCTTGGGAGATGTTGACTGGGCGATCATCGAATGCTGCGCAATAGAAGATGACGGAAAGGTCTATCTTACTGCCGCCGGCGGTATATCACCAACAGTTTCGCGTCTGGCAAAAAAAGGAGTAATCATAGAACTAAACGCTTTCCATAGCGCAAAATCCATAGGCATACATGATGTCTACGAACCTCTCGATCCTCCTGCACGCTCTGCCATTGAAATAAACAAGCCAAGCGACCGCATAGGAACGACCTACTTGCAGATAGATCCTAAAAAAATCGTCGGAGTGGTGGAATGCAACATTCCAGACGAGGCGCGTGCATTCAAAGATGCCGACCCTATCACAGACACGATAGGACAAAACGTGGCAGACTTCCTGCTGGCAGACATGAGGCGAGGCATCATTCCTCCGTCTTTCCTGCCGTTCCAGAGCGGTGTAGGCTCAACAGCCAATGCCATTCTCGGTGCGCTCGGCAGCAATCCTGCCGTTCCGGCTTTCAATGTATACACAGAAGTGCTGCAGGACGCAGTAGTAGGACTTATGCGCAGCGGAAGAGTGAAGAGCGCCTCAACCTGCTCTCTTACCGTGACCAACGATGTACTGCAAGGCATATATGAGGACATAGACTTCTTCAAGGACAAACTCGTGATACGTCCTTCAGAGATATCGAACAGCCCGGAAATAATACGCAAGTTGGGAGTCATCGCCATCAATACAGCTATCGAGGTGGACATCTACGGAAATGTAAATTCCACACAGATTTGCGGTACCAAGATGATGAACGGCATTGGCGGAAGCGGCGACTTCGAGCGCAACGCATTCCTGTCGATTTTCACTTGTCCGTCGGTAGCAAAAGGCGGGTGCATCAGCTCTATCGTACCGTTCTGCTCACACATAGACCATACGGAGCATGATGTAAACGTAGTCATCACGGAGCAAGGTGTTGCCGACTTAAGAGGCAAATCACCAAGAGAACGCGCAAAATCCATCATCGAGAACTGCGCACATCCGGACTACAAACAGTTGCTTTGGGATTACCTCAAAATGGCAGACAAAGGACAGACTTGCCACAAATTGTCCGCAGCTTTTGCAATGCATGACACCTTCATTCATGAAGGAGACATGCATCTGACGGACTTCGCCAAGTACATGAGATCCTAACACATTGGATGCAGGGATATGGAAACTTACAACCGGCAACATATCCTTGCATCTCATCTATAACACTCCGGAACATATCCTTTTATACAGAAAATGCTTCTCATACATCATAAATGGTTCACAACCGCAATTCTGTAACGAGGACATCCGTCATCTGACAAAACGACAAGAGTTCATACCCCAACACACATAAATTGACAAAACCGACAAGACCCATGAAATTTGTATCGTGGAACGTAAACGGGCTGCGCGCCTGCTGTGAAAAAGGATTCCGTGAAGCATTTACGGAAATGGATGCTGACTTTTTCTGTCTGCAAGAAACAAAGATGCAGGAGGGACAGTTGGATTTAAGTTTTGAAGGCTACCGCTCATACTGGAATTATGCCGAGAAGAAAGGCTACTCAGGAACAGCTATATTCACCAGACATGAACCTGTAGACGTCTGCTATGGCATCGGCATTGACGAGCACGACCATGAAGGCAGGGTCATTACACTTGAAATGCCGGCATTCTTTCTTGTGACAGTATATACCCCAAACTCGCAGGACGGACTGAAAAGACTCGGTTATCGCATGAGATGGGAAGAGGATTTCAAAAAATATCTTCTTAAGCTCGATACAAAAAAGCCTGTCATTATGTGCGGAGACTTGAACGTGGCACACAAGGAGATAGACTTGAAGAACCCGAAATCGAACAGAAAAAATGCCGGATTCACGGACGAGGAGCGCGAAAAGTTCACAGAACTGCTTAATGCCGGTTTTACAGATACATTCCGCTATTTCTATCCGGAAAAAGAGAATATATATTCATGGTGGTCATATCGTTTCAAGGCGAGAGAAAAAAATGCCGGATGGCGCATAGACTATTTCATCACTTCTCAATCGATAAACGATAAACTTACAGATGCAGCCATACGCACAGACATTTTTGGTTCAGACCATTGTCCGGTCGTTTTGGACATGAATATCGAATGAATCTGCAATAAAAGCCGAATCGGACAATTGCCCACACATACACAGACAAAACTTCATCTAAAAGCTCTTTCTCAGGAAAATCAGTGAACACATTTCACAAAAAACACGGAGAAACAAGGACTGTGGGAAGAGCAAAGTACATTTTACTGGTGTATTCACAGATTCTTCTTGTGATTTTGATGGTTTGAAGTAGGTGGATTCACGGATTCCTATCGCGATTTTGATAATTCAGAGTTGGTGTATTCACAGATTCCTCCGTCGCTTCGCGCCACGCCCTCCGTCGCAAGCTCCCCAATTGCTCCTATTCCGCAATTGGGGAGCTTGCGACGGAGGAGTCTGTGAATACATCAGCAAAAGCAGCTGATTTTTTTAGAGCCGTTTCTTCTTTCTTTTTGACACTAACTCCACCCATTGCAAATGGAATCTTATTAACATAATTAAAATTCGTTTACATTTGTTTGATTGCCATTTTTTTGAATTTTATCAATAGACCATTGATAATCAGCGAAATACCATTTTAGCAAAACTATACAGTTTTAGGTGCAAAAGGCACAGGTTGTAACTAAAACAGGAAATACTGATAATCAGAAAGTTATAAAATTCTTTGCCCAATATTCCTGTTTTTATCTCCCAAAATCCATATTTGTTTTTCGTGGCATTGAAAATATGATTTCATTCTTTTTAAGAAATCACTTTTAGTCAACACCCAATTTCAGCCCGAAAAACGGACATTTTCAAACTCGTTCACCTTGAAAATAAATTTTGTTCACCTTGAAAAATTTTTTACAAGGCACTTTAAAACCATTTTCAAGGTGAACGAAATTGATTTTCAGCGTACTCTTTTTTCAGGTGGGACACACGTGAATGTGAATAAATGTATCTTTGTCAGAGAAAAATTGTATTATTTTTGCACTTCGGATTCAAGGCCTGAAAACGGCCTTAGAATCGCGCAAATGGAACTTCAGTCGGATTCGGCCGATTTTACGCGATTCTGCGAAGCCTTGATTTTAACATTTCAAATTGTCAGAAAAAATACGTAATTTATGACAATCAGACGATGTGACGTGGGAACAACCAAGTTGATTTATGATGACGTTAGGGCTTATGAAAAGACATCAGAGAATAGCGAAATTCTTCGATGAGAAATTTTAGGGTGACGCGATGACGAAGTCAGGAGAAGCAGGAACCGTGGGAAGAGCAAAGTACGGATACAAAAACAGGCACAGATATTCCGCCATACACCAGCAGGAATATCCATGCCCGTTATCCTTTACTCAGACAGAAGAACAACGCAACAACGTCTTCTATCCGATGTTCAATAAAATTTATGCATCAATTAATGGAAGATGTCAGTTCCGCACCGCCTTTGAACTTGACCGTCTTCTTGGCAGCAATAGTAATGGAAGCTCCTGTAGCAGGATTTATACCCTGACGCTCTCCCCTTTCAGCTACAGAAAATGTTCCGAAACCCAAAAGCGCAACCTTATCGCCGGCCTTCAACGCTTCAGATACAACTTCAATGATACTGTCAAGAGCTTTCTTGGCATCAGCTTTGCTCAGTTGCGACTTCTCTGCAACTGCGCTTATAAGTTCATTCTTATTCATAATTATAAGTATTAAAACGTAAATTTATGTTCGTGATTTTTTCAGCTGCTTGTTTTCCGACAATATACCAACACAGTAGACAGTTCGATTCAAAATACAAGCATTCCACTGTTGGAGTTTTGTGAATAAGTCGCTTGGATGCAAATATATATCATAAATTGCAACAAGCAAACAAAATTATTTAAAAAATCAACAAAAAGCAGAAAACTCATACTATATTATACGCATTTTTCGGTTTAATGGAATAAAAGAAGTATTTTTGCATTCGTTTTTTCAAATAAGCAACGCGCAGTATGAATATGCCTCCTGTAGTTAAAACACTACTTCTGCTTAACACAGCAGCTTTTATAATCGACATGTTGTGTCCGTCCCTGCCAGGCGGCCTCTCACTGAACAATATTTTTGGGCTGTATTACGTCTTTCATCCGGCCTTCCACTTCCATCAGTTGTTTACATATATGTTCATGCACGGAGGGTTGTCGCACCTGTTCTTCAACATGTTCGCTCTCTGGATGTTCGGACGTATCATGGAACAGGTATGGGGCGGCAGACGTTTTCTGTTCTACTATTTATTCTGTGGAATCGGCGCTGCATTCGTCCAAGAAGCCGGACAACTGTTCGGACTCATCAATCCATATGCCATGACCATAGGAGCATCGGGCGCAGTGTATGGAATACTTCTCGCATTCGGAATGACATTCCCGGAAGAGCGTCTGTTCATTATCCCGATTCCTTTCCCGATAAAGGCAAAATATTTTGTCATGTTCTATGCCGCAATAGAGATTATTGAAGGGATGAGCCTAAGCGATGGAGTGGCACATTTCGCACATCTTGGAGGCATGTTGTTCGGACTTATCCTTATTCTGTACTGGAGAAAGAAGGTACGCAGGCAATGGTTCAACGGTGGGAACTTCTGGAACAGTACTACAACCTATTACCGGGACGAGGACGGTTATGACCGTGGAGAAAGCCTTTTCGACAAGCTCAGGAAAATGTTCAAAGGCAAAAAGAAGACGAAGATGACCGTCAGCTATGGCAGTGGAAAGCGTGAAAAAGAATATGAGTATAACGCCAGAAAGAAACAGGAGAATGAAGAAATAGACCGGATATTGGACAAGGTTCGCAAAGACGGCTACGCAAGCCTCACAACGGAAGAGAAGAACCGTCTGTTTGATGCAAGCAGGCGATAGTTTTCCTGCCAACCAATTTATACAACATAAACTTTGCTTATGGCATTCAAAATAAAAAAGATTTTCATCACTATATTCATTGCTGTAAACTTATTCGTCATTGCAGCAATGAATTTTTGTGCCTATACAGCCTATCTGCCACCACAGATTTATCCGAACTGGTCTTATTTCGGACTTATTTTTCCTGTATTCCTTTTCCTTGATGCCATGTTCATCATATTCTGGCTACTGTTCAGACGGAAGCTTATGGTACTGCCACTGGCCGGGATGCTGGCATGCGCATGGGCAGTCAGGGCATATTTCCCCATCAACATAAAGCAGACACCTCCGGACGATGCAATCAAAGTCCTGTCATATAATGTGTTCCACTTCGGGAACACCCCAAACGTAAAACCGGAAGACAACCCTATAGTCAATTACATACTTCAAAGTAATGCAGACATCGTATGCCTACAGGAAGCAAGCCGGTATGATATGGACCACATAGAAGACCTGTTTACAACGGTCTATCCTTATTGCAGACTTGAGGTGAGCAAGAAAGACTGCTTCGCCATCCTTTCCAAGCATCCGATTGTCAACAGCAGGGAACTCAACTACCCTTCAGAGACAAACAGCAGTTTTGCGTATGAGATTCTTATAGGCAATGACACAGTAATGGTCATCAACAACCATTTGGAATCGTACAAACTCAATGACGAGGACAAAAAGCAATACAAACAGATAATAAAAAATCCTGAGGAAAACGGAGCAGAAGAGAAATACAACTCTCTTGTATCCAAGATTATAAAAGCAACATCCGTCAGAGGGATACAGGCTGATTCCATATCTGCTTTTGTAGGACGCTGCCACCATAAATATATTATTTCATGCGGAGATTTCAATGATTCTCCAATCTCGTATGTTCATCACACCATGACCAAGCAACTCAACGATGCATACACACGTTCCGCCAATGGGCCGGGATTGTCGTATAACAGGTCTGGTATGTATTTCAGGCTCGACAACATCCTGATAAGCGAAAATTTAATTCCTTATGCGGCAGTAGTGGACCGTAGCATCAAAGACAGCGACCATTACCCCATCTTTTGCAGTTTGAAAATGAAATAGCCGGACAAAAAAACAGATATAGAGTAATACAAGACATCCCCGCATTTTTTAAGAAGTCACTTCTTTACTATTTTCAGGATGAGCAAGAAAAACAAACCATCATCAAAGCATCCTTCACCAAAACAGCCGGCACAGAACATAATAAAAGCGGAATAGACGAATATTTTTTCATAAAAATCAAAACAGCCTCTTAATTTATAAAAAAAGCATTACCTTTGCAAAATTGAGGGACACAACATGTCTTGTAACAGAAAATATCAAAACAACAATTTATAAATTATCAACAAAATGCAAAACAAAGGATTTGTAAAGTTCTTAGCAGTGGCACTTACTTTGATTTGCCTCTTCTATCTTTCATTCTCTGTTGCTACAAGCTACGTTGAGAAGCAGGCATCGGAAATGGATGAAAAGGATGCGGAGGCATATTTGGACTCGTTGAACACGACTCCATTTTATCTCGGAAGTTACACGCTGAAGGATTGCCGCGAAACAGCCATCGGCCTCGGTCTTGACCTGAAAGGTGGTATGAACGTCATTCTGGAAGTTTCTGTTCCTGAGATAATCAAGACATTAGCTGACCACAAGACAGATCCTGCTTTTCTGAAGTCTGTGGAGGAAGCCCAACAACTCTCAGTGGAAAGCCAGGACGATTTTATCACATTATTTGTCAGTGCCTATAAAAAGAATGCTCCGGGCAGTAGTCTGGCTTCTATTTTTGCGACTCAGCAACTGAAAGGCAAGGTGAACACCAACAGCAAAGACAGTGAAGTGGAGAAAGTTCTCCGTACCGCTGTCAATGAAGCCGTTGACAACTCTTTCAGAGTGTTGCGTACACGTATTGACCGATTTGGAGTTGTCCAGCCGAACATCCAAAAAATCGAAGGCCAGTCAGGACGCATCATGGTTGAGCTTCCTGGTATCAGGGAGCCGGAGCGTGTGCGCAAGCTTCTTCAGGGAAGTGCAAACCTTGAATTTTGGGAAACTTATGACACTCAGGTTGTACTGCCTTATCTGAATCAGCTCAATACGGCTCTCCGTGAAGGAAACGAGAAAACCGACATAGCCAATGAAGCAGATTCAGCCGTTGTCGCTACAGACTCTGTGGCGCGACAGCAGATTGCAGAAGTTGCTGACTCTTCAAGCAAAACAAGCACTCTCCTCTCACAGGTTTCCGACGGCAGTGACAAGGGCAAGAGCGCATCCAACAAAGCAGCCGGCACAACGGAAGCTATGAAAACAGAGAATCCGCTTTTCGCCATTCTGCAACCTATTCAAGGCAATGCAGGATGCATGGTCGGATATGCGGTCGCATCTGATACTGCAGAAATAAACTCTCTTCTCAACTCGGCTGTTGCCAAGGATATTCTTCCTGTCGACCTTAGCCTCAAATGGGGAGTCAAGTCTGAAGACAAGGCAGGAAAGGTTTTTGCCCTTTATGCAATCAGAACTACAGGTAAGAACGGACGTGCTCCGCTCGAAGGCGAGGTGGTCATGGAAGCAAAAGACGAGTTTGACCAATATGGGAATCCTTGTGTATCAATGAAGATGAACACAGAGGGTGCACGTAAATGGTCTGCTCTCACAGAAGCAAATGTGAACCATGCCATTGCAATTGTTCTTGACAACTATGTATATAGTGCACCAAATGTGAAAGGCAAGATCGACGGTGGAAGCTCACAAATCTCAGGAAACTTCACAACAAACGACACAAAAGACCTTGCCAACGTACTTGAATCCGGTAAAATGCCGGCTCCGGCACAAATTGTTCAGGAAGATATTGTTGGTCCTACATTGGGACAGGAATCGATCAACAAAGGTTTCATGTCTTTTGTAGTCGCATTTGTTATCCTCATGGTATACATGTGCGTAATGTATGGCTTTAAACCGGGTATGGTTGCCAACATGGCCCTTGTCCTCAACTTCTTCTTCACTATCGGAATCTTGACATCCTTGCAGGCCGCACTGACTATGTCGGGTATTGCCGGTATGGTACTCTCTCTGGGTATGGCAGTAGATGCCAACGTGCTGATTTATGAGCGCACAAAGGAAGAACTGAAAGCAGGCAAGAATATCAAGAGTGCGGTCGCAGCCGGATACAGCAATGCGTTTTCTGCAATCTTCGACTCAAACCTTACTTCTATCATCACAGGTGTTATTCTTTACAACTTCGGAACAGGTCCTATCAAAGGATTTGCTACAACGCTTATCATCGGTATCGTATGTTCATTCTTCACAGCTGTATGGTTGACACGTATTGTTTATGAGCACTACTTGAACAAGAACAAGTGGCAGAAACTTACATTCACAACAAACATATCGAAAAATTTCGCTCAAGGTACAAACTACAACTTTATGGGTTCATACAAGAAGTCGTTCATATGTTTCGGAATAGCTTTGGGTGTAAGCCTTGTATCTTTGTTTGTTCGTGGATTGAGCCAGTCTATCGACTTCACAGGTGGACGCAACTTCAAGATTGAGTTTGTGAATGAAATTCAACCGGAGCGCATCAACGATATACTTCGTGAGAAATTTACGGCAAATGCACCTGAAGGAGAGAATGTGAATGTTCAGGCTATCGCAATCGGTACAGACCACAAGACTATCCGTGTGACAACAAACTACCGTATCAAAGAAAACGGAGCAAATATAGATTCTGAAATAGAGAACATGCTTTATGAGGCATTCGTTGAGGCAGGAATCGTAGACAAGTCTGTATCTGCAGAACGCTTCCTTGACCGTGACGACCGTGCCGGCGGCTCAATAATCAGTTCACAGAAGGTGGGTCCTTCGATTGCAGAAGATATTACTTACGGAGCTATCTGGTCTGTGATTCTCGCCCTTATTGCAATCTTCGTATATATCCTTATACGTTTCCACAATGTAGCATATTCAGTAGGTTCAGTAGCAGCCCTTACAATAGATACCTTGCTTATTATCGGTGCATATTCAGTATGCTACGGATGGATAGGATTCTCTCTTGAGGTTGACCAGACATTCATCGGTGCCATCCTTACAGCCATCGGTTATTCAATTAACGACAAGGTGGTTATCTTCGACCGTATTCGTGAAAGTTTCTCACTCTATCCAAAGCGTGACCTCCAGCGTCTGTTCAATGACTCTCTGAACTCAACCCTGGCTCGTACCCTAAACACTTCAGTGTCAACACTTATCGTATTACTTTGTATCTTCACACTTGGTGGCGACAGTATACGCAGCTTTGCATTTGCAATGATTCTCGGTGTTATTATTGGTACAGCTTCGTCTATCTTCATCGCTGCTCCTACGGCATACCTTGTCATGGGACGGCGTATCAAAGATGCAGAAGTGTCAGAAGTACAACCCACAAAATGATTCTTATTAGGATAAGATTAATAAAAGCATAGTCTTTTACTTGTTATAAAAGATAAAGAGGCTGTCTAACAAGTCTACGAATATGAGAAATTACCCCTGCCAGAGAATCGCATTCCGGCAGGGGTAAAATCATTAAAACAGGGCTTGTCGGACAGCCTCTTTATCTTTTTTATATCCACCATATTATAAAACCATCTTTTCGATTCCAAAAGGCATGCAAGTGTGGCATTAAGACACAACAAATAGGATTTTTGTTATATTATGCAATGCAGTTTCACTCATAATCACTAAATTTGCACAGATTTTGAAACAACACTTGGATATATAATAATAAAACAACCATTCAAAAAAGCAACAATATGCAAAAAATCAGAGCCGCCATTGTCGGATACGGCAATATAGGCAAGTATACTCTTGAGGCCATTCAAGCATCACCGGATTTTGAATGTGCCGGAATTGTACGTCGTAACGGAGACACAAACAAGCCGACAGAACTTGCAGATATACCTGTAGTAAAGAATATCAAGGATCTTGACAAGGTGGATGTTGCTATTCTGGCCACTCCAACACGCAAGGTTGAAGAATATGCAAAAGAGTGCCTTGCACTTGGCATCAACACCGTAGACAGTTTCGACATCCATACACAGATTGTAGATCTCCGCCGTTCTCTTGCAACTGTAGCCAAAGAGCACGGAGCTGTATCCATTATTTCAGCCGGATGGGACCCGGGAAGCGACTCAGTTGTCCGCACACTCATGCAAAGTCTTGCTCCTAAAGGCATCAGCTACACGAATTTCGGTCCGGGACGCTCAATGGGACATTCCGTAGCCGTCCGTGCCATTGAAGGTGTCAAAGATGCCCTTAGCATGACTATACCGGTCGGTACAGGCATTCACCGCCGCATGGTATATGTAGAGCTTGAAGAAGGTTATGATTTCAACACCGTGGCTGCCGCAATCAAGGCAGACCCATACTTTGCCAATGACGAAACCCATATCCGGCAAGTAGCATCTGTAGACGAACTTAACGATGTGGGGCATGGTGTCAACCTTGTGCGCAAGGGTGTTTCCGGAAAAACACACAACCAATTGTTTGAGTTTAACATGAAGATAAACAATCCTGCTCTTACCGCGCAGGTACTTGTCAATGTAGCACGCGCATCCATGCGCCAGCAGCCCGGAGCTTATACGATGATTGAAATACCGGTTATCGACATGCTTCCCGGCGACCGTGAAGAACTCATAAGCCATCTCGTATAAGAAGACCTGCACAAATTAAAGTCACATAAATTGCAAGCCGCACTCCAAAAGTAAAGACAATACTTTCAGAGTGCGGCTTTTTTATCGTATATAGCAACTATACAAGATTTTTGTCCATTTTACAGACGGACTGTCAGATCATAATACTTATTGTCTCATTACCCAGAATTTTCAGTACAAGAAAATCTTACAGTTTCGTCAGAGGTATACACCAGCCATTCTTCCATGCCGCTCTTGTCATATCCATCCGACAAGCAGCCATCCCATATACCTACAAACCATTTATATACTTGCCCATACATCGGTCATGCCCTTATATAGCCCGACAAAATTAAGATTTCAGCCGTTCGCTGCCATAATCCTCTTCTCCCACCACCCGAAAACTATCAAAAAACGGGAGAAAAACTATCAGATGTCGGTTTTTGGGTCATCAGATGTCAGTTTTTATCCCGTCATCCATATTTTCAGACTGTATTTTTGCAGCGAAATCAGAAAGCCACCGACTTCTCTGACTTATCAAGAAGCAAAGATTGCTCCGGCAAAAAGTTGCAAAGTCAAAATGGAGACTCTTTCAAACCTAAAAGGCGGAAACCTTTTCCAATCCTGAGATTCATGGAGACTGTCCGGAAAGATCATACCCGTTGAAAAAATAAGAATAATAACCTATAAACATTACGATTATGGCAACTATGACAACTGCAACCATGACAATTGAGCACATTTTCGAGCATGAACTTCTCCGTGCGCAAAACGACCTTCTGCGCTTTGCTTTTAAGCTCACATCAGACCATGACGATGCATACGATCTTCTTCAAGAGACATCACTCAAAGCGCTCGACAACCGCGAAAAATATACTCCGGAAACCAACTTCAAAGGATGGCTCTATACCATCATGCGCAATATCTTCATCAACAACTATCGCAAAGTGGTGCGCGACAATACATTCATCGACAAGACGGAAAACCTATATCATATCAACCTTTCAGAAGACTGCGCATTTGAATCGACAGAACAAGCATACGACATCAAGGAGATTCACCGTGCAGTTCATGCGCTTCCAAAGGAATACCGCATTCCGTTTGCAATGCACATATCAGGATTCAAATACAAGGAGATTGCAGAGAAGCTCGGCCTTCCAATCGGAACCGTCAAAAGCCGCATCTTCTTCACAAGACAGAAGCTTCAGAAGGAGTTGAAAGATTTCAGATAACGGGTCTTTTCATCAGCAAAACAAAGCATTCTCATCAATAGTAACACGAGTTCGGTTTCAGAAAGTCCTGTAAAAAGCGGGCAATCTTGCAAGTTTCTGTATCCAGACTTCGTCATCGTGTCATCCCCCAAATTCTCATCGAAGAGTTTTGCTATTTTCGATGCCTTTTCATGAGGAGGCTGTGCCGGAAAAAAGGCACAGCCTACTGACTTCGTCACCGTGTCACCCAAACATTCTCATCGAAGATTCCCGCTGTTCTTTGATGTCTTTTCATGGGTCCTGACATCCTCATAAACAGGTTTGGTCATCCCCACCATCTCACCATCTGATTGTCATAAATTACGCGTTTTTCTTGACAATCTGAAATGTTAAAATCAAGGCCTCGCAGAATCGCGTAAAATCGCCCGAACCTTGCCGAAGTTCCGTTTACGCGATTCTGGAGCTGTTTTCAGGCCTTGAATCACAAATGCAAAAATAGTATAATTTATATTCCAAAAAGATACATTTATTCACATTCATATGTACCTCGTCTGAAAGAAGAGTACACAAAAGACCGATTTTCAAGGTGAACCAAATTTGTTTAAAAGGCACTTTAAAAACATTTTCAAGGTGAACCAAATTTAGTTTCAAGGTGAACGGGTTTGAGAACGTCCGTTTTTCGGGCCGAAATCCGGTATTGCGCAAAACTAATTCTTAAAAAGAGTGAAATCGGATTTTTCAATGCCACGAAAAACAAAGATGAGTTTTGGCGGCGAAAAACAGGAATCTTAGACAATAATTTTTATAACTTACTGATTATCAGCACATCCTATTTTTACCCCAACCTATGCCTTTTGCACCTGAAACCGTATCGTTTTGCTGAAATAGCATTCCACTGATTATCAATCACTTATCTATAGATGTTCAAAAATTTGGCAATCGAACAAGTGTAAACGAATCTTAATTATGTTAATAAATTCCCGTTCGCTATGGGTGGACTTAGTGTCAAAAAGAAAGAAGAAATGTCTCTGAGAAAGACAGCATGTTCATCAGTAAAAGTCAACTATTTTTGCTTGTGTATTCACAGACTTACAACCATAAGAATCACCTTAAAACTGAGTATGTATACCCCAAAAACCATACAGTTTTTTGGTTACTATGGATGCGATTATCCTATAAAACACATTAAAAATGATGAGAAAATACTTACAAACATATACTCCTACTCAAGATTAAGTATTTGATTATAAGTATATTAAATACCTTATTTGTGAGTATTGTAGAATCGGGTAAACATCCATAATTTTGCAGCAAGTTTTGGAAATAGTATATGCAATCCAGTGTAAAAAAGTTAAGCAGATACCGACAATCCGGTCGTATATGTCGTTTTACCAGGGTTGTGTACAGGAATAATTATTAATCATATTAATCAATAATAAAAATGAATTTGAAAAAATTTTTAGCGATGACCACAGCAGCATTATGCATGGTGGCATGTAGTAATGATGATGAACCGTCCCGGGTTTATGAGGCTGTGACAGGAATTTATGCCGGATACACATCTGCTGTGTTTGCTTATAGCCCGACACCGATGGTCACTGCAGATGAAACAATGTCTGTTACTGCCAATGAAGACGGAACGGTCAATGTAGTTCTGGCTTCTTCCACATGGGGAGAGTCTACCATTTCAAATATTGCAGTTGAAGTGAAGGATGGTGTTTACATTCTGAAAGGTGAAGGCGTTTCTGTCATGTCGTCCATGGGTGGTGGCACACCAAAGGAATATCCTTGTACGCTGGAGGGTACCGTAAGCAGCGACAAAGAAGATGTGGAGATGGCATTCACATTGAGCATCATGGGTGGCACAACAATCACCTTCCGTCAGGGCGATGCTCCGGCAGCGGCTCTTCTTGCCGGTTCTTATAAAGGATATACTTCAGCAGTGTTTGCTTACAGTCCTACACCGATGGTCACTGCAGATGAAACAATGTCTGTTACTGCCAATGAAGATGGAACGGTCAATGTGATTTTGGAATCTTCAGCATGGGGAAAATCTACCATTTCCAATGTGTCAGTAGTAAAAGAGAATGGTGTTTACACCCTGAAGGGTGAAGGTGTTTCTGCCATGTCCATGGGGGGCGGCACACCAAAGGAATATCCTTGTACGCTGGAAGGTTCCGTAAGCGGCGACAAAGAAGATGTGGAGATGGCATTCACATTGAACATCATGGGCGGCACAACAATCACCTTCCGTCAGGGCGATGCTCCGGAAGTGCAGGAGTGATGAAGAATGGCAAGGAAAAAATCACAGTGATGAAGCTTTACGATTATCTGACCGTTGCGGCTGTCGTATGCAGTATGACAGCCTGCGAATATACAAACCATTTTCTGGATGAAGACGAAGAACTGCCGGATGACAGTCCGTATCAGACAAAGAAGGATGTGAATGCGTCTGCTTACAATACATGGACATACATCAATCTGGCTACGGGTGAAACGGAGGTGCATCCGGATGCCGGCGAGTGGATTTATTCGGGAGATGGTTCGACGAGACCCGCACAGGAGGCAGAGGCAGTCGGCATCGATTGGCATATTGCGATACACCGTTATGAAATAAAGACCAATGGTGCGTCTGTGCTTAATACCGGCAAGACTGATATTCAGGAGGTTGAGAATCTTCCTGAGGGCGAATATACTCCCGATCGTGTGGCTGACTATGAAATGGAACGTAAAAAGGATGAAGGAGAAACTCAATATCTCGTGATTACCGACATGTCGAATATGATGGGTGGGACTATCGGTTATGCATACAAGCCGATGATTAACACGGTGCTGTGTGACGGCATCACAAAAACAGCGACAGGTTCTATGCCGCCAACTATATATGGGACGACAGGAGAAGTTTTCGCGCTGAAATGGGATGACGGTTCTTGGGCTGCTTTCCAAATAACAGCCACTTACAGTACGACCGGTGCCAGCGGCTATATGTCGTTCAATTATAAAATGCATACAGCGGAAAAGAAATGAAAAAAACAATAAGTTTAGTGTTCTTCTTTGCCATGATGTGGGTGACTGCCGCCCTTGCGGACAATACGAATGACAATGCGAATGAGAAGCGTTATCGTTATGCTGTCAAAGGGGTGGTTGTCGATGAGAACAATCAGCCGATACCCGGTGCGACAATACGTGTTGCCGGTACCACATTGGGTGCCGGCACCAACTCGGCAGGCGAGTTTGTCATTCGTCTGGATGACATAAAGACATATACCATACAGGTTTCCTTCATCGGGTATGAGCCGCAGACACTGGAGGTGCCTTCATCGCTGAATCCGGTGGTATCCAAAGTGAAAATGAAGCCTTCGGTAAATGAACTCAACGAAGTGACGGTGACAGGCTCTTTCATTGAGCGTCCTTTGAAAGATGCACCGGTGATAACCCGTGTCATTTCACAGAAGGATATTCAGGCTCTGAACCCAATGAACATAGAGACTCTGCTGCAATATGAACTGCCGGGTTTGCAGATCGGGTATAATTCCATGAGCCAGCTTCCTCAGATAAACTATCAGGGCATGAGCGGCGAATATCTACTGTTCCTTGTGGACGGAGAAAGAGTTAGCGGAGAAGGCTCCGACCATAATGTGGATTTTACCCGTTTCAATGTGGATGATATAGAGCGTATAGAAATAATAAAGGGGGCGCAGTCCACCATTTACGGTTCTAATGCTTTGGGTGGAGTGATCAATATTATTACTAAAACGGCTAACCGTCCGTTCACAGCCGATATCAATGCCCGTTATGCCGGAAGCAACGGGCAGAAGTATACTGCATCCATCGGGCTGAAGAAGAATCGGCTGACGTCATACAGTAGTCTTACGTTTCGTAAACTGGACACTTACACTGTCGGTGATGCAGAGGGCAAAACCACTATGACGGAGAGTGGTGACGGTTCTGTGACGGAGGAACAGGGCAGTCCTGCCTCTACCACGGTTTACGGTTATAACATATGGAACTTTACCCAGAAAATCGGTTATACTTGTAATGAAAAGCTGAGCACTGATTTCAAGGGAACTTATTACCGTAACCAGCGTGATATCAGAGTGGGAAAACTGTATCAAGAGTATTTTGTAGATTACACTCTGAGTGCCAAAGTGAAATATATTCCGGCTAAAGACCAGTTGGTGACTTTGGGATATATATACGACCATTATATAAAGGACAACCATTTTTTCAGAATCGACTCCACCAGTACGATTTACCGCAATATAAAACAGACACCACGTCTGGATTATACAGGAAAATTTGGAAAGCATACTGTCAGTGCCGGCTTTGAGGGCGACATAGAGTATCTGAAGCATTATATGATGAAGGACAGTTCGCATGTGAGCAATCAGGCATATGCCTTTTATGCACAGGAAGACTGGAATGTGGCTGACAATGTGAACGTTGTGGCTGGTGTGCGTGCCGATTATCATGAGAAATACAAGTGGCACGTAACTCCGAAAATATCTGCTATGTGGAAATGTTGCGAACTTGTCACCTTCCGTGCCGGATATGCACAGGGATTCCGTTCACCTTCTTTGAAGGAACTTTATATGGCATACGACATGGGCGGACTCGGATGGTTCATGATTTACGGAAATCCTGATTTGAAACCGGAGACAAGCAATCAGTACTCTTTGTCCGCGGAGTTCAACAAGGGCGGTTTGAACATGTCTGTTTCTTTGGCACACAACAGATTCGATAACAAAATTACGTATCTGACAGTGGGAGATGGCTCGAATGATATGCAGTATGTCAATGCAGAGAATGCGAAGACGACTTCTGTTGAAAGCATATTGCGCTATCGCTTTGGCTTTGGTCTGGTATTGACAGGCTCTTATGCCTATACCAATGATTATGAAGAGGTGGACGGACGCAATGCTTCCATGACACGTCCGCACATGGCAACCTTCAATGCGATGTATTCGCATAAGTTCGGGAAGATAGGAGTCAATTGTTCGTTGAGCGGACAATGGGGCAGTGCATTTGATACGTATACTCGCAGCACACGGGACGACGGTACGTATGAATATACAAGGACTTCTTATAATGCACGCACAGTATGCTCGTTGAATGTGGGGATCACTCTGCCGAGAGGTGTAAAATTGAATTTAGGTTTGGATAATCTGTTCAACTACAAAGACAAGGCTGTGGACAGTTCATTGCAAGTGCCTCAGAAAGGAATTGCTTGTGTATGTACGGTAGGTCTTAATCTTGCGGATATGTTTAAGCTGTAAACTGATTTTTCGGTTGTGAGGTTATGGGACTGTATGGCAGAAGTGAAAAGGATTTATCTGATATTTCCATCACTTGCCTTATGGTCTCATGACCTTGTGATATGAATATATAAAAACAGAAATATATGAAGAAAAAGTATTTATTGATTTTAGGAGCAACGGTTCTGCTGCTTGTCATTGGATTGGCAGTCTGGAACTTTTTGTGTTCTGCAACGAAGGTGGCTTTTGTCAATTATCAAGTTATCAGTCTCGGACAGATATCAAAGGCGAATGACAATACATCTATAAAGATTGCAGAACTGAGCACGGATGAACTGGATAGGCTGGAGGATTATGACATGGTGTTTATCAATGCCATGGGATTGCGCATCACAGAAGAGCAGCGAGAGCAAATTCAAAAAGCTGCGGACAATGGATTGCCGATTCTTACTACTGCTGCGACTAATCCAGCCAATAAGATTGTTTCGCTGGATTCCATCCAAGCCGATACGCTAAGACAATATCTGAACAATGGTGGTCGTACAAATTACCGCAGTATGCTTAATTATGTGCGTAAGTATATAGATCGGAAATTCGTTTCTGTCTGTGAACCGGAAGCTGTGGTGGCACGTTCGAATGACATGATATATCACATAGACCCGAATAAGCCGGATGATGAGGAGCTGGGATTCAATACGGTAGCGGAATATCATCGCTTTCTTCGGAAAAACGGTTTGTTGAAGGAAGGTGCCCCATGTATTGTGGTTACAGGGCAGATGGGTGAACCGACTGATCTTATCGCTAAATTGGAAGAAACCGGCAATGTGGTCTACCCCGTGCGCAGCATGAAGGCATTCATCCAGTACCATCATGTGGATTCCGTACAACCTTCGGCTGTAATCAATATGGCGCATGGACGAATGGGAGACTATATGGTTGATTATCTTAGCGAACAAAATATACCTTTGTTTGCCCCGTTGAATGTGAACAGACTTGTGGAAGAGTGGGAAGACGACAAGATGGGGATGAGTGGAGGATTTCTTTCTCAAAGTGTGGTTACTCCGGAGATAGACGGTGCAATCCGGCCATTTGCGCTTTTCGGACATTACAAGGATGAAGAGGGGCTGCAGCAGGCATACGCTATTCCGGAAAGACTGGAAACATTTGTGCAGACAGTGAATAATTATGTAACTTTGCAGCGAAAACCGAATGCCGATAAACGTGTAGCTATTTACTATTATAAGGGACCTGGGCAGAATGCCCTTACTGCTGCAGGCATGGAAGTGGGGCCTTCGCTCTACAATCTGTTGCTTCGTATGAAAAAGGAAGGATACAAGGTTGAGGGCTTGCCGGAATCTTCAAAAGAGTTGGAACGCATGATTCAGGCGCAGGGAGCTGTGTTCGGAGCATATGCCGAGGGAGCGTTTACTGACTTCATGAATAACGGCAATCCGGAACTCATTACTAAAAAACAGTATGAAGGATGGGTGAAGAAAGCTATACGTCCGGAAAGGTATGCCGATGTGGTGGCTGCGTACGGTGATTTTCCTGGAGAGTATATGGCTACGGAGGATGGTCGTCTCGGAGTGGCACGATTGCAGTTCGGTAATGTGGTGCTGCTTCCGCAGAATGCTGCTGGAAAAGGAGACAATGCATTTAAGGTGGTACACGGAACCGATGCGGCACCTCCTCATACCTATATTGCTTCTTATCTTTGGACACAATTTGGTTTCAAGGCTGATGTGCTGATTCATTTCGGCACACACGGAAGTTTGGAGTTTACCCCAAGAAAGCAGGTCGCGCTGAGCAACAATGACTGGCCGAACCGGTTAGTGGGAGCACTTCCGCACTTCTATATTTATTCTATAGGCAATGTAGGCGAGGGAGTGATAGCCAAACGTCGTTCTTATGCAGGGCTTCAATCTTATCTTACACCTCCTTTCCTTGAAAGCGGTGTGCACGGAATCTACCGTGAACTGACGGAGGCTGTAAAGACTTATAACAATATTTTGGAGGAAGATGAGGCTTCGGCTAATGCTTCTTCACGTGATGCGGAACTGAAACGCGCTTCTCTGAAAGTCAAGGCTCTGACAGTGAAGTTGGGTATTCACCGTGAACTTGGTTTGGACAGTGTGCTGAACCAACCATATACAGAAGATGAAGTGGCTAAGATTGAAAATTTTGCAGAAGAGCTTGTAAGCGAGAAGATAACGGGACAACTCTATACGATGGGTGTGCCGTATGAAGCAGCACGCATCACGAGCAGTGTGTATGCAATGGCTACAGAGCCTATCGCCTACAGTTTGTTGGCTCTGGACAAACTCCGTAAGCATGCCGGAAGTGATGTGGAGAAGCATAAATCGATATTCAGCCAACGTTATTTGGCTCCGGCTCGTGCTTTGGTCGGTAGGTTGCTGGCTAATCCTGAACTTGCCACAGACGAGCTGATATGTCGTACTGCCGGCATCGATCAGAAAGATTTGGACAAAGCACGTGAGATAGACAAGGCTCGTATGGCTCCGCAGGGAATGATGGCGATGATGATGTCGATGGCGGAAGAAGTTCCTGCTGCTGCCAAATCGCATGTGGATATGAGCGCAATGTCAGGAAAGGTGGCTGAAAAGAAAAATATCTCTGCGGACATGAGGCGGAAGATGAAAGAAGTTGCGGGAAGTATGGATTCGAATGCAGCTCTTGAACTTGCAAAGAAGATGGGCGCAAGCCCTGAGGCTTTGAAGAAAATGGCTGAAGGAATGAAGAAGGGGCATGGTGATGGTGGTGCGCTGAAGGGCGGACACAAAGGAATGCCTTTAAAACCGTCTGTCGGTAAGAAGTCTTCGTCAAATGAAGACGGAATGGCGGCTATGAAGAAGCAGATGATGGGGCAGAAGAAGGAATATACTAAGGAAGAAGTGAATTTTGCGTTGGCGGTGATGGAAGTGGAACGCACCGTCAGGAATATAGGCACTTATAAGAGAGAACTGTTGGGAAGTCCTGAGAAGGAGATGGCTTCTATGATTAACGCCATGAATGGCGGATACACAAGGCCTTCGCCAGGGGGAGACCCTATTGCCAATCCGAATACTTTGCCGACAGGACGCAATCTTTATGCCATTAATGCTGAGGCTACTCCGAGCGAGTCGGCATGGGAGAAAGGTATGAAGCTTGCTGACAATACGATTGAAATGTACAGGAAGGCACACAACGACAGTATTCCGCGTAAGGTCAGCTACACATTGTGGAGCGGCGAGTTCATCGAGACAGAAGGTGCAACGATTGCTCAGATACTGTATATGCTTGGTGTAGAGCCTATTCGTGATGCCTTCGGTCGTGTGACGGATATCAGGCTTATACCGTCGGAAGATTTGGGGCGTCCGCGTATTGATGTGGTGGTCCAGACAAGTGGACAGCTGCGCGACATTGCTGCTTCTCGTCTTTTCCTTATTAACCGGGCTGTGGAGATGGCTGCTGCTGCAAAGGATGACAAATATGAGAATCAGGTGGCTGAAGGTGTTGTAGAGGCGGAGAGAGTGCTGATAGACAAAGGTCTTAGTCCGAAGGAGGCACGTGAGATTTCTACATTCCGTGTGTTCGGAGGTGTAAATGGTGGTTATGGAACAGGTATACAGGGCATGGTCATGAGCGGTGACCGTTGGGAGAATGAGAAAGAGATAGCTGATGTGTACCTGAACAATATGGGCGCATTCTATGGCAGTGAGAAAAACTGGGAAACAGTGCGTCAGTTTGCTTTTGAGGCTGCGCTTACACGTACAGATGCTGTCATACAGCCGCGTCAGAGCAACACATGGGGCGCGCTGAGTCTTGATCATGTCTATGAGTTTATGGGAGGAATGAATCTTGCCGTGAGAAATGTGACAGGAAAAGATCCGGACGCTTATCTCAGCGACTATCGCAATCGCAACAATGTACGTATGCAGGAGGTGAAAGAGGCTATAGGTGTAGAGAGCCGAACCACTATTTTCAATCCTGAATATATAAAGGAGAAGATGAAGGGAGAAGCAGGAGGTGCAAATACCTTTGCTGAGATTGTACAGAATACATACGGATGGAACGTCATGAAGCCTAATGCGATTGACAAGGAAATGTGGGATGAGATATATAATGTGTATGTGAAGGACAAGTTTAATCTTGGCATACATGAGTATTTCGAGACGCAGAATCCTGCCGCTTTGGAGGAGATGACCGCAGTGATGATGGAGACTGCACGCAAGGGCTTATGGAAGGCAAGCAAAGAACAGCTGGCTGAGATTGCCAGATTACATACGGATATGGTGAATAAATACAAGCCTTCTTGTTCCGGATTTGTCTGTGATAATGCCAAGCTTCGTCAGTTCATTGCTTCAAATACAGATCCGAAGACTGCTGCTCAATATAAGGAGAGTATAAGCCGGATACGTGAGGCTTCTGCATCCGACAGCAAGAAGGGCATGGTGATGAAGAAAGAAGAAGTCAACCCTGCCGATGCCGAGCAACAGACAAATACTGTGAACGGTGCTGTAGTTTGCAGTATCGTTGTAGCCGCTGTTTTGGCATTTGTCTTGTGGGTACGTCGTCGCAGGAGAAAAAATCAGGAATAATTGAAAATGGAAACCGTTGTATTGGTGCTTATGATATTGGTCTGCTTCAACTTCATGTTGAAGCAGACCTATCGGAAACTATGGTCTGTAATTGTGACAACAGTGGTATGTGCGCTGTTTGTCGGGCTGACATGGCGGTATGCCATAGAGCAGTCGAAGACGCAGATCGCAGACTGGCTTTCAAATCAGGCTCTCATGCTCGACACTTCTGTCGTGCTGAGCATAGAAGTTATCTTGCAGATGGCATTCTGTATGCTGACTGCTCATGTGCAGACAGCAGGACCGTTGAAGAAGCGAACACTGTGGACTTATCGCGCTTTGCGATGGTTCCCCGGGATATTGATATTCCCGGTATTGTTCAGCGGATTGGTGTACGTTATATTCTCTTTTCCCGGTATGTCGTTCTCGTTGATAGCATGGAGCATGTCGGCAGCTGTTGTGTGCCTGATACCTTTAGGCACGTGGTTGCTTCGCCGGCTGTTGCCGGAAAAGGAATTGCGGCTGGAATTGTTGTTTCTTACTAATGCTTTGATAGCGATACTTGGAATTATTGCCACAGTGAATGGGCGGACGGCTGTAGTCGGAATGACGGAAGTTGACTGGAGTGCTCTGGGAGGATTGATCGCATTGCTTCTTGTCGGAGGCTGTATCGGCTTGCTTATTCGTAAACGGAAAATCACTAACAATTAAACACAATAATATTACATTATGAATTACATATCAGACATCTTGTATTGGATTTCGACAGGGCTTCTGGTGCCTGTCATTGTTTTGCTCATCATTCTTTTTGGCCGTTCACTGTTGCTTATTGGCGGTTTCTTTGGACAGTATATGGCGATACGTCGTACCGAAGCTCTGCTGCGTAAGCAGATAGAAGGGCTGACAGCACAAAATGTAGACATGCTTTCCGAGTCATTACCTGACAAGTCTTCTTCATTGGTCATCATATATATACGACGTATATTGGAGGTAAAAGACAGTTCTGCCCACATACAGCGTCTTTTGGCTGATTTTGAGATTGCGGCAGATAAGGATTTGGCGATATCGAAGACACTGACCAAGATGGGTCCGATGCTTGGATTGATGGGTACGCTGATTCCTATGGGACCGGCTCTCGTGGGGCTTTCCACCGGCGATATTGCTTCTATGGCATACAATATGCAGGTGGCTTTTGCCACTACGGTTGTAGGGCTTTTTTCCAGTGCCATTGGTTTTATTACACAGCAGGTAAAGCAGCGTTGGTATTTGCAGGATATGACGAACCTGGAGTTTATATCTGAGTTGTTAAATGAAAAGCATACCGGATTGAAATGAAAAGAAATTTGTTGAGAAAGGAAGAAGATGGTGATCCGATGAGTGTGGTCAGCAATCTTTTTGATGTGGCTATGGTTTTTGCTGTGGCACTTATGGTCGCGCTTGTCTCCCGTTATAACATGACTGAAATGTTCAGTCAGGAGGATTTTACTATGGTAAAGAATCCGGGAAAGGAGAATATGGAGATCATCACGAAGGAGGGACAGAAGATAAATCGCTATACTCCTTCAGAAGATCAGGACAGCAAGAGCGGCAAGAAAGGCAAAAAGGTGGGTATCGCGTATGAACTGGATAACGGTGAAATTATTTATGTTCCGGAGGAATAGGTTTGTATGTTGTGGATGATTACCGGCTTAACTTCAGTCCGGATTTAGATTTTATGCTGTTTGTGCATAGGTTTGTAGTACCGCCAGCCTCTTGTTGTCCTCGATAAGCTGACGACGCATCAGGGTGCCCTCATAGCTCCGTGTGAGTTCTGCTACTACACTCACCACCTCTACAATTATCAGGCATACTTTCTCTACAACAGTCGGTTCATGCACATCCTTGAAAAATCCTCTATAGGGTTTTGTAATCCGGATATCTTTTCAGTGAGGCTGACAGGTTTACCGTATCATGACCGGCGAAACATGTGCCAAATATGAGCAGTCAAGTCCCGCGCGGAGCTATTGGCCGGAGCAAACAACCTTTTGCTGTCGGCAAAGAAAACTTCAATAGCCCAACGCATGGCGTAGATTTCGTACGCACGCATGAAATCAACCGATGTGTCGGTAGTGAAGCTGTATTCTCCATCCGTCAGCTTTGCCACGCAACTTTGCAGGTGAACATTCTGTCTTTCTCAGGGACATTTCTGCTTTCTTTTTGACACTAAACCCACCTGTGGCGGACGGAATTTTTTAACACAATTAAGATCCGTTTACATTCTGTTGATTGTCGGTTTTTTGAAGATTTATTGATAAACAACTGATAATCAACAGAATACTATTTTCAGCAAAACGATACGGTTTCAGGTGCAAAAGGCATAAGGTTGGGACAAAATAGGACATACTGATAATCAGAAAGTTATAAAAATTATTGTCTAAGATTCCTGTTTTTCGCCACCAAAACCCATCTTTGTTTTTCGTGACATCGAAAAATCCGATTTTACTTTTTTTAAGAATCAATTTTGCACACTACCGGATTTCGGCCCGAAAAACAGACCTCCTCAAACCCGTTCACCTTGAAAATAAATTTCGTTCACCTTGAAAATATTTTTAAAGCGCCTTTTAAACAAATTTTGTTCACCTTGAAAATTGGTCTCCAATGTACTCTTCTTTCAGGCGAGGCACGCATGAATGTGAATAAATGTATCTTTTCGGAATACAAATTGTATTATTTTTACATTTCCGGCTCAAGGTCTGAAAACAGCCTCAGAATCGCACAAACGGAACTTCGGCAAGGTTCGGGCGATTTTATGCGATTCTACGAAGACTGAATTTTAACATTTCAGATTGTCAGAAAAAGCCTATAATTTATGACAAGCATTGGATATTTGGAAAGTCTCTCGTAAGAGGCGGTTATGGTGTTTTTGAAACGACGGAGGAGTCTGTGGATACACCGGCAAAAATCACAAAAACACAAGCCGGAGAAGGCTGTGAAAACACCGGCTTACAACCAAAAGATTCACAACTTTGGCCCAGGTATGGTTGAGTAAAATGAAAAGCCACAAGTTCGCGGTCGCATCACGATAGGCACCCTTCCATACGGCATCAATATCAATGGACCGATTATCATTCCACGGACAGCGAAGCCGGACTTTTAATGAAGTGCATCCGGGATGTGCACAGGCTTGACAATCCTTACAGACAAAGAGAGAGCCGTATCAGCCCCCTTTAAGGGGGGGGTGATACGGCTCTTCTGCATTTACCGACTCCAACTTACATCCGACATACGAAGTCACGGCGTACGCTTTGCCGGCCTCTTGTTTTTCTGTCCATACCGCTACTTTTGCCGGTTCCTCTCCATCAAAATACTTCTACCCAAGGAAAAGTCCGTGAAGATACCGTCTGCTGTCAGACACTATTTCAAGCTCCATTCAAACACACCGCATGAATGCTCCTCCGGCTGAACCACTTCAAGTTTCATGGCTGTAGTTTTTACCGGGTCGAAATCGACAGTACATGCAACACCTTTGTCGCACGGATAGCGGCTCGGATTCTTCACTTCCTCCCACTCTCCTCTGTCGTTCATATAATAAAGCTTCCAAGAAGCAGGCACGCGGCATCCTCCCCACGGACTGTCGTCAAACCAATACACGGTGGAACTCTGCACCGTTACCGCTTCCTTGAATGTGTATGAAAGCCACTCCGTCGTATTCTTTTCCGGCCACCAATGAGTATAAGGCACCGAACGGTCGTCTCCATCGGCAGGTATAAGACGGTCGTTGACAGCGGAGAGCGCCGGAGCGTTCTTCTTCGAGCATTCCACCTTGCTCTGCGATGCGATAGAAGGCGGAAGAGCCGGGTTCGTAGCATTGAGATCGATAGGGATCCATACGGTCATGTTGCCATTGCCACGATGTGCCCACGCATAGTACGGAATGAGCACAAGTCGCTCATCTTTAGTCAGCAGGCGACCGTCGGCCCCGAAAGTCAGTGTCTGCGCATCAGTAGTGAGCGTTATGACATTGGTGTTCTCCACAGTCTTGTTGCCACTCACAAAACGAGGCTCCTGATTAAGCAGCACATTGAGCACATCACATGTATTGTCAGGCCATTCGGCACAATAAACGAGCGGACCTCTTTCTACAGCCACCCTACCCTTGTCTGCTGCCACTTTTCCGTTTGCCCTTACAATTCTCGGTTCCATGTCGAAATGCACCTCTACCTTGTCACCCTTCTTCCATTTGCGGTCAATGACAAAATATCCATCCTTCAGTTCCGATGTCACAGCCGTGCCGTTGACTTTGACCGTATAGCCAAGGCGCTTGCCGTCGGCATACGTATAAAGATCGCTCGGCACAACCTCGCCCTTCACCCATCCCGGGATACGGATGTTGAGGGCAAACTTGCCTGACGCTTTCCGCACAGTCAGCGCCACATCGCCGTCCCACGGATAATTCGTAGCCTGCTGAATCTCCACCGCTTTTCCTCCAACCTTCACGTTGGCTGTATTGCCCATGAACAGATTGACATACAAGTTATCGTCCTTCACGGCATATACGTACTGCGGAACAGAAGGGATAAAGCGTGCCGCATTGCTCGGACAGCATGCACAACCGAACCACGGCTGACGCTGGTGCTGCCCCATAGACTGCAACGGATTAGGATAGAAAAACTTTCCTCCGTCGATACTGATTCCCGAGATGACACCATTGTAAAGAGTACGCTCAAGTGCGTCATAATATTTGGATTCGCCATGTAACAGGAACAGACGGTAGTTGAGGTACACCTGCGCTATTGCAGCACAAGTCTCACAGTATGCCGACATGTTAGGCAGTTCATAGTTCGCCCCGAAAGCTTCTCCGCTTGCAGTGGCACCCACACCGCCGGTTATGTAATACTTCTTGGTGATGATGTTATCCCATATATTGTCTATAGCGGCAATATATCCCTTGTCACCGGTAAGAGCGGCCACGTCCGCCATTCCGGCATACATATATCCGGCTCTCACGGCATGTCCGACAGCCTCTTTCTGTTGAAGCACAGGCTCATGGCTCTGGCTGTATTCCGTCTTGATGGTGGTATATCCACGCTTGTCGAGGAAGAACTTCGCCTGATCAAGATACTTCTTGTCGCCTGTAGCAAGATAGAGCTTTGCAAGTCCCATCTCGGCAATCTGGTGTCCCGGAACCACACAAGCCTGCCCCGGCTTCTCGCCCACTTCGCGGCATACACAGTCTGCAAAAGCCTTGGCTATATTGAGCAGACTGGTCTTGCCTGTGGCCTGATAATGGGCCACGGCTGCCTCACACAGATGTCCCAGATTATAAAACTCATGCGAGAGGTCCTCCACCTTCGACCAGCGTGTAGGACCGGCCCAGTGATGAGGATTGTCAGGGTTCTGGGTACGGGCGGTATAAAGGTATCCGTCAGGTTCCTGCCCGCTCTTGATTACGGCTATCACACTGTCGACGTATGCCTCAAGCTTCTTGTCGGGATAAGTCTGGAGCAGATAGCTCGCACCTTCAATGGTCTTATATGGGTCTGTATCATCAAACGAATACCCTACTCCATTGACTTTGAACACCTTGCTCGGGTCCTTTATATGCTCTGCCGCATTCGAGAAGTTGGTATACCGTCCCGTCTCCTCACATTTGCTGAAAGCAAGAGGAATGGTAACTTCACGACTCGCCTTCAGACGCTGTCCCCAGAATGTCTCCGGCTGGACTTTCACACTTGTAAACGGTACTTGCGTAATAGGATAGCCTGAATTGTCTTTCTGAGCCATCATATCACTTGCTGTAGCTACAGCCAAAAAAGATAGCGTTATTAGTTTTTTCATTTGTTGTTAAAAAAACAGGTTAATTTAGGATTAGTTCATTATCGCCTCAAAGTTAATGAATTTTGCCGAAAGCAAAAGTTTTTTCAGGCAATTATTACAAAAACACTCTGTTTTCCAAGCACCTTGGAACCGTCCGCTTTTCTCGGAAACGCAAAGCCTTGAAAATATTCCCTATTTGAAAAATGCGGTCCCGAAGCACAAGGCGGTTGCCGGGCCTATCCGCAGCCCTCACAAGAGGTCGTTCCCCAATGTCTGCGGAGGTAGAAAAAAGAACATAATGGGCCGTATTGCCGGCCGGACCCGGCAGCGCCTTGCGCCAAACTATCGGGATATGACTTTAGTGGCCATGTCCGTTTCTCTATGGTCTTTTACAAGGAAATCCCATTATTTATTCAAAATACATACTTCTTTCAGTTCTTTAGTCTTAATGCGAGAAAAAGAACATTTTACAAAAAGAATAAACCATCCGCCATAAAACAATAATGCCTATATTTGCATTATTCAATAATGGAGTATCACAGTGATACACCTTCAATTGGAATTTACAAATAAATCAGAGCCTATGGTATTCGACATGGAAATCGTAAAGAAAAACAGCCACAAAGTTTTTAATGCCATGAAATACATGTACCGTTGTTCTTTCGAGGAGTTGGAAACAAAAACATGCTTGGGATGCACGGAACTGTGCATGGCACTAAGTCATCTCATCAAAGAAGGCAGGGTAGTGCAAAGCAAGGACACTCTCGGCATCTGCTATATGGTGGCAAAAAACTGAAAATTAGTTTTGTTCACATTTTGAGGAAGCTGTAAAAAAACGGCAGCAAACATTATCCGGAAGAGCCTTTCTGTATGCACCATACAAATGCCTCCGTTGCAGGTTCGTCTGTGCATTCTCTGTCAAGAAAACATGCTTTCTCGTATCTTATGACAAGCTCCATCTTTGGGGCTTGTTTGCTATTGTACCACACCTGAAATCCGTTATTTTTTTGATTTGAACGGATTTTGGAATTCCGCACAAGCCGGCCGTTTTCTGTAGTGCATTGAAAATCATTGCATTATATCCTGTAGAAAGTTAATTCATCCCCACAGAAAAGTCCTTTTCACCACATTACTTTCTTAAATCAGCAGTACTGATTTAAGAAAGTAGTGCAGTAATTTGATTTTTCAGGAGAAGGATTTTCATGTTTTCGGTGCAGCCACTCCAAGAATGTAGCATTTTGTATGGAAGCATCTGATATAGGACACAAAACGGTTTTCTATAAACAATAGGGGCTGCAAAGGAATAAGGAAGGAGAGAGGTGTTCACAAAAAAGTCATTGATTTTTCTTATGGTTATAGGCTATTGCTTTAAGTGTGTTTTGTTGGTGTATTCACAGACTCCTCCGTCGCAAGTTCCCCAATTGCTCCTATTCCGCAACTGGGGGAGCTTGCGACGGAGGAGTCTGTGAATACACCGGCAAAAGCAATGATCTTTCTTAATGACATTTCTTCTTTCTTTTTGACACTAAGTTCACTTTTAACCGACGGAGTTTTATTAACATAATTAAGATTTGTTTACACATGAACAGTTGTTAAATTTTGGAGTTTTGTCAATAAGTAATTGATAATCAAGGAAATACTATTTTGATAAAACGATGCAGTTTTAGATGTAAAGAGTATAGGTAAGAACAAAACAGGATATATTGATAATCAGCAAGTTATAAAAATTCTTGCCCATGAATCCTGTTTTCCGCCACCGGAACCCGTCTTTGTTTTTCGTGGTATTGAAAAAGCAGGATTAATATTTTTTAGAATTTGATTTGGACAACATCCGATTTCAGCCCGAAAAACGGACTTTTCCCAATTCGTTCACCTTGAAAATAAATTTCATTCACCTTGAAAATGTTTTTAAAGCGCCTTATAAAAAATTTTGTTCACCTTGAAAATCAGCCTTCAATGTACTCTTCTTTTAGACGAGGCACACACGAATGTGAATAAATGTATCTTTTCGGGGTATAAATTACATTATTTTTACAATCGGGATTCAAGGCCTGAAAACAGCCTCAGAATCGCACAAACGGAACTTCGGCAAGGTCCGGCCGATTTTACGCGATTCTCGGAGCCTTGAATTTTAACATTTCAAATTGTCAGAAAAAGCCCGTAATTAATGACAAGTGTGTTTGCAGGTGTATCCACAGACTCCTGCAAACACACAACAACACAAGCCGGAGAAATCTGTGGATCCACCGTCAAAAAACTTACAGGATTACCCCTTTTCACAGGATTTTCTTAAACCGGACCCGCGTATAAAACCATGCAGTCATACTCTTACCCAAATCGGGCTTAAATTGAATATTGTGTAACATTTGCAACAAAATGTAAACAACAAATATACACAAAACGCACAAATTACATTAATTTAACATAAATAAAATCAAAAACCAACACAAAAGTTATCTTGTGAAATATTAATCAATGTAAAAAGCCTATATTTGTATATAAATACGTATAACCTAACGTGCAGAGGACTATTGGGAGGGGAGGGATAAGGAGTCAAATACCCCAAATAGGTGGAGTGCACCCCAAAAATTTCATAACGGACTTTTGGGGTGTATTTCAAAAGGGGAAGGGGTACATACGACAGATAGTTTTGAAAAACGAAACAATATTAAAATAAAAATCATGGGAAAGATTTTGTTCATTGCATGGCTCACAAGCTTATCATTGGGATGTTATGCACAAGAAACCCTTAGTGGCAAAAAAGCAGAGGACAAATGGAAAGAAATACAACAAAACAGTGGAGAATATCTTTATGGAATAGGAGAAGGCAAAACGGTGGAAAAAGCATCCGAAGGAGCTTTATCTATGTTAAACACCGCGATTTCCACTCAAGTCGAGAGTGATTTTAACTACAAACTCACTCAGGAAACAACAGATGCAGAAATCCAGGCAAAAGAACAGATAACATCCATCACACATTCTTATTCCAAAAATACATTGAAGAATGTAAGTATACTTTATTTATCAGAAGCGCCCAAAAGCATAGTTGTAAGGTATATAAAGCGCGAAGACCTGGAAAAGGAATATGAAGATCGCAAGAATAGAGCACTGGTATGTCTGAAAGAAGCCAAAGAAGCCAAAACAGAAGGAATACTCGATGACGCATTCGACAAGCTCTACATAGCGGAAATGTTGGCAAGGACATGTAAAGAATCAATAAAAGTACCACTAGACATATTGCAAGAAAAAAACATCAACGATTATATCGCTGATGAAAAAAAAGCCATAGCCAAAGACATAACCATTGAAGAAACAGATATACGCGAAGACGGAGACAGCAACAGAATATCCGTGTTGTTTAAATATAAGGACAAGCCTGTCAGCAATCTGAACTATGCGTATGAAGTGAATGGGGTTACTTCCGAAGTATATACGACAAACAACGGATTAGGCGAAATCACTGTTCCAAAGAATTTCAAGAGAAATCCCAATAACAAATTCAATGTAACTATCGGATATTTCAGCGGAAACATCAATAAAATCGACATTGCAGACAGGGACGTCCAGCAGATTGTGTCGCCATACAAGGTTGCGAGCTATAAAGAAACCACAAAACCTATTTCCAGATCCGTTCCACAAGGGATAGCGGAGGCGGAAACGGAAATTGCAACCAATACGACAGGAAGATACCCCGTCGTCACCCTTACGGAAGACGAATATGCTCCATATCTTGAAACGATGAAAAGAATGGAGGTTATCATACGCAACAAGAACTATTCTGAAGCGGCAAAGATATGCACTGCCGAGGGATTCGATATGTTCAACAAACTCATCAATTACGGTTCGGCAAGACTGTTGAAAGTTCCGGAAGTAAAGTTCCTCCGCTGCGGAGACGACATAACATGTCGCAGTTACCCTATGATCTTTTCATTCAAGAGTTCTACACGTAAATTCACAGAAAATGTGGTGTTCCACCTCAATCCGGAGGGGAAAATTACAGAAGTGGTTTTTGCACTTGAAACCCAAGCCGCAAACGACATTTTAAACAATAAAAACGACAAGTTTTATGACAACGATGTCAAACAGATTCTTGTCAACTTCCTTGAACGCTATAAAACAGCATTTGCACTCAAACGGAAAGATTATATAGAAAGTATCTTTTCGGAAGATGCTATAATAATAGTCGGATCTGTATTGAAGAAAGCGGAAAACTATACAGATATGGCAAAAATGCATCTTCAAGAAGACGAGGTTCGTTATACGACATTAAGTAAAAAGGAATATATAAACAATCTCGCACGATGCTTTGACAGTAATGAATACATAAATATTCGTTTCGATGAAAATATATTTAGGCATGCCAAACCCTTCGATGGTAACGATCGCCTATATAGCATACAGATAAAACAAGACTATTTCTCACAGACATATGGTGATACCGGTTATCTGTTCCTGCTTCTCGACTTAAAAGATACAGAAAGACCTATTATCAATATACGTGCATGGCAACCGAATAAAGATGATCGTTTCAAAGACAATGGTCGAATCAGCCTTAACGATTTCACTTGGGAATAAGGTAAATAAAAGCAAACAGAAAGCAAGAAAATCACTATAGAAATATAAAATACTAAATTAAACACAATGAATAACATGCAAAGCAAAAGATTGCTGTTCGCAGCATTAGCCAGTCTGCTACTGGGGATAGGACAGATTATGGCACAAGTGAAAAAAGGATTCGAAGTGGAATCCTTTAAAGAATTAACGGATGATACGTCAGCCCAATTTGCAAAAGAATACGAAGATGAAGATGGCAAGAAATGCGCCATCATCAAAATCCATACCCCACTGAAAGACGTGGATATACAAACTGGTGATGGTTATGAGATTGTACATATAGACAGAGAACACTTTAATACAACCGGTGAAATATGGGTTTACGTTCCGGAAGGTGTGTCAAAACTTCGATTCAAGCACCAAACAACAGCTAATGAAAATCCTTATTATGAATTTCCTGACACAATACAAAGAACAAAATCAGCAAAAGTTTATTCAATGATTCTCAGGGCCAATGGTGCAAAAATAACATTCAACATACTTCCGGATGCAGTAAGCCATACAAAAATAGACAATGTAAAAATTTATGTTGATGACACAGAAGTAACTCCAAACGAAGAAAGTGCTTCTTTCAGTATTGATCTTGAAAAAGGTGAACATTCTTACAGAATCGAGGCTCCTGGGTATGAGACATTGGAAGGAAAAGAAATGCTGACAAAAGACGACCCTAAGATTTTGACAATAAGTCTGAAACGTCAGTTCGGTTATTTTGCTGTCACTTCCGAACCAGACAAAGCCACAGTCTTTGTTGATGGAGAAAAAGTAGGAGAGACCAACTATAAAAGCGGACGTATGAAGTTCGGAAGTTATAAAGTGCATGTAGAGATGAAAAATTACAAACCGTGGGATGGGATCATCAAAATTACAGCAGAAAAAGATACCAACGTAGTGGTTCCTCTCCAATCTTCATCTGAAGGTCGTCGTACCCTCGTCATGCTTGAAGCCGGTTATCATCCGTCTCAGATTTCGTTCGGAGCAATGGTCGGTATGGTGGAGACCAACGGTGCTTATCTGCGCTTCCGCAGCGATTTCGGCTCCGCTTCCACAGATTTGGAGTGTGACGACACAGGCTATCTGACAGCAGGAGGCACCGGACTCCCATATTATAAGGAAGGCGCAACAAGCAAAGCACGTATGTCGATCACTGCCGGTTATCTCCGCAGGATTGCCAAACCGCTGTATCTGTATGTCGGTGCAGGATATGGAAGCCGTACACTCGCATGGGAGACTATCGACGGTGAACTTGTAAAGAACACCGACCATTCGGCAACAGGTGTAGCGGGTGAAATCGGTGCAATAGGCAGATTCGGAAAATTTGCCTTATCAGTAGGTTATCAGACTGTCAATTTCAAATATCACGAGGCAAGTCTCGGTATAGGATTTATGTTCTAAACAAAAAAGGAGAAAGGTGAATGAAAACATCATATATCATTATTTCCATTTTTTCAGGTCTCGTATGCCTTTTCACTTCGTGTGAAAAGGATACAGAGCCTGTGAATTTAGCACCCAGGCTGGAGGTAGCGGAAGCATTGAATGTGACAAGGACAAGTGCAACCATAAAGGGAAGCATAGCCGACTTCAACAACAGCACGTTGGAAGACTTCGGATTTATGTATTCTACCCTTGCGTCAATGCCGGAAGAGGCTGTGACCAAAGTACAGATGCGGATGCAAGATACAGAGAACGGCATATTCTCCGCGGATATATCCGGACTTACGGCAGGAAAGACATATTATTGGTGCACGTATGCCCACAGCGGAATCAGTGTGGCAAAAAGTGAGATTAAAGAGTTCAAGACGAACGAGACGACAGTGCCTGTGTTCGAGAAATACGAAAACGGTGCATCCCTGAAGGTTATGGAGATTGGAGAAAACAGTTTCAAGGTGCAGGGCAGACTTCTCGATGACGGAGGAACGGGTACGATGAGTTTGGAGATTTTATATTATAAATCATCAGAAGGTCAGTCTACTGAGAAGTCTATTCCAATACTAAAAAATTGGGAAGAAGACCCTACTTTTGAACTTGAAATCACAGGGCTGGATGATGGGTGCATGTATTATGTATACCCTCGTGCCGACAACGGCAAAGAGGAGGAAGGAACAACAACAGGAACAGGAATACCTGTAACCACTGTAAAATACGAGAAAGCGGTCTTGTCTATAGAAGAATCATTGGAGAAGATCACGAACAGGCTTGCCCGTGCAAAGGCTACAATCCTCAAAGGCAACCATGAAATCGTTGAGTCGGGATTTGTTTATAGCTACGAAATTTCAGAACCGATTATTGAAGCAGCCACTAAAATCATCGATATGGATCCGGACGGAAATATCAGTGCGGAAATACCTTTTGAGGATAACGGCATGACATATTATGTCCGTGCATACGCAAAAGATGACAAAGAAGGCACAAGCTACAGTAAAACTATAAAATTCGTCCCTTCAGACTTCTATGATTTGGATATCATCGGAACACTGAACGGAAAAGAACTCGATTTCGATACTCCTATCAATGCAGACGAAGAACCGGTAGTAAAACTTACGATGACAAGTTCTGCACCTATACAACATCTATACATTGATATTGACCGCGATCTTCTGTTTGAACTTAATGAGCTTAAAGAGATAAAGGAAAAAATTGATATCGAGACTGCCACGGTAGTCGTCGACTTCGCTACAGACGGTGTACAGGTCAAAATAGAAATTACTGATTTTGGAATAGGTTTTGATCAAATTCTGAAAGGACCGGCTGAAAACCTTCCTTATGGAGAAAAGGTGAAAGGGAAGCAGGTTGTAGAATTCGATTTCTCCCAGCTGGTGATGTTGCTTACAAGAAACAACAACGATATACCTAAGTTAGGGAAAGAATACGATATAAAAATCACATTAGACAACGGAAAAGAAACCCCTGTCGAAAAGCCATTAAAGGTTATTTATTAAGACCGAAACATTATGGGCATCCGGGCAAATCATGTGGATTTGTCCGGATATGCCCTAAAGAAAACAGTCGGGAAAACGCTACAGGACATATTATGATTATGGCATGGCTTCCGTGACTTTCAAAAGAAAAATAAAGGGGATAATAAAGGGGATAGGTACATCGCAAAATGAGTTTGTTTATCCTTTTTTGTCACTTATCACTTACAAAAAAATGAGAAAAATATACACCTTATTATGCAGCTTGATAATTGCATTGGTTTCATGTGAAAAGGATACAAATCCTTTCAATTTTGCACCGGAACTTGTTACGTATGATGCCACAGGCATATACAGAAAGGGGGCAACCGTGAGTGGAGGCATACAACATGTAAACAATTGTAGAATCGAGGAATACGGAATCATATATTCCACATTCAAAGGAATGGAAGACTACCAGACAAGCACAGTGGACGGTGTGTCGGAAGGGGATTTCACGGTTCATCTGACAGATCTTGAATCCGGAACAACATATTATTACTGTGCGTATGCAAGTAGCGGCTACAGTATGGCTAAAGGAGAGACAAAGGAATTCCAAACACCGAGCAACACGGGACCCGTATTCGGACAGGTACAGATCGGGAATGTGACAGCCACAAGTGTGGATGTGTCTGCCGCGTTGGAAGACGACGGAGGAGCAAAGATGCTCGAAGCCGGTTTTGTGTACAAGCAAGTGGACAGCGAGGAAGAAAAAAGCTTCGAATACGACGGTGAAAGTGAAGATATAAAGTTCTTGAGTTGTAACAGTGAAACATCGGACCCTCTGTCCGCCACGATAAAGGATCTTGTGCCGGGCAGAATGTACGGCATACGTCCCTATGGAAAATCTTATGACAGGGGATATGGAGACGTGGTATTTGTGACAACGGAAACCACATCTTTGCCGGCATTGTCGTCCTGCACATTGAGCGACACCACGGAGACCACGATCACTGTATCTGCACGTATACTGTCGGAAGGGACATCGCCTGTGACGGAGCGCGGATTCTGCTACAGCACTGAGACCGAGAACCCTACAATACTTCATCCCACCTTATCCGACGAAGGCACATCGGCTGACATGTCGGTCGTACTGGCGAAACTGCGTTCACAAGCCACCTATTACATACGTGCATACGCCGTGAACGAGGTAGGGGCAGGCTACGGGGAAGTGATCGAATATGTGGTGCCCAAACATTCGGTATTGGAGGTGGAGACATCTGAGGCTACGGACATAACCGTTTCTTCGGCAA
>CAZKOB010000010.1:0-49613 GCA_964554265.1 uncultured Bacteroides sp. | reverse complement strand
GGCTCCTCCCCTAAGTTAGGGGAGGTGGCGCGCAGCGACGGAGGAGTCTGTGAATACAACTGCTTACAACCATAATATTTATGAAAATACTCTGCGAATCCACCAGCAAAAGAAACAATAAATTAAACTTTTGCAGCGATTTTCGCGTGTCACCTGAAACCGCAAATATTAGAATTATAACCTGTTGACATTTAAACGCTTGTGTTTTCTTTAAACGTGTTTTTCGACGAAGTCAGGAAGAAACGAGAACGGTCAGATTCGTCCGCTTTTTCTCGTTTCTCTCCGTAATACTTGACTGTTTATGACCTTTTCCAGAATGCGTGGGTGAAGATGATGATGATTGGGAATATCTCCAGACGACCGATGAGCATGAGGAATGAGCATATCACTTTTGCGAGAGGACTGAGTACGGACCATGAGTGCGCAGGGCCGTAATAGTCCATGCCCGGCCCGACGTTGCTGAGCGATGACATGGCGAGTCCGAATGCTTCGTAGTAGTTGAACGACTGACGTGGCGCGCCTTGGTCTACTCCGCATAGTGCAAGTACGAATGCTCCGAGGAAGAGTGCTCCGACGAACAGTGTGACGAAAGCCATGAGTGTCTGGACTATCGACGATGGTACGACATTGCCATTGAGACGTACCGGAAGAATGGCCCGGGGATGTAGTATCCGCATAAATTCGTTGTGGAGCACCCGATACAGTATGGATATGCGCATGCATTTGAATCCTCCGCTTGTAGAGCCTGAACAGGCACCGGCGAACATGACAAACAGCAATACCGGCATCAGTTGTACCGGCCACAATGTGTAGTCGCATGTGGCGAGTCCGGTGGTTGTCTGTAGAGAGATAACGGTGAAGGCCGATTCACGGAATGCAAGCTCTATATTGCTGAATCCGTTTGATATGAACAGGGATATGGTGCATATTGCTGTCGCTCCGCCGGCAATAAGCATATAGCATCGCAGTTCCGCATCGCTGAAGAAGCGTCGCACACGTCCCTTTAGTATGGTGTAGTATATCAGTGTATAGTTCACTCCCGAGATGAACATGAAGAATATGAGCACATATTCGATGGCCGGAGAATTGTATACCTCGTGCAGCAGTTCGCTGTGGGTGCAGAATCCGCCGGTGGCAGTCGTGGCCATAGATATGTTGACGGCATCAAACAGCCCCATGCCGCAGAATGCCAGTGAACCTATGCATGCGAGGGTGAGGAGCAGATATACTGTACCTATCCATCTTGCTGCTACACTGATGCGAGGGTGTATCTTGTCGTGAAGAGGTCCGGTTGATTCGGCGGCAAAGAGCTTTACTTCGCCGACCCCGAATGCAGGAAGGATGGCTATGGTGAAAAAGATGATACCGATGCCGCCTGTCCACTGTGCCATGCTTCGCCAGAACAGCAGCCCTTTGGGCACTGTGCTCATGTCGTCGATGATGGTCGAACCGGTAGATGTGAATCCCGACATCGTTTCAAAGAAGGCGCTTGCCACATCTTGTATGCATCCGTCTATCAGAAAGGGCAGCATGCCGATGACTGTGAAGATGAGCCATACGAGTGATACGATGATATATCCGTCTTTTCGTCCCATGTTCTTTCCGGCTTTGGCTCCCATGAGTGTGCCTATTCCACCGGCTGAAAGCGCGATGGATATGGGGAGAAGGAATGCCATAATGTTTTCTTTATACCATATTGACACTCCGAGGCAGACGAACATAAGTCCGGCTTCTATGAACAACAGAAGGCCTATTATCTTTGATATGAGTTTCCAGTTGGGCATGTGCTGAGTTGAAAGTTGAATGTTAAGAATTGAGGATGAAAAATCCGGCTATGTGATTGAGATTGGACTGCCGGATTGTGGCAAGCCGTAAGAGGGCATGAACCGGAAATGCGGAGGTTGGGAATTTATGGCCGGATACCGGACGGTCTAATACCCGTGAGTAGGTGGGATCCGGCTCTTCCTGCCTTGTGGGAACGGCCTGTTGTCTATCGGACGCAGTGTAGGCCTACGTATTTCCCGAAATCCCGTCAGAGAGACCGATTATTTGAAGTATCTGTCGAGCTTCTTCAGCGTGGAGCCAATGCAGAACACAACGACCTTGTCTCCTTCCTGAAGGACCGTCTTTCCGGACACCAGACACCCTTTGCCGTGACGAACCATGCCGCCGATATTTACACCGCGTGGCAGTCCGAGTTCCATGACGCTCTTTCTTGTCACTTTCGACCCTTTCTTGACAATAAATTCTGCCACGTCGGCATCTGCAACGGTAAGCTTCTTTATGTTGTCCACATTGGCTTTCAGAAGCATCTGGTAGATGTGGCTTGCTGCAATCATCTTCTTGTTTATGATTGTGCCGACATCGAGATCTTCCGCCATGTCGAAATAGTCGAGGTTCTCTATCTGGGCGATGGTCCTGCGTATGCCTTTCCGTCTTGCGGCGACACAGGCAAGAATATTTTCTTCGTCATTGTCGGATAGTGCGATGAACGCTTCAAGATGGTCGAAACCTTCATCATTCAATAATTCGACATCGTGGCCCTCACCATGAATGATGAGGGTTCTCGGTTTGGCGAGCCTGCCCAGTTCCTCACACCGTTCCTGGCTGTGCTCTATGATTTTGACGTTCATGTTGTCCGGCAAAGCCCAGTCAGTACGGACCGACAGTTTGCCGCCTCCGATGATTACGGCATGGTGTACTGCCGGATAGTCGTCTTTGCCGGAAAGATGACGTATTGTGTTTATTTCGTCACGTGTAGTCATGAAGAAGACGAGATCGCGTGGCAAAATCTTCTCGTCACCGTAAGGTATGACTGTGTCACCGTCGCGTTTGATTGCCACAACGTGGAACTTGTGGCCGTCCATGCCGATTTCACGCAGTGTCCTTCCTACAAGCTCGTTGTTCTCGTTCTTTATCTCCTTGTCGAACTTCGGTTTGTCGTCGTGCATCTTTACACTCAATAGAACAAGGTCTTTGTTGTCTCCAAATTCCCATAGCTGTCTCACCCAACTGAATTGGGTGGAGGCTGCGATGTCTTTGGCGGCGAGAAGTTCGGGATAGATAAGGGAGGCAATCCCTGCGTTTTCGAAGAATTTGCGGTTTTCCGGACGCATGTATTCATAGTTGTCCACTCTGGCGACGGTTTGCTTTGCACCCAGCTGTTTGGCCAACATGCAGCAAATGAGGTTTTCGCTTTCATGGGGGGTTACGGCGATAAACAAGTCTGCATCCTCCATGCCGGCGTCCTTCATTCCTTTCAGGGATGTGGGCGGAACATTGAGGGTCATGATGTCCAGATTGGTGTTCAGTTTGCTGAGTTTTTCTTCGTCGCGGTCTATGAGAATCACATTTATGTTGTCTTTTGACAGCAGATCGGCAAGATGGGTTCCTACAGCTCCTGCACCGGCTATAATAATCTTCATAAGTGGTATCGAATATGGGAAAGAGAAAGACGATGAGAATGTGGCAATGTACACGGCTCTTCCGTCTTTTCGCTTTATGTGTTGAAACTCAGTAAACTCTGTGCTATGCTTACGGCATCCATTCCCGTCAGTTCACGCAATTGGGCCACTGTACCATGTTCTATGAATTTGTCGGGAATACCGATGCGTTTCATACACGGAGAGAATCCGTTGTCCGACATAAATTCAAGTACGGCGCTGCCCAGACCTCCGGTTATGACACCGTCCTCTATTGTCATTATGTGGCCGAAATTTTCGCCGACATAGCGCAGGATGTCCGTGTCAATGGGTTTGAGGAATCTCATGTCGTAGTGTGCAATACTGATGTCGCGTCCTTGTGCGTCGGCCTGTGTCTCCGCTATCTCTATGGCCTTGGAGGCTTCTGTACCTATAGGGCCGATGGAAAGGACGGCAATGTCTCTGCCTTCTTTCAGCTGCCGGCCTTTTCCAACAGGAATTTCTTCCAGAGGGCATCTCCAGTCTGTCAGCGAACCGCGTCCGCGCGGATAACGTATCACGAAGGTTCCTTTGTCCGGCAATTGTGCCGTATACATCAATCTTCGGAGTTCATGTTCGTCGTAAGGCGATGATATGGTGAGATTGGGGATAGGACGAAGATATGCGAGGTCGAACACTCCGTGATGAGTGGCACCGTCTTCGCCTACGAGTCCGGCGCGGTCAAGGCACAACACAAGATTGAGCTTCATGATGGCTGCGTCGTGTATGATGTTGTCGTATGCGCGCTGCATGAATGAAGAATAAATGTTGCAGAACGGCATCAGTCCGTCTTTGGCCATTCCGCCGGAGAATGTCACGGCATGTCCTTCCGCGATGCCGACATCAAATGTTCGTTTCGGCATTTCCTTCATCATGATGTTCATGGAGCATCCTGTAGGCATGGCCGGAGTGACCCCGACGATTTTCGGGTTTTGCTTTGCGAGTTCGAGGAGTGTCTCGCCGAATACAGTCTGAAACTTGGGAGGCAAGACCGCTTTTCCTGAAGGTTCGAGAATCTTGCCCGATTCCGGATCGAATTTTCCCGGAGCATGCCAGACCGTGGCATTTTTCTCTGCCGGTTTGTATCCGTATCCTTTTTTCGTATGTATATGAAGCAGTTTGGGCCCTTTCATTTCCTTTATGGTGCGCAGGATACGGACAAGTTCCACCACATTATGTCCGTCCATAGGACCGAAATAGCGGATGTCCATGCCCTCAAACATGTTCTGCTGGCGCGTAAGCACGGATTTGATGCTGTTGTTGAACCGTATGATGCCTTTGCGTCTGTTTTCATTGAGTATACCCCACTTTGAAAGCTTCTGCGCAATCTTGTAGCGCATGGTGTTGTAGGTGTCGTTTGTGGTCAGGTTCAGCAGATATTGGCGCATTCCGCCAACACTGCGGTCTATGGACATGTTGTTGTCGTTCAGTATGATAAGCATGTCATTGGGAGTGCCTGCTGTGTTGTTGATGCCTTCAAAGGCAAGTCCTCCGCTCATGGCCCCGTCTCCGATGACAGCCACCACCTTTCTGTGTTCTCCGTGTATCTTTGCCGCTACAGCCATGCCGAGCGCGGCGGATATGGAGTTGGACGCATGTCCGCAGCAGAATGTGTCATATTCGCTTTCTGTGGGAAAGGGGAACGGCTTGATGCCGTGGAGTTTGCGGTTGGTACAAAATTGGTCTCTTCTTCCTGTGAGAATCTTGTGTCCGTATGCCTGATGGCCGACATCCCATACTATGCGGTCGTAGGGGGTGTCATAGACATAATGCAGGGCGACAGTAAGTTCTACAGCACCGAGACTTGAAGCAAGATGTCCTGGGTTGACAGACAATTCCTCTATGATGTCGCGTCTGAGTTCTTCGCACAGACTTGGCAGTTTGTCTATGCTGAGTCTGCGCAGGTCTGCTGGATTGTCTATGTCTTGTAAAAGATTGAAATTAGATTTTTCTCCCATTTTTTCTTCTCTCTAATCCGACAAAGATAGTGTAAACGGTAGATAAAAAAAAGAACTTGTACAAATATTTACATCTTTGTGCTTTGGGGTAAGCATCTGCCATACTGACAAAATGCAAAGGAAACAATCATGTCATTGTAACAAAAAAATGGCATAAAAACAGTATTTTGCTTTTCAATATATATGTGAGTTGGGTTTTGGAAAGGCTTGTGAAAAGTTGGTAAGCTTGTGAGGTTTTTGGCTGGGGGTTTCGCAGATTCATCTTGTGATTTTGCTGTTGTATTCACAGACTCCTCTTGTAAATCTTGTGGTTGTAAGCTGATGTTTTCACAGACTCCTCCGTCGCTTCGCGCCACGCCCCCTAACTTAGGGGAGGAGTCAGGTTACCTGTTCGGTGTTAATGCTATTAAGTTAACAATCAGGATATTAATTCACTATTGGCTTTCCAGCGAGCAAGGTAACTAAGCTCCTCCCCTAAGTTAGGGGAGGTGGCGCGAAGCGACGGAGGAGTCTGTGGATACATCTGCAAAAGAAATTGTCTTTCTCAGAAACATTTCTTCTTTCTTTTTGACACTAAGCCCACCCATCGCGTACGGACTCTTATTAACATAATTAAGATTCGTTTACATACGAATAATTGCTGAATTTTTGATGTTTTATAGATAAATTATTGATAATCAGGAAGATACTATTTCAGCAAAACGATGCAGTTTTAGGTACAAGAAGTACAGGTAATGACAAAAATAGGAAATGCTGATAATCAGTGAGTTATAAAAATACCTGCCCAAGATTCCTATTTTTCGCCACCAAAACCCATTTTTGTTTTTCATATCATTGAAAAATCCGATTTAAACTTTTTAAGAATTTGAATTTGGTCAGCATCGGATTTCAGCCCGAAAAACGGACATTTTCAAACTCGTTCACCTTGAAAATAAATTTTGTTCACCTTGAAAAATTTTTCACAAGGCACTTTAAAAAATTTTTCAAGGTGAACGAAATTTGTTTGCAGCGCACTCTTTTTTCAGATGAAGCACGTATGAATGTGAATAAATGTATCTTTTTAGGATACGAATTATGTTATTTTTACATCTGAGGTTCAAGGCCTGCAAATGGCCTTAGAATCGCGTAAATGAAACTTGGGCAAGGTTTGGCCGATTTTACGCGATTCTCGTGACCTTGAATTTTAACATTTCAAATTGTCAAGAAAAACGCGTAATTTATGACAAGAGTTGAAAATTGGGAAAGTTTTCTTGTGAAGGGAGGTGTTGTGTTTTTTGAAGCGATTTTTGCTGGGGTTTCACAGACTCCTCCGTCGCTTCGCGCCACCTCCCCTAACTTAGGGGAGGAGCTTAGTTACCTTGCTCGCAGGAAAGCCAATAGTGAACTAATATTCTGATTGTTAACTTAATAGCGTTAACACCGAACAGGTAACCTGACTCCTCCCCTAAGTTAGGGGAGGTGGCGCGAAGCGACGGAGGAGTCTGTGAATATACCTGCAAAATCACAAAACTACAAGTTGTAAGAGTCTGTGAAAACACCAGCTTGCAACCATAAGAACTACAAGAGGATTCTGTGAATCCACCAGCAAAAAATCACAAGAATATCAAATTCACAAAAAGAGTCAGTAAACCCACCAACCCAAAATCTTGCAAGCTTACCGACTTTTACGAGCCTTTCCTATAACCGGATTCGCGTAATATATAATGGCATTCTGTCTGTTTGTTCGCCTCATTTTTTGTTTCAATACTGTCGGTTATGCATATTGTATAATATGAGGCGCCATATCCGCACCAATAGCCGATGCCTCCGGAAATGTTGGATTTCAAGTTGTCGGTAAGAGGGAAAAGGGGGTTGCGCGACAATGACAGCGAATTGGCGAAGTCTTTCCAAAACAGATAGGATACAGAGTCTATTTGTGCGAATTTTACGGACACTGTATCGTCCTTCAGAAAGTATGGGATGAAGTCGGTTTCTGCATAACTGCTGTTGCCGCGATATACGGGAACAGTGACAGGATTGGAGATGACATCGTCGTTTACCAGTCCGAGAAATGAGGACAGAAACATCTTCTTGTCTTTTTTCGTGTTGACAAGAAACTTGTAGTAGTTTTGCTCCGATGGGTTGTCTTGGAAATGGGCGGTGATTTTATACAAGGTATCGGAGCTTTCGCATGGTTCCACTGTGAAATAGTCGATGGATACAGGTTCCGGGATTGTCGTTGTCGCTTCCGCGTGGAAGTCAGCATAGTCTACGGTGAGTTTGTAACTCTTGCCTGCACATCCTCGGAGATATCCTGTTGTATATATAAAAGGTGGGGTATACCCTTTGTCATATTTGCCGGTCAGCACAACTTCCGTGTCGCCGTCGTTGACTGTCACCTTTGCCCAGCGTATCAGATAGTTGCTTAGATCTTCCTTGTCTTGATATTCTTTTTTTATGGGCACGGTTGTAGTTAATATCACAATGGGAAAACCGTCGTCGTCGATCCATCCCTCGACGACCAGTTGGGGCGCACTGTCGAGTATGTCATCGCTGTTGCACGATATGAGGAGCATTGCAGAGAGCAGAATGTATGAAACCAGTTTCTTCATTTCAGAATTTAATGTAATAGTTTACAGAAGGCAGTATTCTTACGATGAAGTTCAGTGGCCTGTATGCAAACCTGTTGTCACTGAATTTGAGTCTGTAGTATATGTCATTGCTTTGACTCAATGCGTTATAGAGCGAAATGTTTATTCCGCTTTCCGTTTCTTTCTTCTTGCTTATCCTGTAATTGGCCGACAGATCGAGCCGGCTGTACGGTTTTAACCTGTTGGCATTGTGCTTTCCGTATTGTGAAAGAATATTGCCGTTTACAAGATAAAAATATTCAGGAGCTGTGAATGGAGTGCCGGATGCGAAAACGTAAGTCATCCCGAACTGCCAACGGGTGCCGACATTGTAGATGCCTACCATGTTCAGTTCATGCGGACGCTCATGATTGGCCGGATATACATCATTGTATCCTTGTTCCTCAAAGCGTCGTTGTGCCCGTCCGTAGGAATAGCTTAACCAGCCGGTCAGTCTTCCGGTGCGCTTGTTCAACATGATATTGATACCGTAGTTGTATCCGTCTCCATGAAGGAAGTTGCCTTCTGGAGTGTATTTCTCATTGAGGAAGCCCAAGATGTTGCCATTGTATTCAATCGTGTTGTACATCTTTTTGTAGTACAGCTCAACGGTCAGGGTGTATCTTGTTCCGGACAAGTCTTGAGACAATGAGGCTGACAGGTTCTGCATGTATTGGGGCTTGCAGGTGTTTGTCGAGGCCGTCCAGTATTCTGTCGGCAGTCCGAGTGAAGAAAATCCTGTCTTGAAGAGGTATTGGTGCCTCCAGCTGTAATTCAGAGATAATCTGCATGTAGACGAAGGGATATACGTCATGTTTACAGACGGGTCGGCCGAACAATAGATTTTGTGGCCGGTTGTGATATACGTTGTAGCCTTCATGCCCACATTTGCGTTCCATTCCGGTGAGATTGAAAACGAGTAGCCTGCATACAAGGCATGTTCCTGAGTGTGCAAGCGCTCCACGGAAGCCTCCGTTTCATTGTACGTTCCTTTCAAGTCCGGCGATTGTGGCCTGATGTTGTGCCAAGCCAGCTCTGCTCCGAATATCCAGTCTTTTATCTCTGCTTTCCCTTTGTATCCCCAGTCTGAGATATCGGAAGGCAGAGAGAAATCAAGGCCTTCTTGCCAAAGTCTTAACTTGTTGAAACTGTGTGTGCCGTATACCGCTTGTCTTATTTTTGCGTGGCTGTTGAAACGGTGTTCCCAATGTGCGGCACACATATAATTGCCCCATTCCAGCGATATGTCCGACAGATACTGCATCTCTTTCATGTGTGCGTCGTCTTTTCCTGCATATAAGTCAACCCAGAAGCGATTGCGCTTGTCCGCCACCCATGTGTATGTGGCATTGATGTCATAAAAGGAGTATTCTATCTGACTTTCATCGGCTTTCAGCCATTGTGAATAAAGCATGTTCAGGTAAGAGGCTCTGGCCGAAAATGTCAGCGATGAGCGGCGGTTGATGGGCAAGTGCAGTGTTCCTTGCGTTGACATCGGTCCGACGGCGGCTTCTCCATAGCTCCGGACGGACACTGAATCCGGCAGATTCATGTCGAGCCGGGCGCCCAGCCTGTTGGGTGCATCTGCCGTTTGGGTTGATTTCGAGAGCGTGAAACTTGGATGATGTGAGGGGATGAAGGTGGAAAAGAATCCGAACAGATGGCTTGTGTTGTATATAGGCACTCCGCCGGAAGAGATAAAGTTGTGTGAATTGTCGCAACCCTGAACATGCAATCCCGAGTCATATTCAGAGTTTGTCTGTACTCCCGGCAACATCTGGGTGTAGTGTATAGGGTCCGCGTTTCCCAAGATTTTAGGCAGGTTGTTCATCAATTTCATGTTTACTTCCAGTGCTCCGTGTTGCAGGGTGCGCAATGATGATGTCGGTTTCCTTCCGGTGACAACAACGCTGTCGAGAACGCTGAATAGGGTGTCGCTATGGCTTTGAGCGGTTTGCGCACTGATATTTATGCCAAAATACAGGCAGACGAGTATGCATGATATCTGTGGGTGGGACATGGGTGTGGACTTTATCAGGAAAGAGGATGAGCCGAGATGAATGTTTATCCGTTGTAGAGGCAGGCACACAGAGCCGCCTCTTTCGGTCATCGTTAGCATTTCGGCACATCCTCAAATCCTTTTTGCCATCCGGTCTTCCTTATTTATGCGGATGGTCTGTGAATGTCAAAAAAACAGGGAAGAGTGGGGAGAGAACTGTATCACTTCCAGTATTCATCGTCTTCATCTTCGAAGAAATCGCCAATGAGAAGGTCAAAATCATCGAAGAGATTCTCGAATGTGTTGACAAGTTTTTTGAAGTCACTGTCATTGAAGAAAGCTTCAAATGTACTGTATGTTGTTCCGTCGCTGAAGTAGATGACAGGTTCGCATTCCCAATATCTGTAATTGTCGTAGTAGTCTTCCTCTTGGAACGATTCAAGTTTGACCTGCGCCTGACGCTTGCTGTTTCCGTCATAATACACACCGAGGTCGAGCAAATCGTTAGCCATATTTATATAAGACTTGAACCGGCTCTCGTCCCGGTCGTTGTCATAAGCGTGGTCTAAATATTCAGAGAATTGGACCCCATTGCTGCATGTGCCCTGTATCTGCATTTCGCCAAGAATGTCCATGCTGAGCTGTATGGATTTCAGTTCGTCGAGATTGTCATTGTCTCCTTTGCCCTCTGCCGAAGCCTTCAAGCTGTATATGACCTGTCCTCCTTTCTTCATGTTGAAAGAGACGGATGCATCGCGTTGTGAACGATAGCTTACTTTTTCTGCTGTCCACCGGTATTCTCCGACTGTCACATCGGCTGTCGCCGTGTAGCTATCCTTGCTCAGATCATAATCCTCGCCGCTCATGGAGCTTAGGTCTGTGGTGACGACTGTGGAAACAATCGTCTGGCCGTTCTGCGTGAGGGTTACTGTGATGCGCTCCGGAACACCTATTATATATTTTGTACGGTCTAAATACTCCGGATAATAATAGATGGTTTTTCCGTTCTCATCTGTTTCCGTCCAATATTCTCCATAGTCTTTCCAATCTTTGATGTCAAATAGATGTACATTCTTGCTCTTGCCGCTTGTAGTAAGCGTCAGCACGCAGCGTTTGCCGTTGTTGTCGTTGAATGTAAATTGAAGATCGTTTGCTTTGGAAGAAGTCCAGCCTCTGTTCTTTGCTTCAAAGTGTCCTGTAAAGTTGGATGCAAAATAAATTTTCTTGAAGTTTGTGTAATGATATATATCTACCCAACTCCAACCTTTTTTTGTTTCTGTGCTTTCGCCGAGTTGCTCACCGGTAACAGCATCCACACATGCCTCAAACCAGTCCTCTACGATGGTGTTGTCGTAGTTGCCTTCCACATAATAATCCTTGACATAGTGTGCCAAATCACTTATGTTTTGGAAATCCATTGCTTTTGTTTGGTTCAGGAAGTTGATGGCAGTCGTTTCCATCTTTTCCTTCTGCTGTGCAGAAGTCATGTTTTCCACAGGTTTGTTGTCATCGGGATGATTGTTGTCGTCATTATTGTCCCCCTTGTTTCCTGTTTCTTCTTTTTCATCATCATCATTGCACGATGTGAACACCGGACCGGCCAAAACCAATGATATTGCCGGAATCCATAGCCATTTGATTTTTTTCATAAGATTTGTTTTATTAATTCCCTTTGTTCAAAAATGGATTTTTATATAATGAATTGATTTAAAATTATGCAATAATTAAAATTTTCGTATCGAGATGTTAAAGCATAGCGTACATATCGGATATTTCTTATATAATGTGAGACCAAACTCATATATAAAGAAAGTCCTATGTATGCTGCGCTCGACAAAAATACAATAAAAAACGAAATATTGCTCTATCTTTCCGTCGCAAAACGTGGTTATGTCACAAAAAGTGGCCCCATGGATCGGAACATCCGCTTTTTTTGCTCAAGCAGCTTGCATAAAACCGCACAAGTTTTCTTGTACGCTTCCTTGCTTCAAGGATTTTTAAGGAATATTGACGCATATTCTGTCTGCGCGCGCACAGACACGAGATATAGGCCTCGTCTACCGGTCCGGCTGTCACGCTGCAACAAGGCCGGCATCCTCATAAACCGGCTTGGTTATCTCCACCGTCACACCGTCTGCTTATCATAAAATTCAAGCCTTTTTTTGACCATCTGGAATGTTAAAATCCAAGGCTTCGCAGAATCGCATAAAATCGGCCAAATCTTACCGAAGTTCCGTTTGTGCGATTCCAAGGCCGTTTTCAAGCCTCAATTTTCAAATGTAAAAACAATATAAATTATATTCAGAAAAGATACATTTATTCACATTCGTGTGTTTCTCGCCTGAAAAAAGAGTACGCTGGAAATAAATTTCATTCACCTTGAAAATGGTTTTAAAGTACCTTGTAAAAAAAATTCAAGGTGAACAAAATTTATTTTCAGGGTGAACGAGTCCGAGAAAGTCCGTTTTTCGGGCTGAAATTCGGTATTGTCCAAATTGAATTCTTAAAAAATATTAATCCTGTTTTTCAATGCCACGAAAAAACAAAAACGGATTCCGGTGGCGAAAAACAGGACTCTCGGACAAATATTTTTATAACCTGCTGATTATCAATATATCCTGTTTCTGTCCCTACCTATGCCTTTTGCATCTGAAACCGCATTGTTTTACCCAAATAGCATTTTACTGATTATCAATTGCTTATCCATAAAACTTCAAAAAATCGACAATCAGCTGAATGTAAACGAATCTTAATTATGTTAATAAGATTCCGTCTGCTACGGGTGGACTTATCATCAAAAAGAAAGAAGAAATGTCACTAAGAAAGTCTGCTGCTTACAACCATAAGAATTATAAGGGAAGTCTGTGGATACCCCGCAAAAAAGTCAGTGGCCATACGACGGAATACATTTACAGAAACCTTTGTAAGGGGCATTTTCCATCGCGTGTTTTCTGTGTAACCGGGACTCTGAATTTAGGTCGGATATGAATTGTGACATACCTATATATTATAGGGTGAATCATTTCGGACGAAACAGGGTGGCAATGGGAAATGTGAATCATAAGTGTAAAGAACCGGTCGTAGGATGGCAGAAATTACTTGCTGAAGATCAGGAAGTTATAATTTGTTTTTGCAAAATATGTGTTATTTGGAAGAGATTTTTCGAACTGAAAAATCTCGTGTCTGTAAATGCCGTATCTTTGTGTCGTGATTGAAAAAAGTGGGTGCGCAACGCTTTGGGAATCACCGGACTGAGTGCGCAGCGGTCTGCAAACAAAAAGATTGATTCACACTAAAAACAGGAAAAAACATGGGAAAAATAAAATTGAGACCAAACTATCAGAGAATGGCTATCAAAGATAAGATGATGTATATCACACGCGTCGTGACATTCTCACGTATCTCGGCAGAGGCACTGATTGACAGTGCATCGCGCAACAGCTCCATCACTAAGGGGCATATCAGTGCAAGCTGCGATGCCATCATGAACGAGTTCCAGAACTATCTTCTTAACGGTCACTCTGTGGAGATTCCGTATCTCGGCACTTTCCGCTTGAGTGTAAGCTGCAAGTCGGCAGACAAGGCTGATGAGGTGAGTGCGGACAATGTGTACAGAAGGAAGATTGTCTTCACTCCGTCTGTCAGTTTCAAGGCTTTGCTTGGACAGTGCAACTTTGAGATGCTGGATGTCAGTGAAACGGATGCCTCCGGCAATGAGGGTGGCAACGACAATGCATAAGCGATGGTTGGCAGAAGGTAAAGGTATTGTTTGTGGAGGAGAAAATCACACCGCCGTATGCCGGACGGCATGTACGGTGGTGTGAGAGGAAGGGAAACAAAAGTGAGGGTGTCTCAAAACTCATTTTTTGAAGATATAAACTTACAGTTTGAATTTTGAGCATCCTAAACGACTAAAAGAAAGGGCCGTATCATTACTCAATACAGAGTTTGATACGACCCTTTTAAATATTATAGTTATAATCTGTAACTTTAGGGAGTAGTCATTTTGGTTTTGCAACATCCTCTACTGTTACGTCTCTGACAACATCTGCCGGTCCGGCAATCATTGTCTGCCGAAATAAGTCCGGTTCTTTTTTTGCGCCCCATTCGGGACAGATGCCGCTCTCGGAAGTTAGAAGAATACACCGATACCGATCTTGACTCCAAACTTGCTGTAGTCGCCAAAGTCTGTCAGACTCATATCATAATATACGCTTGGTTCTATTGTCACATTCTTGTTCAAGAAGAAACAATATCCCACTTCAGGTGTCAATTGTATGTCATTCACATTCTTGTACTCATGGAGCCATTTCACTCCTGCACCCAGAAACAATCCGTTCTGTTCGATGTAGTAACGTCCTTTTGCTCCGACGGAAAGACTGCGCCATTTAGAATCGGAATAGTCTAAGCCGACTTCGCCGAGCAACATCCAGTTGTCTTCTATCATGTATCCGGCGTTCACACCCAATCCAAATGATAGGTCATCACGCTCGCTGTAGGATATTCCGGCGCCGGCCAGAGACGCGTTGACATACTTTTTGCCCTTGTTGAACTGTGCAAAAGCACTTGTCGTACAAACTGCTGCAAGCAGTAACGGTAAGAAAAATTTCTTCATAACTGTTACGTTTTTAGATTAATAAATAAATTATCAAGACAAAAATATCGTTTTTTTATTCATTTCCCTTCGCTCATTCCATGAATAATCTCTTTTTTCGATGATTTTCACTACAATAACACTGTTTATACGCTAAAAGTTCGGATTTGCTTTAACTTTTTACGGAATCAACCTCTGCTTTTGATGGAGTCATTCTCTATTTTTTATAGAATCATCCTCGCGCTCGCTTCTCAGCTTTTCACGACGGCGAAGAACAAAAAACAATAGTGTGATGATTGCATACGAGCACAGCAGTTGCCGGATGTTCGCACTCCATGATGCCGGATATTCCATACCGTAGTAGACATAGACGACTGTTGCATACACAAAAAGCAATGCCGGAAGCCATACATATCTCTTTATTTTTTTCATAACAGGATTGTCTTGATGACAAAAACGGTGATTATTGTCTCAAACAGATGTTTGTCTGCTGGAAGTTCGTTTTCCAGTATATGAATCCGCCCAATGCAGCCAATGTTAAGAGACCGCCGATTATATATGAAAGACTATGTTCAAGTTGAAATCCTTCAGGGGCGATAAGTATATATGTCGTACACACGAGAGTCATCCAAACGGCAGGCGCAAGTGACACATAATAGAACTTTCTCTGTTTTGCCAACCATACGGTGATGGCCCAAAGTGTGAAGACTGACAACGATTGGTTCACCCATGCGAAATATCTCCACAACACCTGAAAGTCTATGAACATGAGGCATATGGATATGAAGAACAACGGCAGAGAGAGAATGACACGCTTGTAGATTTTATTCTGCTTGTACTTCATGAAATCGGCAGCTATGAGTCTGGCGCATCTGAAAGCGGTGTCGCCGGAAGTGATAGGAGCCGCCACAACTCCGAGGATGGCAAGCACGGCGCCAGTCTTCCCAAGCCAACTGTTGCAAATCATGTTCACCATGATTGCAGGATTCGCTGTTCCCGTTTCGTGGTCAGTCATTGCATTCAGAAGCTTTTCATAAGGAGTGTTTCCTTCAACCTGCATCATGCCTGCAAACTTGATTGCTGCGGCTGCCCATATCAGTGCCACCAGTCCTTCTGTAATCATGGCGCCGTAGAAGACCTTGCGCCCTATCTTCTCATTTTTCATGCAACGCGCCATCATCGGGCTTTGTGTGGCATGAAAACCGCTGACAGCACCGCAGGCTATAGTGATGCAAAGTCCCGGAAATATAGGAATGACGCTTGAAGGATGATGATTGGTGAATGCTTCGGTTATCTCCGGCATGCCTCCTTCCCTGAACAGGATTCCCGACATCACTCCTACTGCCATGATGAGCAGGGCTAAGCCGAACACCGGATAGATTCGACCGATAAGCTTGTCTATCGGCAACAGTGTGGCAAAAATATAATAGATGAATATGATGATGGTCCAGAACACTCCGCTTCCCCAGAATCCCCACGTTGTCGTCATGGAAGCAAGCAATCCTGCCGGTGATGTGACAAACACTGTGCCGACAAGCACCATCAACACGAGTGAAAGTATTCGCATTACCAAACGTGAAGCCTGTCCAAGTTCGTCGCCCACAATCTCGGGAAGGCTCGCGCCGTTCTTTCTCATTGAGATCATGCCGGCAAAATAGTCATGCACCGCACCGCCAAATACACATCCGAGGACTATCCAGAAGTATGCTGCCGGACCGTACAGGATGCCGAGTATGGCCCCGAATATAGGTCCGGTACCTGCAATGTTGAGAAACTGAATCAGAAAAACCTTCCATGTTGCCATAGGAATGAAATCCACACCATCCTGACAGTTATAGCACGGAGTCTTACGCGCCGCATCAGAACCGAATATCTTGTCTACAACGGTTCCGTAGACAACATATCCCAAAACAAGAAGAGCAAATGCTGCTAAAAATGTCGTCATTTTAGATTTTTAGTTTGTGTTCACTTCTGCAAAAGTAGTAATAAATCAGTATCTTTGCAACAAATCGAATAACAACTAATGCCTATAACGCTTATTTTGGTAACAAATTGTACTTTTTCGTTGGTAAAACATTACAAATTGAGAGAAAACAATGCCCTATATACATCTATCTCTAATGAAAAGACACTATACGACTGTTGTGGTGATGATGCTCCTTGTATTGACCAGTATGGTAGCCTATGCCCAATACGGTAGCAATCGGCAGCTTCATGAAAGTCTGTATTCTGCATCTCATCCCAAGAGCGAGGTGCGTGCCGTGTGGGTGGCGACAATCGGTGGCATCGACTGGCCTCGTGTCAAGGCAGGAACTCCGGCTGATATAGAAAGACAGAAAAAGGAACTGACGAATCTTTTAGACCGTCTTCAGCAGGCCAACATAAATACCGTTCTTTTGCAGACACGAATACGCGGAAGTGTCATCTACCCTTCGCTGTATGAGCCTTGGGACGACTGTCTGACAGGTCATTTTGGGCAGAATCCCGGCTACGACCCTTTGCTTTTTGCTGTAGACGAATGCCATAAGAGAGGCATGGAACTTCATGCCTGGGTCGTATGTATTCCACTTGGCAAGCTGCAGAAACAAAAGGCATTCGGCTCGCAGTCTGTCATGAAGCGTCATCCGTCACTGTGCAAGACTGCAGGCGGCGAAGTGTTTATGGTTCCCGGTCAAAGTGGTACAGCCGACTACATAGCTTCTGTCTGTCGTGAAATTGCAGAGAAATATGATGTTGACGGAATATCTCTTGACTATATCCGTTATCCGGAGAAGGTGTACCGTTTTTCAGATGACAATCTGTACCGAAACGAAAAAAACAAGAGGAACAAAATGGCGGACCGGTCGTCTGCAGTCGTTCACTCTGTCGGCCTTTCTGAGTGGAAGCGCGACAACATCACTCGTATTGTGCGACGCGTATACGAAGAAGTAAAGAGCATAAAACCATGGGTGAAATTAAGTAGTTCTCCGATAGGAAAATACAGCGATCTCTCGCGTTACAGCAGCCACGGATGGAATTGCTACAATGCTGTATACCAAGATCCTCAGACATGGTTGCGCGACAACATACAGGACATGCTGTTTCCCATGATGTACTTCACCGGAGACAACTTCTATCCGTTCCTTTTCAATTGGGCTGAAAACAGCTACGGCCATCCTGTTGTTCCCGGGCTTGGCATATATTTCCTTGATTCACGAGAAGGAAAGTGGCAGTTGAACGATGTCAGAGCGGAAATGTATGCTGCGCGCTATTCCGGTATCGGCGGTATCGCATTCTACCGCAGTGATTTCCTCACCCGAAACTGTAAAGGTATCTATGAAAGTGTGCGCGATGAATTTTTCCCTTATCCGGCCATCCAACCTCGGATGTCATGGACAACAGACACCATTGCGCCGCCCATGCCGCGCAATTTGAGATATGACGAGGGCATACTCTTCTGGGACAAAGGCTGTGCAGACGACACGTTTCCGCCCGACTATACGGAATGTTCATACATATATTATAATGTATATGGTTCAAATGTATATCCGGTAGACATTACTCTTGCGGAGAATCTCCTTGCATCGCGTGTCACTTCTACTTCTATGGAACTGTCCGGACGTTCTACCTCCATGCGCTACTTTGCTGTCACCGCATCCGACCGCTTCGGAAATGAAAGCTGCGCGGCTCAGGAGAATGAAAGCATGAACCGTCCTGCTTCAAGTCGTGCGTTAAACCCACGACTGCGGATAGGGGTCAGTGGTATTGAAATAGGAGAATACAAATTCATTCCGCGAGAACTCCGTTCTGCCGGCAAATCTGCAAAGAGCGGCAAGCGTTCCGAAAAAGCCAAGTCGAGAAAACGGGAGAGATGAATGGCAAGGATGCCCATATTCATTCTCATGTTGATTTCTATGCAGGGATGGACGACGGTCCGTCCCTTTTCTTTTGCCACAAGCATGTCGATACCGACAGGACCGCTATATGTGCCACCCAAACACTGTGAAAGCGCTGTCTTGTTATATTCCGCAATCTTGTCTATGAGACGGACTGCTTCGTCTTGGTCTCCACCTTTAATATTCCCTGCAACGGCATCATCAATCATTTTTCTCAGTTGTGGCTGACTGCCGACTGCATTGTATCCGTATTTTCCGCTCTCCGCAGCGGTGAAGACGGAATAACCGAGAAAGTTCACACTGCCGTTTTCTTTCACTTCGTATTCCATTGCAAAATCAAGACATTTCTCATAGAATCTGTCTGCGACGAACCCTCCTTGTGTGCGCAGAAATCCTCTTAGGCGTGCATCCGTCTTCTCGTCACATATATCGGAAGCTACAAAGACTCCTCTTCCGCTGCTCGACCACGGCGACTTGAATATCACCTTGTTCCCGATCGGCAATGCCGTTCTGCAATCATCCAAGTTCTCATAATAGGTCATATCTCTTCCCGCCAATCTCACTGTCGAGCCGCATGCATCAAAATGGCGGAGCAGTTCCGCCACATATTCCGCGGCAAATTTCCGGTTCGACAGCATGCGCCATTCCGAAAGAGCCTTTTCCGACGGTATAAGTCCGTCTGGCGTTCCAAACCGTCTGAATCTGTCTGCCGCCGCCTTGCTCCATCCCCACGGACATGGGATATATTCTCTCCCCTGATTCCTGCAAAGCCTGTCATATCCGTAGTGCCAGTCTATGAATGTGACTTGAGGCAGATGACAGTTCCCACGCAAAGATTCTGCAAATTTGCAGGCTTCGTCCACATCGTTCACAATCACGGCATCACCATCTTCTGCCCACCATAGAGGCAATACAGAAAGTTCGTCTTCCATTCTTGCTACATTTTTCGGAGGGAAATATATGGTCGTGTCTGCTGCCAAAGCCATGTCGTTGGAACAGTTGAAAAGTAATATTCTATCCATTGCATTCTCGTTAAGCACGCGAATTTAGAATTTTCCTGCATGACAGGCAAATTCTGCACGTGTTGTCTGTGCCGTATCCTCATTATTGAAACCCTTCTCCGCAATAAATCCTCCTTGCCGGCATCCGTACAGCACTGTTCATTAGAAAAATAAGAACAGGACGGTTGCAGTCCATAAAGCGGACTTCCTTCTTGCTTCCTGTCTTCTGAACATTGTCATCCTTTATTTGTTATGAATGAAAAAACATCAGAAGATTATGATTATAGAAAAGATTACAGCCAGAGAGATTCTTGATTCTCGCGGCAACCCGACGGTAGAAGTAGACGTAAGACTTGAAAGCGGTGTCATGGGACGTGCGTCCGTTCCTTCCGGTGCCTCCACCGGTGAGCACGAGGCCCTTGAATTGCGCGACGGCGACAGTAATCGCTATGGAGGCAAAGGCACACTGAAAGCTGTGGAACATGTGAACACCATCATAGCTCCGGCGCTTATGGGTATGTCTGCCCTCGACCAGCGTACAATCGACATGGAGATGCTCCGTCTCGACGGCACTTCCACCAAGTCCAATCTCGGAGCAAATGCCATTCTTGGTGTATCGCTTGCTGTGGCAAAGGCTGCGGCCAACCATCTTGACATTCCGCTTTACCGGTATATCGGCGGAACAAACACCTATGTCATGCCGGTTCCGATGATGAACATCATCAACGGTGGCTCACACAGCGATGCTCCGGTTGCTTTTCAGGAATTTATGATCCGTCCCGTGGGTGCACCTTCATTCCGCGAGGGGCTGCGCATGGGTGCAGAGGTGTTCCACGCCTTGAAGAAGGTGCTCCACGAACGCGGGTTTTCCACTGCCGTAGGCGATGAGGGTGGTTTTGCCCCGGCTCTCGGAGGAACGGAAGAAGCTCTCGATGCTATTGTGTCGGCCATACATGCTGCCGGCTACAAAGCTGGCACGGACATAACAATCGGTATGGACTGCGCTTCTTCTGAATTTTATCGCGACGGTATCTATGATTACACCGTTTTTGAAGGTGACAGAGGCAAGAAACGTACGGCTGAGGAGCAAATTGCTTATCTTGAAGAACTTATAGAGCGTTATCCTATCGACTCCATTGAGGACGGAATGAGCGAGAACGACTGGGAAGGATGGCAGGCGCTGACGCGGCGCATTGGTAGTCGTTGTCAATTGGTGGGCGATGACTTGTTCGTGACGAATGTGAAATTCCTTTCAAGGGGAATTGCTCTCAATTGTGCCAATTCGATACTTGTAAAGGTGAACCAAATCGGTTCGTTGAGCGAGACTCTTGATGCCATCAACATGGCACACCGTCATGGTTACACCACTGTCATCTCCCATCGTTCGGGTGAAACGGAGGATGCTACCATCGCAGACATTGCTGTGGCGACAAACAGCGGACAGATAAAGACCGGTTCGCTGAGCCGTTCGGACCGTATGGCCAAATACAACCAGTTGCTTCGCATCGAGGAGGAGCTCGGACATCTTGCGCAATATGGATACTGAGTTGAATACTTGAAATCCATTGTTTTTTTGATATTAACAGAGTCCGGATTTCCGCACAATCCGATTCTTTTTTGTAGAGTGTTGAAACTCTTCGTGTTACAGCCTTTGAGAATTTAAATTCGTCCCACAGAAAAGTCGTTTTCACCGCACTGCTTTTTATAATCGGCAGTGCAGATTATACAATCAACAGTGCAGATTATACAATCAGCAGTGCAGTTTTTACAATCAGCAGTGCTGATTTAAGAAATAAGTGCGGTGAAAACGACTTTTCAGAAAGGTGATTTCATGTTTCCTGCGCAATCATTCCAAAGATGTACTGTTTTCTCCGGACGCATCTGCTGCGGAATCCCGGACCGTTCCTTATATGTAATACGTGAGTCCGGTTCAATCAAAGTCGCTTGAAATGTCAGACAAAGGTTGAAAAATGGAGTACCTCCCGACTTTTTTCATGTATGCTTTTCGTATTATAAGGAAAAAAAGCTAAATTTGCGCGTTAAAATGCGGTAAACGTACGATTACCGAAACTATACATTCATACGTATGTGGCAGGCATTTAGATAAAAAGATTTTGCAAGAAAATAGTAATAATAAATATCAAAAACAGAAAATGGCAAAGAAACAGAAAGAAGAGGCTATCGCACTTGACGTACAGTTGAATAAGTCGGAAGCCTTTATCGAGAAGAATCTTAAAGTGATTATCATTGCCCTTGTGGCAGTAATCGTTGTAGTGAGCGGAGTGTTTATTTACAACAATCATATGGCTGACGTGGAACATCAGGCACAGCAGGCTATAGCCAAGAGTCAGACCGCATTTGCACAGTCGCAGTATGATCAGGCGCTCAATGGAGATGGAGCAAGCAGCAAAGGCTTTTTGAAAATCATCAAAGACTATAGCGGTACAAAGACGGCCAACCTTGCAAAGCTCTATGCTGCTCTTTGCTATGCCAATACAGACAAGTATGTTGAGGCTATCAAGATGTTTGAGGATTTCGACAGGAAGAAAGACCAGATGGTATCTCCGGCTTCTCTCGGCGCTTTGGGCAACTGCTACATAAAGAACGGTCAGAATGAAAAGGGAGCGGAGATGCTTGTGAAGGCTGCCGAAAAGGCGGACAACAATGCGCTCAGCCCTGTATTCCTTCTTCAGGCGGGCCAGGTTTATGAGTCTCTCGACAACAACGAAAAGGCTGTAGAACTGTACAAGGAGATTAAAAGCAAATACTTCCGTTCTCCGATCAGTTTGAATATCGACAAGTATATCGAAAGAGCAACGAAATAAAAGGGCTTACGGATGGCGAGCAGATACCATAACCTTTCCGACTACGATATTGCCACTGTGCCTTCGGCCGAGGGCATGAAGTTCGGTATTGTGGTGAGCGAATGGAACAACAACATTACGGGCGCTTTGCTTGAAGGGACATGCAATACGCTGAAAAAGAACGGTGTGGCAGATGAGAATATAAAAGTCCTCACCGTGCCGGGAAGTTTTGAACTTGTCTACGGTGCTTCTCAGATGGTGAAGAGCGGTGTGGATGCCGTCATAGCCATCGGGTGTGTCATCCGCGGAGATACCCCTCATTTTGATTATATATGCGAAGGCACAACATACGGACTTGCACGTCTTAATGCCACACAGCAGATACCGGTGATTTACGGGTTGATTACAACCAACGATATGCAACAGGCGCTTGACCGCTGTGGAGGAAAGATGGGCAATAAAGGTGATGAATGTGCTGTTACGGCTATCAAAATGGCTGACTATGCCAAGAAGGTTAAACAACTCTGACAGTTGCTTGGCTTTATGGATATGAAGATGCAGAGATTGGGTTTCGGAGATGAAAAAGAGACCTAATCTCTGTTTCTGTTTCTAAATATGTTTTCCGGAAAAGGAACTTGTTGTGTAATCAGCGCAAATAATGTCCAAAAGAGGAAAATGATTTTCGTAAACAAAATATATATCGTATTTTTGTAATCGACAAACATCTATTCAAGCAATTAAAAAGATTTATAAGATACTGAGAAACACCATAGGGACAATATTGATACTCTATATAGGTGTGATAATGTTGTTCAGCCTGCCATTTATGCAGAGACAGATGGCAGGCTGGACAGCCGATGCATTGTCGGGCATACTGCATACGGAAGTGAGAGTGGGCTCCGTCAGCATAGGATTTATAAATCGTTTGGTGATAGATGATGTCTGCATAGAGGACCGGGAAGGCAAACAGATGCTTAAGGTTGCGCGAATGGCTGTGTCGATAGATTTGTTGTCGCTGCTCCGAGGTGAAATAGATGTGTCAAGTGCCCAGCTCTTTGGTTTGAATGCCGGCCTGTATCGGAACACTCCGGAGGCGGAGCCGAACTTCCAGTTTGTGCTTGACGCATTCAAGCCGGGGGAAAAAAACAGTCCGGGGCGGACTATGGATATAAGAATAAATTCCTTTATCATGCGTCATGCCAACATTACATACGATGTGATGTCTGAGGAGCCGACACCGGATAAGTTTAACACATCACACATCAGTTTGCACGATGTAGGCATGAAGGTTGTTCTGAAAGCGTTTACAGAAGATTCCTTGAATCTTGCCATCCGACGTTTTAACGCAGAAGATATTTGTTCGGGAATAGGAATCAAAGACTTCTGCATGAAGCTGGAAGCCAATGCACAATCCTGTGTCGTGCCTGTTTTTGAACTTTCCATGAGCAACTCCGTTGTCAGGCTGGACACTGTTTTTGTTGATTACTCCAATTACAAGAAGAACGGCACATACAGCTATAAGACGGCTTTGCACAATTCCCGTATCGCCCTTTCCGACTTGAAAGGCTTTCTGCCTCTCTTGTCGGGGTGTGACAGGGATTTGTATGTGGATGCCGGGATTACCGGCAACTCAAACGGTGTGTATGCGGATAGTGTATGTCTGCATACGGACGACGAAGGCTTCAGTTTGAACATGGACGCGAAAATGGAGTTCATGCGCACAAAAGAGACTGCGGTAAACTTTGATGTAAGAGACCTGCGGATTTCGGAAAGCGAGACGACCGATTTCTTTCTGGAAGCTTTGGAACAGCACGATGTCCGTGAAATGCTGCATCGCATAGGGTATGTAGGCTTCAGTGGCACACTGTCGAAACGAGGCGACTTCATGGGAGTTGACGGACATGTTGCTACGGGGGCCGGCGATATGGACATAGAATGTCTGTCGAAGGCCATGCGTACATTTTCCGGTTATATAGACAGTCGTGGTATAGACCTTTCGCTTATTGCTGACAATGAGAATCTGGGTATGTCTGCTTTTCATTTTGACGCAGAAGCCCTCTGCATGGACAAGGCTTCTCCGGAAGGCGCTGTGTCAGGAACCATAGACGAGCTTGAATATCAGGGCTATCGTTATAGTGGCATATCATTGGATGCGAAATACCGGAAGGGAATGATAGGCGGGCGGATGTCAGTCGATGATGCGAACCTCAAACTTAGCATGGATGGCCATTGCTTGTTGTCGGAGCATGATGCCGATTACGATATATCGCTTGAGGTGCGTGAGTTCTGTCCTCATGCTTTGAATCTTACCGGAGGATTCGCAGACGAAAAATTTGATTTTAATCTGTCGGTTGACCTTAATGGGAAAAATCCGGATTTTGCCACAGGTATGGTTGCTGTGGATTCGGTGGTAATGTATTCTTCGGACAATGTTTATGCATTGGACAAACTTGTGGTGAGTGCAGAACTGTCCGATGATGGAGAAAGACACCTTTTAGTAAGCGGTGATATGATTGAAGCGAATGTATATGGTAATGTCGCTTTTTCTGATATACTGAACAGCATCAGGAATCAATATGCCGCTTATCTGCCTTCGGTTATAGATGGCGGAGCGAAATCAGACGCATATTTTGATTTTGATATAGAGTTGTATGAATCGGAATTTGTCAGACATCTTCTGGATGTGGATTGTGTGCTTGAAAGACCGGTGCACATTTCAGGCAATGTCAATTCGGCCCGGAATGCGATGGGGCTGATCCTTGACGCTCCGCGTGTCATATACGAAGGAACCCGGTATGACGATATGCGTTTGCAGTGCGACAATGTCAGAGAACAGTCGAATGTGTCATTTTCTGTCTTGCGGCGGCGTTTGGAGGAAGCCACCAAGTTCACTATTGATGCGAATGCCGGCAATGATTGTCTGTCGGCAAGAGTATGGTGGAAGAACAGTACGGAACACTCGATTAACGGAGAGATAAGTGTGGTCACTACATTTGCCGACAGTGCAGGATGCTTGAAGACCAATGTTGATTTGCTGCAGTCGGAACTGTTGATTAATGATACGGTGTGGCATGTACATCCGGCACATATAGCCCTGTACAACAAAGAAATACATTGCAACAATATAAAAATAGAGAACAAAAATCAGTATATTAAGGTGAATGGCATTGTGTCGGATAACATAGCCGATACAATAGTGGCAGATTTGAATGATTTGCAACTTGAATATTTTCTTGATCTGATAAATTTCCATTCGGTAGATTTCAAGGGCAGGGCATCAGGAAGAGCTGTGTTGCGCAACATATACGGTAAGCCGGACATGAAGGCCTGTCTGAGAGTCGAAGACTTCCAGTTGCAGGGAGGTCGGTTGGGGACTGCGGATATAGGTGTTTGCTGGGATGACACCGTGAACGGCATTGCAATAAATGCCCATATTACGGATATGGATGAGAAAGGCGGAAAACCTGAATTCAGAGTGACGGATGTCAATGGCTATGTGTCCCCCGGCAACAACGACATCAATCTGCTGATTAATGTGAACAACACCAATGCAGGGTTTCTCAATGGATTTCTGGGAGGCATATTTGAGGATATAGAAGGTTGTACAAATGGTTATCTGCGCGTGGTGGGCCCCTTGAACGACATCAATCTTGTGGGTGATATAGTGCCTGACATCAGCATGCGTCTGCGTGCAACCAATGTTGTCTATAATATATGTGATGATACCATAAGGCTCAGACCAAACAAGTTTGTGTTCGACAATATTGGAATATACGATAAGAAGAAGAACCGTGGTGTGGTGAACGGTACAGTGGAACATGACAATCTGAAGAATTTCTCTTATAAGTTCAATATTGGCATGGACAATTTGATTTGTTATGATGAGCGTGACTTCAATTCAGATAAGTTTTATGCAACGGTCTATGCCAACGGAAACATGCAGATAAGCGGAGCTGACGGGCATCCTTTGTATATAAATGCCAATGTCACCCCCGTGAAGGGAAGTGTGTTTGCATACGACGCGGCATCTCCGGATGTGGTTCTCAGTTCTAATTTTGTGGAGTTTCGTGACCGTAAGGACAAGGAGTATGCCGTTCCTGAGAAGGAAATGGAAGCGGCGGACAAAGAATTTGTTACATTTGGGAAATACAATGGCGAACAGTGGGGCGGAAGTGAGCAGATGTTGTCGGACGCTAAAGCTTCAGAATCTGTCGGCAGCAAGGACGAATACGAATATGAGGGAGACATTTTTATGGATCTCAGTATTTCCCTGACTCCGGATTGTGAGATAAAGCTTCGCATGGATAATACAGAGGATGGATATATAAACACATTTGGAAATGCCAGCCTGCGGGCTTCCTATCATAACAAGGGCTCTTTCCAATTGTTTGGCAACTACAATATTACGAGCGGAAGGTATCGGCTTTTTCTGCAGGAACTGATATTCAGGGACCTTGTCATACAGAATGGCAGTCAGGTGAAATTCAACGGAAACCCATTTGATGCCAATCTTCATCTTATCTGCCACCATACCCTCAGCTCGGTCCCTTTGAGCGATCTTACGGCAAGCACAGCATACATACAGAACAACAAAGTCAAGGTGGTTTGTATTCTTGATATCACGGGGCAGTTGGGCAATATGAACTTCAAGTTCAACATCGAGCTTCCTACTGTCAATGATGAAACGAAACAGCTTGTGTACAGTATGATAAGTTCGGACGAGGAGATGAATATGCAGATCATCTATTTGCTTGGAGTCGGTCGATTCTATACCAATGAGTTTGCGAGAGCCAACGGAGATGCCAATTCGTCGCAAGCCATTAATTCGTTGATATCCTCAACACTTAGCGGACAGATTAACCAGATGCTTTCCAATATGATGGGAGAAAACCGCAAATGGAATTTCGGGGCGGGATTTACGACAGGCGAACATGGCTGGGAAGATATAGACGTGGAAGGTATGCTTTCCGGTAGTTTGTTGAATGACCGTTTGCTTATAAACGGAAATTTTGGATACCGTGACAATGCGTTGACCCAAACTTCCAATTTCGTGGGAGATTTTGATGTGAGATGGAGAATAACAGAGAACGGACATACCTATATAAAGGCATACAACCAGATGAACGACAGATATTTCACCAAAGCCACACTGAATACTCAGGGTATCGGTATCAGTTATCAGCGGAGTTTTGAATCTTGGCGCAATCTGATGAAATGGAAAAAGAGGGAGAAAGAAATCAAGTCTGCCGAGCTGAAGACTGATTCTGTGAAGTGACGAAGCCGGGTGCAGATCTATATACCTTGTTCACCGGTCCGGCTGTCACGCTGCAACAAGGCCGGTGTCCTCATAAACCGGCTTGGTTATTCCCTCCGTCGCACCATCTGATTGTCATAAATTACGGTTTTTTCTTGACAATCTGAAACGTTAAAATTCAAGGCTCCGAGAATCGCATAAAATCGGCCGAACCTTACTGAAGTTACATTTGTGCGATTCTGAGGCCGTTTTCAGGCCTTGAATTACAAATGTAAAAATAGCGTAATTTGCATCCCTAAAAGATACATTTATTCACATTTGCGCGTGTCTCTCCTGAAAGAAGAGTACACAAAAGGCCGATTTTCAAGGTGAACAAAATTTGTTTAAAAGGTACTTTAAAAACATTTTCAAGGTGAACGAAATTTATTTTCAAGGTGAACGAGTTCGAGGAGGTCTGTTTTTCGGGCTGAAATTGGATGTTGCACAAATTGATTTCTTAAAAAGAGTGAAATCGGATTTTTCAATGCCACGAAAAACAAAGACGGATTTTGGTAGTGAAAAACAAGAATCTTGGGCAAGAAATTTTATAACTTGCTGATTATCAATACGTCCTATTTTTATCTTCGCTTGTACTTCTTGCACCTAAAACTGCATCGTTTTGCTAAAATAGCATTTTATTGATTATCAGTTGTTTATCAACAAACCTTCAAAATTTTGACAATCGGTTGAATGTAAACGATTCTTAATTATGTTAATAAAACTCCGTCAGTTAAAAGTGGGCTTAGTGTCAAAAAGAAAGAAAAAATGTTCCAGAGAAAGACGGATGCTTTTGCTGGTGTATTCACAGACTCCTCCGTCACTTCGCGCCACCTCCCCCTAACTTAGGGGAGGAGCTTAGTTGCCTTGCTCGTTGGAAAACCAATAGTGAGTTAATATATTGGTTTCCAATATAATAGCATTAAAATCTGCTGAGTAAACAGGCTCCTCCCCTAAGTTAGGGGAGGTGGCGCGCAGCGACGGAGGAGTCTGTGAATACACCCACAAAATCACAAAAACACAAATAGGAGGAGTCTGTGAATACATCTGCTTAAAATCACAAGAGAAGTCTATGAAAACACCTGCAAAAAAACTTGCAAGATTTCCAACTTTTTGCAGGGCTTTCTTTAATTTTGTAATGTGAGTTTTTGTTTGTATTTTTGTCCGTCATTCAGAGATATAGTTTATCCTGTTCTTAATGACATTTTTTTCAAAAGGGAGGCTTATTTCTTAGAACTATAAAACATAGAAGATATGAATTACGGGTTCGTAAAGGTGGCGGCAGCCATACCGAATTTGAAGGTTGCGGATTGCGACTATAACGAGAAACAAATTGAAAACCTGATTATTCAGGCAGAAGGTAAGGGTGTGGAGATTATCTGCTTCCCGGAACTATGTATGACAGGATACACGTGCGGTGATTTGTTTGCACAGCAGCTGTTGGTCGACAACTGCGAAAATGCATTGTTCAAACTGCTCGATTTCACACGTTCTCTTAACATCATATCCGTTGTGGGGATGCCGGTGCAGATGGATGCCGCTCTTTTGAATGCGGCTGTGGTTATACAGGGTGGAAAAATATTGGCGGTGGTGCCTAAGACCTTTCTGCCGAATTACAAGGAATTTTATGAGAAAAGGTGGTTCGCCTCCTCACTTTGCTATCCGGACACAACCACTCATCTTTGTGCACAAACGGTGACTGTTAGCCGTAATATCATCTTCCATACGGTACAGGCCTCTTTTGGCGTGGAATTGTGTGAAGACCTTTGGGCGCCGATTCCGCCGAGCTGTAAACTTGCTTTGAAGGGTGCGGAGATAATATTTAATCTTTCAGCCACGAATGAGGTGATAAGCAAGCATGAATATCTTTGTTCCTTGCTTGCGCAACAGTCGGCGCGATGTATAGCCGGATATGTCTACTCTTCATCAGGTTTCGGTGAGTCGACCCAAGACCTTGTATATGCCGGGAATGGCATGATCTATGAAAATGGCACGCTTCTGGCCCAAAGTGGAAGGTTCTGCATGGAGGAGCAGCTTGTTATATCAGAAATAGATGTGGAGCGTTTGAGGGTGGAGCGTCGTGTGAACACCACCTTTGCGGAGTGTATTCGCATGTGCCGGTTGGAGGATTATGTCGATGTAAGTTGTCAGCCGACCGTGCTGCCGGAGGATACTCCTTTGACGCGATATATAGACCCTCATCCTTTTGTTCCCGGAGGGCAGGTGCTTGAAGAGCGTTGTGAAGAGATATTTGCGATTCAGGTCAGCGGACTTGCCAAGCGTATTGTCCACACTTCGTCGCAGACAGTGGTAGTGGGCATTTCCGGCGGTCTGGATTCAACTCTTGCACTGCTTGTATGCGTGAAGACAATGGACAAGCTGAAGCGTAGCCGAAAGGATATAGTGGGAATTACGATGCCGGGGTTCGGAACGACGGGACGTACTTATAGAAATGCACTGTCGCTGATGCGTTCGCTGGGTATAACAATAAGGGAAATAAGTATAAAGGAAGCTTGTATCCGGCATTTTAAGGATATAAACCACGATATAGACATTCATGATGTTATATACGAGAATGCACAGGCTCGTGAACGGACTCAGATTCTTATGGATGTGGCGAATCAGACAGGAGGATTTGTTGTCGGGACAGGAGATTTGTCAGAACTTGCGCTCGGGTGGGCCACATATAATGCAGACCACATGTCGAACTATGGTGTCAATTGCTCTATACCAAAGACACTTGTAAAGCATCTTGTGACGTGGGTGGCCAATACGAGTGTTGATGAAGAGTCAAGAGCAACTCTGCTTGATATCATAGACACTCCTATAAGCCCGGAACTGATTCCTGCCGACGAGAACGGAGAGATAAAGCAGAAAACGGAAGATCTTGTGGGACCTTATGAATTGCATGACTTCTTTTTGTATAATTTCCTGCGCTACGGTTTCCGTCCGGCGAAGATTTACTATCTTGCACACAACGCGTTTGTCAAGTGTGGGTGTTATGATGAGGACACTGTAAAGAAATGGTTGAAAACATTCTGCCGCAGATTCTTTACACAGCAGTTTAAGCGTTCGTGCTTGCCTGACGGCCCGAAAGTGGGCAGTGTAAGTCTTAGCCCGAGAGGAGACTGGAGGATGCCGAGCGATGCCTGTGCCGCGGCATGGATAGAAGAGTGTGAAAACATAAAATAAACAGGATGTGGCATGGTGGACAGGTGCATAACAAAGGAGAATCTCGACAGAATATATGCCGGCTCTTTTGATGCTGAGGCTTTCAGAAGGGTAGACCCTTGCGGAGTGGTGTATAAGCTTGTTGAGAATATAAGGTCTGAACCTGACAATCCGGCCACACAACTTGACATCGAGCTTGGTGCGCTTTTCGTGGCAATGATAGCGTGGGGACATAGGAAGGCGATATGTCGGGTGGCAGAAAGAATGCTTCGCGATGAGATGCAGTGGCGGCCGGCACGGTTCGTTATGTCCGGTGCATTTGAATATTCTTACGTGACAGCCAAGAATAATTGTGTATACCGTACCCTTGATGCGGATACTTTCAAGCAGGTTTGTCGCAAGCTAAGGAATGTCTTGCAGGGACATTCTTCTATGGAAGAGGTGTTTGACGGAATGCCGACTCGGGATGTTATAGCTGCAATATGTACCTGGCTATCGGACGCGAGGGTGGGAACAATGGATAGGTCGGCATGCAAACGTATCTGTATGTTCGTCCGTTGGATGACACGTTCGGACGCTCCGGACTTTCATATATGGAAAAGTCGCTCACAGTCGGATTTGTATGCTGTGATGGACGTGCATGTGTGCCAGCTGACAAAGTCTGTACTCAAGAATAAACGTCCGACATGGAAAGCGTGTGAAGAGTTGACGAGTATCTTTAGGAAATGGGATTCCGCGGACCCCCTTAAGTATGATGTTGCTCTCATGGTTCTTTCGGACAGGATTGATGATGAGGACAAGACTGTGATGTCGGGTAATAAATAAAAAAGAACAACTAATAAAGAAAAGATATGTAACAATATGGCTTCAACAACAGACGACAAAAAAGTTATTTTTTCGATGGTCGGGGTATCAAAGACCATTCAACAGAATCAGAAGCAGATTCTCAAGAACATTTATCTGAGTTTCTTCTATGGGGCGAAAATTGGTATTATCGGTCTTAATGGAGCAGGTAAGTCTACCTTGATGAAAATCATAGCCGGAATAGACGAACAGTTTCAGGGAGAAGTGGTATGGTCCCCAGGGTATAGCGTAGGTTATCTTCCGCAGGATCCGCAGCTGAATCCGGAAAAGACGGTGAAGGAAAATGTCATGGAAGGGGTTCAGTATGTATATGATGCGCTTGCTGAATATGATGAGATAAACAACAAATTCGGTTTGCCGGAATATTATGAGGATGCAGACAAAATGGATCAGCTTATGGCGCGTCAGGCAGAATTGCAGGATATCATAGATTCCACAGATGCGTGGAATATTGATTCAAAGCTTGAACGTGCGATGGATGCATTGCGTTGTCCTCCGGCAGACTGGAGCGTGGAGAACCTGTCAGGCGGAGAGCGCAGACGAGTTGCCTTATGCCGTCTTTTGTTGCAGAAACCGGATGTCCTTTTGCTTGATGAACCGACCAACCACCTTGATGCGGAGAGCATAGATTGGCTTGAACAGCATTTGCAGCAATATGAAGGCACAGTCATTGCCGTTACACACGACCGTTATTTCCTTGATGATGTGTCGGAATGGATTCTTGAACTTGATCGCGGCGAGGGTATTCCGTGGAAGGGAAATTATTCGTCGTGGCTTGATCAGAAGGCAAAACGCATGGCGCAAGAAGAAAAGGCCGCAAGCAAGCGCAGGAAGACACTTGAACGTGAGCTTGAATGGGTACGGATGGCGCCTAAGGCGCGTCAGGCAAAGGGGAAGGCGCGACTGAACTCTTATGACAAGCTTATCAACGAAGATCAGAAGGAGAAAGAGGAAAAGCTTGAAATCTTCATCCCTAATGGTCCGCGACTTGGAAACAAGGTGATAGAGGCGTTGCATGTAGAAAAATCATTTGGAGAGAAGACTCTTTTCCGTGATTTGAACTTTGTTCTTCCACCAAACGGCATTGTGGGCGTGATAGGACCTAACGGGGCCGGAAAAACAACTCTCTTCCGCATGATAATGGGGCTGGAAACCCCGGATAATGGAACATTTGAAGTCGGTGAGACGGTTAAACTCAGTTATGTGGACCAGCAGCATAAGGATATAAATCCTCAGATGACTGTATATCAAGTTGTGAGCCAAGGAAATGAAACCATACGCATGGGTAACCGTGATATCAATGTGCGTGCATACCTGTCTCGTTTCAATTTTAATGGTGCAGATCAAGAAAAACTATGCGGTGTGCTGTCCGGTGGAGAACGCAATCGTCTGCAAGTGGCGCTTGCATTAAAACAGGAAGGCAATGTTCTTTTGCTTGATGAACCGACCAACGATATAGATGTCAATACTTTGCGTGCACTTGAAGAGGGACTTGACCAGTTTGCCGGTTGTGCTGTGGTGATAAGCCATGACCGCTGGTTCCTTGATCGTATCTGTACCCATATACTTGCTTTTGAAGGTAACGGGGAAGTATTCTATTTTGAAGGAGGATATACTGATTACGAGGCCAATAAGGCAAAGCGTCTTGGACTTGAAGAGCCAAAGCGCATTCGGTATCGCAAACTGATGGAAGACTGATTCTTGACAGCCGGTGATACAGAAGATGTTTGATACGGACAAGGTCCGCTTGGAGTTGAAGGACATCCGGGAAGTCTTGTTATTGATTTTCAGGCTGTGTTCAAAACAGGGCGGACCTATTCCTGTCGGATGTCTTTTTTCTTGATACTTGCCGGAAGGGTTTATTAAAGAATATTCATAAAACATCTGTATAGGGTACTTTTGATGTTGGAACTTGGTCTTTTGCCGCACTCAAACCTTTAGGCCTTTAATAAATATATTCTTTAATTCTTCAAAAGATGTAAATAAGTTTGTTGGGTTTACATATATTTACTAACTTTGCAGCCACAAATAAGGATGGTTCGGTAGCTCAGTTGGATTAGAGCAGCAGCCTTCTAAGCTGCGGGTCAAGGGTTCGAATCCCTTCCGAATCACTAAGCGAGGTCTTCAGAAATGAAGACCTTTTTCTTTTTTTAACGGTTTTTTGCCGGTTTTTTCATAGATTCCTCTTGTAATTATAGATTTCTCTTGTAATTATAGATTTCTCTTGTAATTATTGTGGTTGTAAGTGGTTGTCTTCACAGACTCCTCTTGTAATTCTTATGGTTGTAAACAGCTGTCTTTCTTAGGAACAATTCTTCTTTCTTTTTGACACTAAATTCACTCATAGTAAACGTAACTTTATTAACATAATTAAGATTCGTTTACATTGGAATAATAGCTGATTTTTTGAAGTTTTATTGATAAACGATTGACAGTCAGCAAAATAGTATTTTAGCAAAACGATACAGTTTTAGGTACAAAAGGTACAGGCTGTAACAGAAATAGGATGTACTGATAATCAGAGAGTTATAAAATTTCTTGTCCAAGATTCCTGTTTTTCGCCACCAAAATCCGTCTTTGTTTTTCACGGCATTGAAAAATCCGATTTTGATTTTTTTTAGAATTGATTTTGTGCAATACCGGATTTCAGCCCGAAAAACGGAGGTTCTCAAACTCGTTCACCTTGAAAATAAATTTCGTTCACCTTGAAAATGTTTTTAAAGTGCCTTTTAAACAAATTTTGTTCACCTTGAAAATCGGCCTTTTGTGTACTCTTTTTTCAGATGAGGCACGTACAAATGTGAACAAATGTATCTTTTCGGAATGTGAATTATACTATTTTTGCATTTGTGATTCAAGGCCTGAAAACGGCCTCAGAATCGCGTAAACGGAACTTTGGTCGGGTCCGGCCGATTTTATGCGATTCTCGGAGCCTTGAATTTTAACGTTTCAGATTGTCAAGAAAAACGCGTAATTTGTGACAATCGGATGGCGCGACGGTGGGAATGACCAATCCGGTTTATGAGGCCGATGCCCATGAAAAGGCATCGAAGAAAGTGCGAAACTCTCCGGTGAGAATGTTTGGGCGGCACGATGACGAGGTCATGAGAGCAGTCTGTGAAAACAACAGCTTAAAACCGCCCAAACCGTGAGAGGAGTCTGTGAAACTCCCGCCCAAAACCGGCAGAATATGGGGTACTGTGCATCTGTTTTTGAAGCGATTTCCGCGCATTCCCCGAAAACGCAAACGCTGGAATTATAACCAGATGGATTTTAAATGCTTGTGAGTCTTAACCTGCTTTTTCCCCGAAATCAGGACCTGTGATTTTTGTTTTTAAGGAAACTTTTCATTCATTGCAAAATAACACGACAAGAGTATTTGGAGGTTAAAAAATTGCGTTTGTCTTCCAAAATGTACCATTCTTTATGTTTTTTCCATAATTTATGACCTGTCGGATTGGATTTCAAAGAAAATGTGATAAATTTGTGGGGAAATTCTATAAAACTAATTCAAAATGAAAAAAATATTTTGCGCAATATCATTTGCATTAGCTGGATTAGCCTCATTTGCACAATTGCCATCTGTGCAATTGAAGGATATTAATGGTAAGACTGTCGATACATCCAAGTTGAACAATGACGGCAAACCATTTGTGATTAGTTTTTTTGCCTCATGGTGCAAGCCTTGCAACCGTGAGCTGAAAGCCATCAATGAGGTCTATGCAGACTGGCAGGACGAGACAGGGGTGAAGCTTTATGCTATTTCTATAGATCAGGGACAGAACATAAACAAGGTGAAGCCTATGGTTGATAGCGAAGGCTGGGAGTATGAAGTGCTGCTCGATCCGAATAGCGATTTCCGCCGTGCGTTAGGTATACAGATGATACCTCATGTGCTGATTGTCAACGGCGACGGAACCATAGCCGAATCTCGTAGCGGATATACGGAGGGAGCTGAAGGGCATATCATAGAGAAGCTGCGTGACCTCATTTCCGAAAAGAAATAAAACAGAATCCCTAACACTTATATAGATTTGATGAAACTGAATAGCAGGTTGGCCGTAGCTGCTGTTGTTGCCGTGTCTTCCGTTTCCGTGGCAATGGCGCAGAACGATGGCGGAATAGCGCTCCACGGCAGTGTGCAGAGTGATATTCTTGTGCCGGAGACCGACAAGAAAATCGGAACGGACGACAAGAACAATGATGATGTGCTGACAAATACGTATGTCGATCTTAGCATGATTAGCAAGTATGTGGATGCCGGTGCACGTTTTGAGTATCTTGAACATCCCCTTCCGGGTTTTGTGGAAAATTTCAAGCCCGATTTCAAGGGGTGGGGTGTTCCGCATATCTATGTGAAAGGAAAATACAAAGGAATGGAACTTACAGCCGGAGACTTTTATGAACAGTTCGGCAGTGGTTTCATTTTGCGTACATACGAAGAGCGCAGTCTCGGAATAGACAACGCGTTGCGTGGCGGACGCCTGAAGCTGAACAATATAAAAGGTATACAGTTCACGGCTTTGGCAGGTGTGCAGCGTCAGTGCTGGGACTGGAGCACGGACTCGTGGATATACGGTGCAGACTTGGAGGTGAATCTCGACGAGTATTTCAAGAAGATGAACGATAACGGCATCACTTGGATGCTGGGAGGCTCATGGGTTTTGAAAAATGAGAAAAAGCATCCTGACGGTTTTGCTGATGTGGGTATCCCCGGCACCAATTTCTATGCCAACTTTCCTCGTAACGTAAACGCATTTGATGTGCGCACCCGTTTCCAGAAAGGCAATTTCAGCATTCTCGGAGAATATGCATGGCGAGACGACAACCCATGTGCGGACAACGGATACATTTATCATAAGGGAAATGCGGTGATGCTGTCTGCTTCTTACTCAAAGACCGGTTTCAGCGCGCTCGTACAGGCAAAGCGCAGCGAGGACATGTCGTTCCGCAGCCAGCGAGGCATGAGCCTGGCATCGGGATTCATCAACAACATGCCGACATTTGCTTATCAGCATACATACGCGCTCGCGGCTCTTTATCCGTATGCCACGCAAATCGGCACCGTCAGCCCGAGCCTTGTTCCGGGCGAATGGGCTTTTCAGGGCGAGTTCGGATATACTTTCAAGCGCAAGACTCCGTTGGGAGGAAAGTACGGCACGAAGCTCAAGCTGAACATCAGTCATGTGCGCGGTCTCGACTATACAACGGTGGAGCCGTTTCACGGTACTCAGATTGGAACGGATGGATATACGACAAAATTCTTCGGCATGAGCGACGAAGCGTATTATCAGGACATCAATGTGCAGTTGGAGAAGAAGTTTACAAAGAGCTTCAAGCTGAATTTCATGTATATGAACCAGCGGTATAACCAGACTATCGTAGAGGGCCATGGCGGCATGATTAAGTCGAACATCTTTGTGGCAGAAGGTAAGTACCAGTTCAACAACAAGATGACTTTGCGTGCAGAGGCCCAGTATCTGGGCACCAAGCACGAGAGCGGCGACTGGGTGTATGGTCTGCTTGAACTCTCGGTGCTTCCGCACTTCATGTTTACGGTGAGCGATATGTACGGACATCCTTATCTGAATGGCGAATACACCGACAAGGAACATTATTATATGGGCAACATAACTTATAATATCGGTTCACACCGCATTATGGCAGGTTACGGCCGCACCCGCGCCGGATATAACTGCTCGGGAGGTGTATGCCGCTGGGTTCCGGCAAGCAAAGGATTCCAAGTTTCTTACAATTTCAATTTCTAAGGATATGAAGACAGGAAAATTATCATATATGTTGTGTGCATTTGCCGTGGCTTCAGCAGCTTTTACGGCATGCGACTCCATCGATGAGAACGAGCGTTATGTTGTGGGAGATGCCATTGAGGTGAAGCGCAATGTGCTTATCGAGGATTTCACGGGACAGAACTGTGTAAACTGTCCGAATGCGCATGATGTGATTGACCAACTGAAGGCCGGAGAAAACGGTAGTGCCATTATTGCTGTCAGCATACATGCCGGAGCGTCTGCGATAATGTCCCCGATGGGACTTAAGACGGAGGAAGGAGATGAGTATGCCAATAAATGGAATATCATGTCTTATCCTAAGGGTGTGATTGACAAGATCTCTGCTTGGGACTATGCGGAATGGAGCAGTGTGGTGGCAGAAGAATTGAAGAAAGAGGCCAAGCTTAATATTGGAGTCTCTGCGGTATTGTCGGAAGACAGTACTTCCATCACTATAAATACAGTCATGAGGTCTGTTGAAAATGTCAACGGAAACCTTCAGCTGTGGATTACGGAGAGCGGTATCGTAAGGATGCAACTTATGCCTGAAAGTAAAAGTTATGACGGTAAATATGTGCATAACCATGTATTCCGCAGCAGTGTAAACGGAACATGGGGCGAAGTGGTTGCACTTGATGCCAATATAGATGAAACCAGACAACATACTTTTGACATGTCTGAGCATAAGAACAATGTTACATTGCAGGATAAGTTGAATTATTGGAATCCTGAAAACCTTTCGGTTGTAGCATTCGTGTATAACAATGAAGAAGGTGTGCTGCAAGTTGTTGAAGCTCCGGTAGAATTTTCTGCGAAGAATGAATAATAAATGAATTTAATAAGAATAAGAATGAAAAAGATTTACACTTTGTTGGCAGCTACGTTGCTGACTGTAACGACTGCTTTTGCACAGACACTTGAGGTCAGTGTGGATGGGGTACCAATGGAGAATGGTAAGGATTATACGCTGAACTATACTGAAGATGAAATAAAGACTGTTGTTCCCGGTGATTTTTTTGATTCGCATGTGTATGCAATGGAACCTGAAATACTCGTCAAAACCACAGTAGATCAGACTGTTTATGTAACAGCAGAAGACCTTGATAATATAAGTGGTAAGACTGTAGAAGGAACAGCACAAATTTGCTTTGGTGGAAATTGTGAGCCATTGGCAAGTATGAATGCTTACAGTGTGACAAAAAGCAGTAAGATGGAAGCCGGTTCTTCTCTTGATACAGAAATACACATAAATTTTGGCTCTGTGATGATTATGGATGGTGAGGTATATGATGGTAGTATTCCTACATACCCGATAGAACGTCACATAAAGCTTACAGTGAAAGCCGGAAGCGAAGAGATTTCTTTAGTGCTGACTTTCGTTTGCGATCCTGAGAACAAACTGAGCGTCAACGGTGTTTCTGCAGACAATGCGGTAAACGCTACTGCCGAAGGCATCTGCTACACTCTTTCTGCAGCCGGAACCCTTGATGTGTATTCTGCAAATGGTGCAGCGATAATGCACAAGACAGTGGGAGGAAACGGCGCCGTTTCATTTTCGGCTCTTCCTGCCGGTGTGTATGTTTACAATTTGAAGGCTGACGGCAAGAACTACAGCGGTAAAGTAGCTGTTAAATAAGTTCGTCTATAAAGATAGGTTGTAAGTTTCTGAAATTATAAAAACACCTCGGGAGAAGAGTCGCTCAGGCGCATTATTAGTTTCCGGAATCTTATAACCTGATACTGTTTTATTAGAAAATTAACAATAAGTATATACGTTGATCAAATGAACTTGAAAAAAATTACTTTGAGCTTTTCAGCTTTTACGTTGGCATTCGCATCTTCGTTTGCACAGGATGTAAATGCCGGAACATCTGCGGTCAAGCCATTCAACGGCAGTTTCAAGAAAGTGGATCATCCTTTTATCAGTCGTTCACATAGCTATTTTGTGACAGAGGATGAAGTCCGCAGGGTGGGTGATAAAGTCTCCGCGATTGGTGCTGTTTCGCTGGCAAAGGCAAAGCCCGACTTCCGCGCGGCAAAATCGGCCTTGACAAAGCTGCGCAAGACAAGCAACAAAGCCGGTCAGTATTTGCGCAAGGCAAACTATACGGCGGAGGACACACTCTTCTTTGAGAACTGGAGCAGTTGGGATGGTGTGGCATTCGACTATCTGCCGAGTACCTGGAGAGAGAAATCGAATATAGACGAGAGTCTTATCTCTTCTGTATCGGGATATAATCCGACTTGGCAGATTTATGAGGGTGACGGATATTATCTTCCGTATGCTACTTCCGGCAATTATGTTGCATGTATACCTTATAGCAGTGATATTCTGGGTGCAGACAACAAGACTGTCATCACTCCGGCTCCGCAGCAGGATGAATGGATTGTCTCTCCGATGATAGCAGGAGTGAAAGCATCCAACTGTCTGTCTTTCGATGTGGCACTTACTCCGTATTTCCTGCACTATTTTGCAGAAGAAACAGATACGGTATTTGATATCAATCGTCTCTCTTGTGACCTTGAAGTGCTCGTGGGAGAGTCGGGGCGTCAGGCAAGTTTTGACGAGAATGACTATACTTGCGTGCTGAAGATGTCTGACTATGTTGATGAGTTGATAGCAAAAACAAACATGGAAGACGATAATGAAATCATGAAAAATCTGATGGATTTTGCATGGCATCATTTCTCTATCCCACTCGCAGAGTTTGAAGGCAAGAATATCCGTGTGGCTTTCCGCTATACAGGAAAGAAGGGTACATCAATGCTGCTTGATGCAGTCCGTGTCAGCGACTTGTTACCACAGGCCGGTTATCTTACTCCGGAAGGCTGCTTCTATTATGCTTTCTCTACGGATTTTATGCTTCCGGATTTGACAGGCGGAATTTTTATGTTAGCTCCTGCAAAAGCAGAACTTACATGGCAGAACCATTCGAATGAGGACGCGAAATCGTTTGAATGGAGCTATATGAATGCCGAAGGTAAAACGGTTGTTTCGACTGACGAGAATCTTCTCATGCCGGTAGGGCCTGCCATGGACTATGTTACTTATCCGCAGTTGAAGGTAATGGGCGGAGACAGAACGGACACCTATACAAAGCAAGGCTATGTGAAATATGGCGGTCATACAGGAATCACTTATTCCAATGGCGTGCAAGTCGTATATGGTGCCTCAAACTGTGATTTCAGCAAGCAGTATTGGGCTGCAGCTTCAGGACCGGGAAAATATGTCTTTGGAACAGGTGGTGAAGACTACTGGAATGGTAAAAAGGTGCATGGTATCGGCAACTTGTTCGACAAGCCGGCTTCTCCATATCTGATTACGGAAGCTTGGCTCTCGCTTATGGAGTTTTCGGCAAGAACTACAGCAGAGTTCCATTGTACAATCTATAAGGTGGAAGACAATGCGATTACAGAAGAAGTAATTGCAACAACTGCCATCAAGGCGAAAGATGTAAAGAAGGTGACGTCTTCTGAAGGTAGTGTATTCTATACGATGGAGTTCCCTTTTGATAAGACATTGTACATAGATTCTGCAATCTTCGTGTTTATAGAAGGTTTCAACCAGACGGGAGTTATGACAATTGCTCCTATATCGCAGACCTATAACCATGATTCCGGTTTGTCTTATGCTTTCGTGGCTTTGGACAACAATGGAGATAATTACACTTTGATTGATGTAGCCTCAAGAATACCGTCAATGGACGGATATGGCCCTATGTGCGTGTCTATGTATATCAGCATGAATGCCGTATTCCCATACCTTTATCCGTTGGGCAGCGATGAGGTTGTCATACCGAATGAAGGCGGAACAGTCAATGTGGCATGTGAGACTTATTTTTCTCCTGAGAACTGGTATTTGTATCCGGAAGCAGAGTGGATCAAAGTAGAGAAGGAATTTGATGAAACGACCTTTACCAGTTCTCTCGCCATTACGGCAGACCCACTTCCTGAAGGAGTGGAAGGACGTCGCGGTGTAGTCAGAGTTGTATCGATGGGTACGGAAATGAATGTGACAGTATTGCAAGGTGACGGTTCTGTCAGCATTGAAACCGTGGAGTCGGCAGGAAATGTGATGGCTAAATTTGTAGGTGATGCTCTCCGGCTTAATTATCCGAATTGTGCAACTTCTGTATCTGTATACAACATGGCCGGTCAGCTCGTGAAGAATGCGGATCTTCCTGCATCAGGAAACTGCACCGTTTCTGCTGCTGAACTTGGACGCGGAACATACATTCTTCGTTTTGAGGGAAATACACAGAAAACGGTTAAGGCAATAAAGTAAACGCTTATAAATTGGGGCATGGTTCAGTTTGACTCTTTGCAAAAAAGTCAAACTGAATTGTGCGTAAATAAATACAAATGATAATTATATGTATATATGTAGAAAACTGCTATTGTCGTTGGCTTTCGCATTGATTGCTATTGCTCAGGTTTGTGCACAGTCGACAAAGAAAGTAACAGGTATTGTCATTGATGGAAGTGACGGTTCGCCACTGCCGGGAGCTACGGTTCTGGTTGTAGGGCATGAGACTGTGGGAAGTGCTACAGATATGAACGGTAGCTTTACGCTCAATAATGTGCCGGCTAATGCAAAATCGCTACAAGTGGGTTTTGTGGGTATGAAGACTGTGGTTGTGCCTATCAAGTTCGGTTCTCAGATGAAGGTCGTCCTTTCCGAAGATAGTGAATTGGTAGACGAAGTAATCGTGACAGGTTATGGTTCTGCAAAAAAGTTAGGTTCCATCGTGGGTTCTGTAGCCGCTGTAAGTTCTGATAAGATACAGAATATTCCCACGGCCAACTTTACAGACGCTCTTCAGGGACAGATAGCCGGTTTGTCGGTCCTCTCAAGTTCAGGAGAACCTGCAGCTTCTGCTGTCATCCGTCTGCGTGGTATCAACTCAATCTCTGCTGGAAATACTCCGCTGTTTATACTTGACGGAAGTCCGATTACCAGTGATGTGTTCAATGCACTGAACCCTTCAGACATCGCTTCGGTGTCTGTCTTGAAAGATGCCTCAAGTACAGCCATCTATGGTTCGCGTGCTGCCAATGGTGTCATCGTGTTGACATCTAAGAAAGGAAAGATGGGTGAGAAACCTACTGTCAGAATTGCTGCACAGTATGGTGTGTCTAACGTGATTAACAGCGGTGTGAAGATGATGAACGCTTCAGAATATATGAAGTTTCGCGAGATGCTCGATCCTACATTGCTGAACAATGCCACATGGCTGGAGCACAAGGACGTTGTTACCAAAAACGGTATTGACACAGATTGGCAGGACTATATTTATCGTGACAATGCTCCGACATTTAATATAAACGCTTCTGTGACAGGAGGTTCAGAAAATACAAATTATTATTTGTCACTCAACCATTTCTCAAAGGACGGTATCGAGCCGTCTTCTTCAATAAGCCGTGAGTCACTGCGTTTCAATGAAGACATAAGAATGGCTGAATGTTTCAAGGTCGGGCTTGATGTCAATCTGAGCTACAATCAGAGTGAGGTAAATCCGGAGCAAAATGCTTCCGGGGGCCTTTATACTACCAACCCGACAATATTCTCTCGTCTTGCTCGTCCGGACGATTCGCCACGTTACTATACGTATGACGAGGAGCATAATGCCACATTCTATGGACGTGCGGATTATTTACATGAAAGCAGACTGTTTAATCCGTATTATCTTGATGAGAACCGTTCGCGCAAAAGCAAGGTCGTACACTTGGATGCAAGTATCTATGAGCAGCTGACTCCAATCAAAGGACTTACAATCCGTGCAGCCCAGGCCTTGTCTGGCTATGATGAGAAGTTCAGCAATGTATTGAAGCCTGTCGATGCTTATATTTCTCCTATGGGGGATGAAGTGGATATGTTTTCAGACGGAACCAGTGCTTACAGGACAGAATCAACTTTGCGTTCTTATACATTAACATCGACAAATACAGCAGAATACATGTTCTCTGTCAATTCGTTCCACAACATTTCTGTGCTCCTTGGTCATGAATCTATTTATACTAAGGGTGAGGGATTTGGTGCAACTCGTGCAGGTTTGACAGATGTTCGTCTGCTGCTCTTGTCGAATGCAACAGAAGAGCCTACAGTCACTCAGTCGTTTGTGGAGACAGTCTTCAATTCATTCTTTGGTGAAGCTACATACAATTATAGAGAAAAATATTTCTTCAATACAAGTCTTCGCCGTGACGGTAGTTCTAAGTTCGCGAAAGATCATCGCTGGTCTACTTTCTGGTCTGTGGGAGGTCGCTGGAATGTCATGAAGGAATCTTTCATGAACCCTCTCAAACCATATGTAAACCAGTTTGACGTGAAGTTGAGCTATGGTACCACCGGTAACTCAAGTATTGACGACTATGCTTATTTAGGTCTTGTTTCCGGTTCTAACATACAGTATAACGGCAATACAGGTATTGTACTGATACAGCCGAGCAACGATAATCTGACATGGGAAACTGTAGCGCAGACAAACTTCGGTATTGAGACACGCTTGTTCGACCGATTGACAATAGGCCTCGACTATTACTATAAGAAAACATCCGACATGCTTCTGTCTATTCCTTATTCATATACCACAGGTTATGAAAGCGGTCAGGGAAATATCGGCGCTATGGTAAACAAAGGTATAGACCTTGAGGTTGGTTATGACATCATGAACCGTCCTGACATGTATTGGAATGTAAGAGCGAATGTAAACTACAACAAGAATGAGATTACAGAGCTTTTCAACGGACTTGATGAATATGAGATTTCCAATACAGGTCTGAAGTTGCAGGTTGGCAAACCTTTCGGTGAATTTTATACTGTAAAGCGTGCATACATTGATCCGCGCGATGGTTCGCAGGTGTGGTATGATGCAGACGGCAACCTTACCAAGACATACGATGCAGACAATAACTCTGTGTTTACAGGCAAGCAGCGTTTTGCTCCTTGGACCGGAGGTTTCGGTACGACTTTCCAATGGAAAGGACTTTCTGTAAGTGCAGACTTTACATTCGCCCTTGGCAAATATGCATTGAACAACGACCGTTACTTCTATGAGAATGCACAGAATGGAGCGACCTACAACCAGAGCAAGGATATGCTCAACATGTGGACTACTCCGGGACAGATAACAGATATACCTGCTGCCGGAGAGTTAATTCAGATGGACGATCATCTCATTGAAAATGCTTCTTTCTGTCGTTTGAAGAAATTGACCATCGGCTATAATCTTCCAAAACATTGGTTTGGAGAGAATGGATTTGTGAAAGGTGCCAATGTTTATGTTACAGGACGTAACTTGCTCACGTTTACAAGTTATGGCGGATACGATCCGGAACCAGATACAAATGTTATCCAGTTTAATTACCCGAATACGCGTGAGTACACGATCGGTTGTGAAATTACTTTCTAATTAATAAAAACAGTAAGAATAACATGAGAAAAATATATTTGGCTCTTGCATCTGTTGCATTAGTTATGGCTTCGTGTGATATGGATAAGATGCCGGAAGGTACGATTCCGGACAAAGAGGCTTTGAATACAGTAGAGGATTGCAAGGCTTTTCGTAATGGCTTGTATTCATACATGCGTTCCATTACAACCGGCAATTATGTTGTGTTGGGCGACATACAAATGGATGATTTCCATGCTGTATCCGGTAATGGTAACCGTTTGATGGAGTTTTATAACGGTACCATGTTGTCCAATACAGAGGAAATCGGAAATTACTATGGTGGTATGTATTCGGTTATATCTGAGACGAACTTCTTTATTGATGGGGTAAGTAAAAAACTTGCCAATGCAGCGTTGGTGGAGGACGACCGTATTGAACTTGACAGATATGCAGGTGAAGCTTATTTCATGCGTGCTTTCTGCTATGCAAACCTTGCAGACAAGTTCTGCGCTTCTTATAAGAATGCTGCAGATATAGACGCTCCGGCAATGGGACTATCGCTTCAGACAGTCTATGCTCCGACAGGTGATAACACAACATATCCGGGAAGAAGTTCCTTACGCGCAACTTATGAGTTGATCAACAACGACCTTGTGACAGCAGACAGCTTGATATCCCTTTATGAGGATGCAACGGGTGATGAGCCTGTTTCTATGTCGAACTATATTACTTCCGATGTGGTGAAGGCGATGCAGGCACGTGTATACCTCACTATGGGAAATAATGAGGACGCAGGACGGCTTGCCGAAGATATTATAGCGACAGGTCGTTATCCGCTTACGGTTGGCAGCAAATTCCAGACTCTTTGGAGTGATGACGAAGGGACTGAAGTACTTTGGCAAGTGCAAATGGACTTTGCCCATCAAGGTTCTGCTACAGGTGAAAGATTTATGTCTAATACTTCTTTCCCTGATTATATTCCGACCAATACGACAATCTATTTGTTTGATTTGAATGATACCAGATGGGATGTCTTCTTCAGGGAAGGAACGATAGAGAATACCGGTGGTAAGGCTAATGTTTCGTTCTTCTCTAAATATCCGGGTAATCCTGATTTGTATAGTGGTACGACTTCTAACTTCTCAAATATCTCGAAGCCTTTCCGCAGTGCAGAGCTATATCTGATTGCCGCTGAGGCGTACGCAGAGACCAATGAGAGCTTGTCGAACAGCTATCTCCATATTCTTCAGATGGCTCGTATAAGTGGACTGAAAAATAAAATCTATACCGGCAATGAGTTGATTGCGGAGATACGTGATGAGCGTCATCGTGAACTTATCGGTGAAGGCTTCCGCATGGGCGATCTCAAGCGTTGGAACATCGGTTTCAAGCGTGGTGAAGCACAGGAAGGAGCAGAGTATGTTATCGACAAACTGAGCGGTGGCAATGTGCTTGGATATGAGGCAGGCGATTATCGCTTCCTCTGGCCTATTCCAAGTCATGAGATCGATTCGAATCCACAGATAAAGAACCAGCAGAATCCCGGATATTCGACAAATTAAATCTTTAATACGATTGATTCAATATGAAGAATTTATTTTTAGCAATAATAGCATGCTCCGCGCTGTTCTTCATGGCATGTTCCGATGACGACAGTTTCAACACCGGTGATGCTATTGTGAGCATGAAGAACCCTGTAGGTTCTGTGAAGGAGAGCAAAGGGATCTATACGGTTCCTATTGCAGTAACAGGTGTGCAGAATGGCCCTATCGAAGTTACTGTTGCCGTTTCTGTAGTAGATAATAGTTGTGTTGAGGATGAACATTTTCTGGTTACTTCCAAGACTGTGACAATTCCTGCTTCCAAGACAGAAGGCAGAATTGAAATAAAGACCGTCGATGACCATGTCATCAATGATAACCGCACATTTGATGTTACGATAACCGATGTGAAAGGGGCAAGACTTGACGAGAGCCTTGCTACAACTCGGGTGACAATTATAGACAATGATGATCTTCCTTATGATCGCATGGGAGGTAAGTGGACTGTAACAGCGAACAACTTGCAGAGCGAAGTTCTGGAGGAAGTTACATGGACTGTAAATCTTCAGGTCTACGATGATGATGATCCGCAGTATGGCTTGTCGTACACAGTCAGCCCGTGGATGGATTGGAGCGGCAATGTTCAGGATATCTTGTCTTTCCCTCTTTATTTCAGTTATAATGAAGTTACGAATAAAGCAACAGTGAAGATACAGCTTGGTTCGGTGATGGCAGAAGGTGTGAACTTCAACAGTGACGGCTCGAATCCGGATCTTGAAGAGTGTAGCATTGTCATTGCTGCTCCTTCCTCTTCTTCCTTCTCTACGAAAGGTGAAATTGTAGGTACTGTAAGCGAAGACTTCAAGACAATCACATTCAATTATCCTATGTTGGGTATTCTTTATACGTCTAAGGGACAGGCTCACGGATATTTCTTTAGTTTCAGCAACATAAAGTTCACGTTTAACGAATAAACAATTGAAGTGAAAACGGATTAAAGAGGATGTGTATCGCTTGTGCTCCAGCCTCCTTGATCCGTTTTGCTTTTTATATGGACATAAAAAGAACGATGAAAAGAAAAAGTTTAATTACATTGTTGTTAGCTGTAGTTGGCATGTCAGCTACAGCCGCTCCACGCAGTGCAAGTCAGGCACGTGAGATTGCAGCTCGCTTTATAGCTGCGCAACCGAAGTTTGCCCACATGAATACAGAAGTTCGTCTGACTCTTGAAACCTCTGTCATGGCAAGCGCCAAGGCCCGGACTTCTACAGGCTTGCAGTCTGAACTGAACCCTTATTATATATATAATGTAGGGACAGAAGACGGGTATGTCATTGTTTCAGGTGACGATGGTTTCAAGGAAATTCTTGGATATTCCATGACAGGCTCGCTTGACGCAAATAATCTTCCTGACGGTGTGGTATACTGGCTTGATTTTTATGCGCGCGAGATGGCGGCGGCCAATGCCTATGGGACTGTTGCAGAAAACACCTCCGTTTCAGACAGTCAGGCTGATGTCGAACCTCTCCTGCAGACACGTTGGAATCAGGACGAACCTTACAATCGATTCTGTCCTATGACAGCTGACGGTAAGTCTATGACGGGATGTGTTGCCACAGGTATGGCACAGACCATGAAGTTTCATGAGTATCCGGTGAAGGGAATCGGCAAACATACAAACAGCAATGCGCCTTCCTGTTCGGCAAACTTTGGTGAGACTACCTATGATTGGGCCAATATGACAAATACATACAGTCTCGCTTCTTCAGAGGCGGAATGTAACGCTGTAGCCACTCTCATGTATCATTGTGGTATTTCTGTTGACATGATATATTCTAGCACGGCAAGTGGTGCTCCCGGTGCACTTGCCGCACAGGCGCTTGTCAATTATTTCGGATATAATCCCAACATATTGATTGAAAGCAGAGACAATGTTACTCTTGGTGCCTGGAAGGCTGCAATATTTGCAGAACTGAACGCTCGTCGTCCCGTTATGTTCCAAGGATTGAGCAATACAACAGGTGATGTTGCCGGCCATTTCTTTGTTCTCGACGGTTACGAGGCCGCGACAGGCAAGTTCCATTTCAATTGGGGATGGGCGGGACAGTATGACGGTTATTTTGAGATTACCGCCCTTCAGCCTGGTACGGGAGGAATTGGCGGTGGAATCGGAGCGTTCGACTATTTTCAGAATATATTTCTTGGGGTACAACCTGAACCGACAGGTTCATACGTGAGCCGGTTTGATGCAGAGACTGTACGTCCGAATAAGTTCACTTATTCTCGTGCTGCCACAGTACAGTTCGATGTCACGAATCTTACTCACAATGCTGTGAATTTCAATGGAAAATTGGGACTTGGTTTGTATAAGGACGGAGAACTTTATATGACTCTTGGCATGGTTGGTATTGAAACTTCCGGATACAGAATCGGTACATCTATGGCGGCGATGAGCTTCTCTTCATCCATTCCTTTGGATGTTCCTGACGGCACATATCAGGTAGGTGTCGTAGCGCAGAATGAAGGACAAGAAGGAGTGAATCTGGTACGTGCATATTACAAGAACATAACTATGTACAATATGGAAATAGCCGGCAAGACGATATCTTTCACAGGCATAAGCAATGATGTCCTTCTTGAGGATGAAAGCGCTCCGTTGCTGCTGTCTTCCGAGGATGGTACTGTTTATGCGAATCGTGATGCGAAATTCTCTGTTACATTGAAGAATACAGGAACGACCGATTTCTATGACGAAGTAGGTGTGCGTGTATGGAAAGGACGCACTTCCTCTACGTCACAGTATTTCACGGCTCCGTGTCGTATTCCTGTGGGAGAGACCCGTACTCTTGTCCTTAATGGTATTGTCAATCTGCCTGAGGGAGATGGCTATACAGCTGTTGCGTGCTACCGTGATGGAGACAGACTTGTGAATCTCCCCAAGACCATCAGCATCTTTGTTGATTCGGAAGAGAACAGTATAGAAGGTGTTGGAAGTTCAGACGAAAATGTTGTGGCTGTTGAGTATTACACAATTTCCGGCATACGCGTTGTCAAACCGGAATCAGGCATAGCTGTCCGCAAGACTGTATATTCCGACGGTTCTGTAAAGACAGAAAAGGTTGTATTCTGATTGAATAGGAATACTTAACTTGTTACCTGTAGAGTAAAAAGGGTATGGAGGGCTTTTCTCCATACCCTTTTTCTATATGGTAAGCATTAACTGAAGTACAGGATGCATCTCCAAAATATGACAACATCGGCTA
>CAZKOB010000009.1:42122-49816 GCA_964554265.1 uncultured Bacteroides sp. | reverse complement strand
TTGATATTAAGCATGATTCGTTTTTACCGCAAAGTTAGCGGGTAATAAGAAGCGGTGACAGACGGCATTTTCGGATGGATACGTGTATTCACAGATCCCTCTCATGATTTTGACTGTTTTAAGCAGATGTTTTCACTGTGAGTACATCAGCTTAAAATCACACAAGAGGAATCTGTGAATACACCAGCAAAAAAACAACTGATTTTGCATCTGAAGACTACAGGCTTGAGGCAACTCGCCTCAGACACACTCTGTGAAACACTGCCGACTGTTACGCAATTCAAAATGCCGATATTCCTTTCCTTTCTGACATGGTAATTCTTCTGAAAAAGCAGATGTTTGTGAACAACTGCCATCTGTCGGATGTTTGTTTGTGGAATGACATCCGGCAGATATGCTCCGGAATTTGCAAACAATAAAAATAAGCATTATATGAATACAGAAGAATTACTGGCTCCTTTGTTTTTTGTGGTGATCAGTCTCATGGCCGGTGCGATAATGAAGTTTGTGCTAAAGAAAAGCAGCTTCCCCTATACCGTAGGACTGTTCTGTTTCGGTATCGGTATCGGCATACTCGATCGCATCGGTGCACTCGATGGCATCGGTTTCCTAAGTTCATCTATAGATGTGGCCGGCAATACCGACCCCAATCTTATACTCTATATATTTCTGCCTCTGCTGATATTCGATGCCGCATACGAGATGAATATGCACATATTCAAGAAGACGCTTGTCAACTCCTCTCTGCTTGCCGGACCAGGTATGGTAGTGGCGATGTTACTCACTGCAGCCCTCGTCATGCTGATGAAGTGGGCTGTACCCGGATTCCCGGCATGGGATTGGAACATGGCGCTTATGTTCGGTGCACTGATTAGCGCCACCGACCCCGTGGCAGTTGTAGCATTGCTGAAGGAACTCGGAGTCAGCAAGCGCTTTTCCACTCTTGTCGATGCGGAGTCGATGCTTAACGATGGTACAGGCATTGTGCTCTTCATGATGTTTTTCGGTGCATATTCAGCCGTTTCCCCGACATTCGGTTCACCGGTCGTAGAGTTTCTATGGGTTTGCGCCGGAGGAGCATTGCTCGGTTTTCTTCTGGCAAGAATCACAATCTGGCTGTTGCTGCAGCTGAAGGGCGACGCCCTTGTGCAGAACAGTGCCGTCATTTTTGCTGCTTACATCACCTTCTTCCTTGCTCAGGGCAGCTTCGGACTTTCCGGGGTGATAGCTCTTGTGGCATTCGGGCTTACTATCACATACATGGGCAAGCCTCGTTTCAAGGCGGAGGTAAACCGCTTTATGGAGCATTTCTGGGAACTTACGGCCTATATTGCCAATACGCTTATATTCATCATTGTCGGTATTGTGATTGCCATGAAAGTAGACTTCTCATGGATGAACCTTCTGGTCACAGTGGCTGTGTATATTGGGGTCAACATAGTCCGCGCAATTGTCATCCTTCTGTTCTTCCCGCTCATGAAGCGTTGCGGCTACGGACTTACGGTGCGCGAATCGGTCATTCTCGGTTGGGGCGGACTGCGTGGCGCCTTGGGGCTTACTCTCGCGCTCATGGTGTCGTATGCAACTTCTATTCCGGAGGACGTTCGCGGACAGGTGCTTTTCTTCACTGCCGGTATTGTGACGCTGACTCTTACTGTCAATGCCACGACCACACGCTGGCTCCTTGCCAAAATGGGGCTGACAAAAGTGTTGTCCTCAAAGATTCTGATGGACTATAGTATCAGAGAGAAGGCAAGGGACACGGCTGAGAAGTATTATGAGACACTGAAACAGAAAGAGGGCATGGTTGAGGCCGACTGGAACTATGTGCGTGAGTTTCTGCCTGAAAAGGAAACAGCACCGGAGGCTCAGATGCGTATGAAGGATATGCTTGCAGACATGCGCTTGCGGATACTGAATCGTGAGAGACAGTTCACATGGAGCCTGTTTGTTGATGGAGCCATCTCTACGACCACGCTTCGACGTCTTACCGGTTCGCTCGATGAACTTTACGACCATGATGGAACAATGCCGTTGTCTTACCGAAAATCCATATTCAGCTACTATTCCGAACCGTTTGCTTTGAAGTTGTTGAGGAAAGCACCCTTCTTTATGCAGTGGTATGACCGTTATTTCCACGACCGGGTGACAAACGGCTATGATCTTGGACGCGGCTTCATTGTCATACAGAAAGAGTCGATAAAGATGGTGGATGAGTTTGCGACATCAGAGGTGCTGACTTCGGAAGAGAGGACGCGGCTTGAAAATCTGAAGAGGGAGATTGCACGGAACATTTCAGCTGTGGAGAAGCATATCGAAAAGCTTGCCCATGAGTTTCCTGTGTCTTACCGCTATGCGCTTACTCATAAAGCGGCCCGGATGTTGTTGTGTCACGAAAGGCGGACCGTCGGTCAGTATGTGAGCGAAGGCATATTGTCGGAAAAGGATGCGGAGGCATTGATGGACAGCATCGACACTCGTTGTGGCGAACTCAATGCCGGTTGCACATTGAAGATGTGTCTGCATCTGGCAAAAAAATATCTGAATCTTTAAGATTGTTCTGTTTGTGATTTTGCTGTTGTATTTATAGACTTTTCCTATAAATCTTGTGGTTATAAGCAGTTGTATTCACAGACTCCTCCGTCGCTTCGCGCCACGCCCTCCGTCGCAAGCGACGGAGGAGTCTGTGAATACACCAGCAAGAGCAGCAGTTTTTCTCAAAAACATTCCTTCTTTCTTTTTGACACTAAGCCCACCCATAGCAAACGGAGTTTTATTAACATAATTAAGATTCGTTTACACTCAACTAACTGCCAAATTTTTGAAGATTTACTGATAAGCGATTGATAATCAATAAAATACTATTTTAGTAAAACTGTGCAGTTTTAGGTACAAAAAGCACAGGTAAGAGCAAAAATAGGAAATGCTGATAATCAGCGAGTTATAAAAATTCTTGTCTGAGATTCCTGTTTTTCGCAGCCAAAATCCATCTTTGTTTTTCGTGGCATTGAAAATCTGATTTCATTCTTTTTAAGAAATCAAGTTCTATCAATATCCGATTTCAGCCCGAAAAACGGACATTTTCAAACTCGTTCACCTTGAAAATAAATTTTGTTCACCTTGAAAAATTTTTTACAAGGCACTTTAAAACCATTTTCAAGGTGAACGAAATTTATTTCCAGCGTACTCTTTTTTCAGACAATGTACGCGCGAATGTAAATAAATGTATCTTTTTAAAGCGGAAATTGTATTATTTTTACAATTAAGTGTTGAGGCTTGAAAACAGCCTTAGAATCGCGTAAATGGAACTTCAGTCGGGTTCGGCCGATTTTATGCGATTCTACGAAGGCTTGAATTTTAACATTTCAGATTGTCACAAAAAAGCCCGTAATTTATGATATGCAGATGCGATGAGGATTTCTTTTTGACACGATGAAAAATTCTGGATACAAAAAAAATTGCAAGATTACTGACTTTTACAGGACTTTCCTAAACCGAACTCGCGTAAGTATGCTGCTTGATGTCGGGGACAGAAATACGGACATGACGTTGGTATAGGCTGCTATTCCTCTTCTTACAGCATTTGTATGATTGTTTTTCAGTATTTTATCATGCATGAAAAGGCGAATTTTCATTAAATGAGGTTGAATTATAGTTTTAAGTCTTCTTTTTGGACTTTCACAAATGATATTTCTTCTATAATATATTGGTTGTATAATAAATTTGCAATGCATTCGGCAAATGAAGCCGATAGCGATACTGTTTGAGATATTAAACTTCGATAATAGATTTTTGCATAATGATGAATGTTGTGACACATAAACCGAATTGGTTGGCGAAGAAGATGCTCTCAGGATGTATTCTTGCCGCAGTCTGTTCTGTGATGCTGCATGCCCAGGAACGTAAAGTTGAGGTAATTCCGGCTTTGTTGAAGTCGGTAAAACTTGATGAACCCATCGACATGCATCTGACAGATGCTGACAAGCCTTTGGGTGAGGAAGTGAAGATTAATCTTAAATCGGAAGATGCCTGGGTCTTTTTCGACCACATAAAGCCAAATGAAGTTCTTGATAAGTTTAGCGATAATATTTTGGTTAACGGAAAGCAGTTGGATTTGGAGACGAATGCGCGCCTGGCGATATATCGCCAGGGCGCAATAGTCATTCCGCAGTCGCCCGACTATTATGCACTTTCCACTTACACGAAGCCCGGCTTCAAGGGAGATAGAGAACAGTACCGATGCAATAATTTCTATACCAACTCAGCACCGGAATATGCTCCGGAAGGCTTGGTGCGGCCTTTGCGCCAAGACAATACGATACGCTCTTTGCGTCTCAAGCGCGGCTATATGGCAACTCTTGCCAATGATGCAGACGGAATGGGGTACAGCCGGGTTTTTATTGCCGATACGGCAGACCTTGAACTTTCCGAGCTTCCGGCATTGCTCGATGGGAAAGTATCTTATGTGCGTGTGATGCGATGGCAGTATGTGTCGAAAAAAGGTTGGGCAGGCTCTGTATGGACATCGATGCCCGAAGGGTTGAAATATGTGGGTGAACAGAGCGATCTCACCAACAGCACATGGTATTATAACTGGAGTGCTACCACGGACTGGACTACAAATCCTAATGCCGTGCGGCGGAGCCTTAATCAGGAGTTCGTGCCGGAGAAGTGGGGTGCGGGAGGTGATTTTTCCCAATTGTATGATATTGAAGAGGCAACCCATTTGATGGCTTACAACGAGCCTGATCATACCGAACAGTCGAATGTGAGTGTGGAAAAGGCCATAGAAGAGTGGCCGTTGCTTCAACAAACCGGATATCGGTTAGGTTCTCCGGCAACCACAGACTTCAACTGGCTCTACAACTTCATGTCGGAGGCAAAAAAGAAAAATTACCGGGTTGATTATGTGGTGGTGCATGCCTATTGGGGCGGACTCAGCGCGAAAGAATGGTATGACAGGCTCCGGGAAGTACATGAGCGCACAGGGCGGCCTATATGGATAAAGGAGTGGAACAATGGGGCGAACTGGACTCATGAGGGCTGGCCTTCTGGCACAGAGGAGCAACAGGCCAAGCAGTTACGCGACTTGAAGGAGATTCTGACAGTGATGGATACGGCGAGTTTCATAGAGCGGTATTCCATCTATAACTGGGTGGAGGACAAGCGTGCCATCATACTTCCTGATGCGAAACTTTCGCCTGCAGGAGAATACTATAAGGATAATAATCCCGGATATTTCTTCTCTCATGACAAGGAGGTGATTCCCGTATGGACAGTGCGGACGGCTCCTTTGCTTTCGTATGGCGGAATTACAGCGGATGGAGCAGTGAGATTGGTCTGGGGTGATGAAAATATGGAATTGATAGACCATTATATAGTCGAGTATTCCTTTAGTTCAGATTTCAGCAATCCGTCCATTGCCACCTTGCTCGAAACGGATGGTTTTACAGGCAAGAAGGAAATGGAATGTAGGTTGCCTCTTTCTGCCAGTATGGACAAGGGCTTTTTCTGTCGTGTCAAGTCTGTTCCCATGTCAGGAAGTGAAAAATCATCGAATGTGGTAAGTGTGGGTTGTGTGCCCAATAAAGCCGACAAGCCTTTCCTGCATGAAACTTGCATAACCGGGAACTGGTCGCCGATGTTGTTTGCCGCTCCTTATAGTGAACAACCGGTGGTGTTGTTGGGTATCCCCACTTACCGCAATAAAATGCCGCTCGGCAGCAGAATCAGGGAAGTAATGCCGCGTTCGTTCGATTTCCGTCTGACAACATGGGACTATCAACTTTCACCATCGTTTGTTAATCCCGACACAGTGGCTTTCGCTGTACTTCCGTGTCGGGACGGCCATTCGGAATTTGATTGGAACGGAGTGAATGCGCAAGTTGCAATAGCCGAGAATGTAGGAACCCAATGGCAGAAAGTCTCGTTTGGCAGATGTTTTGATGTCGTGCCTGTAGTGATTCCATGTCAGACCTCAGAGCATTTTGCTTCGGCTGCATCCGTAAGGGTAAGGAATGTTACAGAAGACGGTTTTGAAGTCTGTCTGAGGTTTGAAGGGCGTTCCGTTTCTTCTGCAGAATGGGAGACGGTCGGTGCGTCAGTGGCTGAAACAGTGTCTTTTCTTGCCCTCACTCCCGGTATTGGCGAGATTGACGGACGGAAGGTCCTTGTCGGACTGACGGAAGATGCGGCTGTGGGCGACAATCTTTTAGGCGGATATACAGTAGACTATTCTGCTGCAGAGTTTAGTGCTGTTCCTTTGATGTTCGGAGCAATGCAGACCGAAGAAGATACCATCACATCTACTCTCAGGGTGAAGAGCCGGAACAACTTGTCCGCTGTAATATTCAAGGATAGAGAGAAGTCGGTGTCGTACGAACGGGTGAAACCAGAGAAAGTCGGTTGGATGGTTGTAGAAAGGGAGGCAGAAGAGGAAGTCGACAACGTGAGTAAGCTTCTTCCCGACACGGAACGTAAACTTTCTTATAGTATGTATTCTGGTTGTATATTCTCTGATGACAGACAGGATATCGGACGTATAGAGATTCTTGATTTGCAGGGTAGGATTGTGGCATCCGCCTGTAATGTACCTTCGCTTTCTCTTTCGTGTCTGCCCAAAGGCATATACGTGGTGATGGCTGACGGTTGCGACCGGCTGAAGATAATCAAATGAAATTGTGCCATAAACTTTAAGTTGAATGGATATGAGGTATTATTGGTAAGATTGTTGTGTTTCAGGAATGGGGCTTTGGAATATAGTTTGTTTTATTCTTTAGCCCCAAGCTTGAAAAGAAAGAAGTGCATGATTTTGATTATTGAGGTAAAATGCTTTAATTTCAGACTTGAAAAAGTGATGAATCAAAAATACTAACTATTAAAAGAAAATCTTATGAAGAAAAAAGTATTGAAATCTTCAGTCTTGTCCATGATGTTCGGACTTGGCTGTGTACAGGCTTTTTCTTTTGCCCCGGATCCCGGCGGTATGGACCCTGTGGTTGTACATCTTGGTATGATTCGCAGTGCATCCATGAGCAAGGAAGCATCCGGACAGACACCTGTGATGGAACTGACAGGCACAGGTAATTGTGAAACCTTGACTGTCGTGGCGACAGGGCTTGAGCAAGATGTGACCCTCACTGCGACAACAGGCTTTACTGTTTCTCCTTCTGTCATCAAGGCCGGAACTGAAAAAGCGGTTGTGACGGTGACGAATGTATCTAATCTTGCGAATACGACAGGACAGCTCATCCTGCGCAGCGGTGACGTTCGTAGTTATGTCAGTCTTGTCGGTGTCGGCACTCCTCTTCCCGTGAAGGACCTTTCCCTGTCTCCTGTATATTCAGGCGGCACAGACGAGGAGATGTCTTTTGAGGGCTTCGCCCCCGGGCCTGATGGCTATACGTTTGAGATTCGCGCCCGTGTTGACGACCCCTCTCTTCTTCTTAGCCCTTATGCCGTAAGCCGTGACGGGCGCAGCCTGATGGGTTACATCTCTTCATCGAGCGTCGGCCTCTACAACGGCACGAGCCGCAAAGAGGGGATAAGCAACCCTGCCAACGGCGGAACCTTCTACAACACGGACGGCCAGTACCACACCTACCGCTATGCGGTTTCTTCGGATGGACATGTCTTCATTTATCGCGACGGACTGGCAGTCGATACTCTTCGCACTTCCGACTACGGACTCCAGC
>CAZKOB010000009.1:0-42022 GCA_964554265.1 uncultured Bacteroides sp. | reverse complement strand
TCTCTGCTCTTGCTAAGGGTGGTATCAAGAAGGATGGCACTATGCTCGGCAGCCTCCGCATCCAGGACCTCCAGAATTCGGACAACGCGGTCTCCATCCCTGTGACGAGCGACAGCTACCGGAAGTATGCCGCCGACTTCACGACGACCGCCACGACGAAGCAGATCCGCGTGTACTGCTACCTTGAGCGCGACAAGTGGGGCGCGAGCATCAGCGAGCTCCATGTGGACGACGTGAAGCTGACGGGCGTCCGCCGTCTCTCCTCCGATATGATAGGCTTCAGGAATGAGAATGCCGACATCGCCTACTTCAGCTTCGACGACACGGGCGCGTATGCCCCTGCGATGGCGTCCCTTGTCCCTTCTGTCGACACTCTGACGATTTCCGGTACGGGAAGCAGCGAGACATTCACTGTCGACGCTTCCCATTTGGCCGGCGACATTCAAGTTTCTGCCACCGCGGGCTTTTCCGTGTATCCGCTTAAACTGTCTGCCGGTGCAAGGAATGCCGAGGTCACTGTTACCAATCTGACGACTCTTGCCCATAACAGCGGCAAGGTGATCCTGCGCAGCGGCGACATGCGCGCGTACGTGAATGTGGGCAGCCTCGGCACAGAACTTGAGCAGAAGGACCTTTCGCAGAACCCTGTCTATGCAGGTGGCACAGACGGGGAGATGTCATTTGACGGATTTGCCCCCGGTGACAACGGCTATACCTTGGAGTTCAGAGCCAGGGTTGATGATTTGTCAAAGGAACTTGTGCCTTATGCCGTGACAGACAGGGGAGTCGGTTTCAAGGGCTATATCACCGCCACGAGCCTTGGACTGTATAATGGTACGGGCCGCAAGGAGGGGATAAGCAACCCTGCCAACGGCGGAACCTTCTATAATACGGACGGACTTTATCACACCTATCGTTTTGCTGTTGCGCCTGACAACCGTGTGTTCATCTATCGCGACGGACTGGCAGTCGATACTCTTCGCACTTCCGACTACGGACTCCAGCCTGAATGGTCCGTGGAGAACGGCGAGGTGGAGGAGAACCTCATCAAGAACCCGGGCTTCGAGGGCGAGTGGAACTTCAACGCGAAGCGCAACATAGTTGACCGCATCGAGGGGTGGGATGTTCTTCCATATGACCAGTACAACTCAACTCAGCAGATTGTGACAGAGGAGCGCAGCAATGAGGTTGACCAAGACAACCATGTGCTTCAGGTGAACCGCTATATGTGGAGCGATGGCTGGTCTGCTGCTGAGATTTCTCAGATTGTCGATGTGGCTCCTAACGAGGTGTACTCTTTCTCTGCTCTTGCTAAGGGTGGTATCAAGAAGGATGGCACTATGCTCGGCAGCCTTTGTATTCAGGATATGCAGAATGCAGACAATAAGGTTACAATGCCTGTAACGAGTGATAGTTATCAGACATATTCTTGTGATTTCGAGACGACTGCTACCACTAAACAGGTACGTGTATACTGTTATCTTGAGCGCGACAAGTGGGGCGCAAGTATCAGCAGTTTGAAAGTAGATGACATGAAGTTGACTGGTTACAGCCGTGTAGTCAAACCGCAGATTGGTTTCCAGAATGAATCTTCTGATGTGGCATACTTCAATTTCGACTGTTCCGGTGCATTTGCTCCGGCATTCCCAAGCCTTACGGCCGAGGATATCAGTACTGCTGTGGATGCTGTAGATGCAGACAGCAAGGGCGGTGTTCGTGCAAAAGTAATGGACGGTATGCTTACGCTTGCCAATGTGGAAGAACATTCTCGTGTCGTAGTTTATACTATGAGCGGAGCACCAGTCGGCATTCTTAACGATTATGTCGGAGATACCGGTATTGCTCTTCCGGGACGTGGTACTTATATCGTGCTTGTCATTTGGGAAAACAACAGGCAAAGTATTAAAGTAGTATATTGATAATTGTTGGAGGGCAGTTTTTTCCTTAACTTTGCAAGGGAGAACTGCCCTTTTCTTCTTTTGGAAGAATTTGTTCAACATGAATGAAAGATACAACAGAATATGAAAAGACTGATTTCTACATCTCTTATTATAGCTTTGGCATTTGCGGCTGAGGCTAATGCCGATGGCGGAACAATCGTTCCCGGAGGCAACTGGAACGATACGAAAGGTACTGCCATCAATGCGCATGGTGGCTGTGTACAGTATGCCGATGGCTTCTATTATTGGTTTGGTGAGGACAGAAATGGAATGGTGTGTAATGGGGTAAGCTGTTACCGTTCTTCCGACCTTTATAGTTGGATGCGCGTAGGGCTTGCATTGACTCCTTCCGGAACCATGACTGATGAAAACTGCGACATTGCATACGGACGTACCTTTGAACGTCCAAAAGTGGTGTATAATGCACAGACCGGAAAATGGGTGATGTGGGTACATTGGGAAAACGGTAGCGACTATGGTCAGGCAAAGGTGTGTGTGGCTCAGTCGGATAAGGTTGAAGGACCTTACACCCTTGTCGATGTGTTTCGTCCAAATGGCCACGATTCGCGTGACCAGACGCTTTTTCTTGATACTGATGGGAAGGCATACCATATTTGTTCAACCAATATGAATACCAACACCAACATTGCGTTGCTTTCCGATGACTATCTCACCCCGACACCGGTGGAGAACCTCCAGCTTCTCGGAAAAAAGTATGAGGCTGCGTCGGTGTTCAAGGTTGGTGACATCTACTACGGACTCTTCTCAGGCTGTACGGGATGGACTCCGAACCGTGGGCGCTATGCCTATACTTATGACTTGCTTGGCGAATGGGTCAGTGGCAATGACTTCAAGGATTCGGATGGAAGCACTGGAATCAACTTTTGTACGGACAAGGGCAAGGACAACACTTACCAGTCGCAAAGCGCATACGTGTTCCCAGTGCAGGGCAGAGACAAATGTTTTGTATACATGGGCGACCGTTGGAACTCAAGCAATGTCGGAAGTTCCAAGTATGTATGGTTGCCTGTCAGTGTACGTTCCGGATATCCGGCAGTGCGTTGGTATGACAGTTGGAATATGAGTGTATTCGATGGCATGTATCGTTACAAACGAGCTGCAACAGTGGAGGACGGAGGTGAATATTGTCTCCTTGAGCGCAATTCCGACCGCATCGTCTCTCGTCCTACTGCATCTCTTTCTCTTGGAGACGATGGAGAGGGTAATGTGGTTTTTGTGTTTCATAAAACAGACACTCCGTATGTCTATAAGATAGAAGAGAAGGCGACAGGCAAGTTTGCAGAATCGTTGTACGGTTCTCTCCGTTTCCAGACCGGAGCCGACAAGGATTCGCAGAAGTGGGTGCTTGTACTTGAGGAAGACGGATATTACCATATTCAGAATTACAGTGATGGTGCATGTCTTTCTGTTTCCGGGAATGAAACGATGTCTGGAACTCCTGTCTATCTTAACGAGGAGGACAAGAATATTCACCAGAGCTTTGGTTTGTATTATGACTCAGAGGTGCATCCTGAATATATTGAAGCCGATATGTACAGCAAATCTTACAGAGCTAAAAATCTGGAACTGATGGCCGAACAGGGCGAAGCGATGAGCATAAAGAGCGTGAAGGGGGTGCAAGATTTGTATTCAGACCTTACCATCACAGATGGTTGCGTGGCAATCAGCGGAATGTCTGAAAAATCTGTTGTGACCGTCTATACTGTCAGCGGAGTCTGTGTGGCAAGTGCTTGCGGAACTTCCGTTTCTTTCGATTTGAATGCAGGTACTTATCTCTTGCGAATTGATGGCAAGACGATGAAAATAAGAATTATCTAAACAGAAAGTTAAGAATCAGGAATTAAGGACCTGGAGATACCGCCTTGTTGGTGCGAATCCGGTTCTTGTTTCTTGATTCTTTGCTTTTATCTATCGGCTCAATCTGTTTTTACTTCACACATCTTATCACTTAAATCTCATGAAGCGCTTCGTTTATCCTGCACTCTTTTTGCTGTTCGGCATATATGTTCTTCTGATAGAAATGTCTGAATATCTGTGTGAAACATCCGATATGACACCGTTTTATATCACCGATGTGTTTGTACACGACATGACAAGCCGTTGCGGTGGACTTCTTGCCTTTGCGGCCAGTTTCCTGCAAAGCTGTCTGGCGATTCCCCGGCTCGGCGCTTCGTGCCTGCTTCTGCTCTTGCTGCTCTTGCCTTATATGTGGAAAAAACTGTTCGGCATAGCCGATAGCAGCGAAGCTCTGTGCTGGATTCCTTCCTTTGCCATGCTTGCCAATTACACGCAGCTTGGCTACATGATTTATGTGCTCAAGTCGCCAGCCCCGGCATTCAGTATGCCTCTTGGCTTGTTTGCAGCCTTGTTGCTCGCTTGGGTATTTCGTTTTTTCTGTACATTAGGTGGGATTGCAGGCGAAATCTGTAAAGTTGTCTGGATAATAGCTGTCGCTACATTAGGCTATTATGCAATAGGATGCTATGCGTGGCTGTCGTTGCTCATTGCTGTCGTGTTCCTTTGGAAAAGACCATCGGATAGTGTCCGATTCAATCGTACTTTTTCTGTGATACTCACGCTTCTTGTTGTTGCGTCGTTCTTTGTTCCCTTGACATTTTATGAATCCGGATTGTTGCAGATACGCAGAGAGAGCATCTGCCTTGTAGGTCTTCCAGACTATCGGTGGACGGATACGGAAAAACAACTGTGGTATCCGGCTTTGTCGGTTGTTGCGTGCCTCTTGCTCTTTTGCACCATGTTCCTGACAGCAAATCCTGACAAAAGGCAGAAAAGCAAGCCTTTGGGGCTTTCTTTCATCCTTTCAGGACTGCTGTTTGTCGGTTCTGGTTGTCTTGCCTTTTCTGCAACTTGTCGCGACATGAACTATAAATACATACTCCGCATGAAGCAGGCTGTGGACAAGGGGGAGTGGAGAACAGTGCTCGATGTGGCAGACTGTGCCGACCGAACATCCGATACATATGTCGCTCCCACACGTCTTCAAGTGCTTTTCACCCGGCTTGCCCTTTACAGACTCGGGCGCGCGGCAGATGATATGTTCCGCTATCCTGACGGTGACACACCTTATATGGCACAGCGTACCCATCAGTATTTACGGCTGATAGGAGGTCGTTCGCTCTATTTCTACTATGGCAAGCTGAACTATTCGTACCGTTGGTGTATGGAAGACATGGTGGAGTACGGCATGCGCCCCGATTATCTCAAGTATATGCTGCGGTGTGCTGTCTTGAACGGAGAAGAACAGCTTGCACGAAAATATGCGGATATGCTTCGCAGTAATCCTTTCTGCCGCGATTTCGTAGAGCAGCACTATGGCGACAAGCTTTCAGCTTCGGTGAGCAGGGAATATGCTGCTGTCGGGAAACTCCTGAACTACGCGACCGTTCTCGATGGCGACGGCGGACTGATTGAAGTGTATCTCCTCAACAGTTATGCCATGATGGAGGGCGGTTCGCGCGAAATGGTGGACCTGTCGCTTCTTTCATGTCTTGTCTTGAAGGATATGGAAGGTTTTTGGCCGCGCTTTTTCCGTCTGTTGCCGACCTTTGCTGAAGGGCGCATACCGCGCCACTATCAGGAAGCTGTGCTGCTCTTCTCACAACTGAAACCGGGAATTGATATAAGCGGACTGCCGATTGATGTGGAAGTGCGCGAACGCTTTGAACGGCTTGTAGAGGCTTCCGCCAACAATGCACAGTACGGAGATGAATACAATCGTTTGCAGCTCCGCTCTTCCTTTGGTGATACTTACTGGTATTACTACTTCTTTACGACCGGACTGAAGACTAACTGAGAACATTGCCGGACGTTCTCTGTCCTGATATCTTCCTGTCCGGTGGAGTTGTTCCATCCGGATATGTTCCGGGTTTATTCTATCTGTTCTAAATACTCATCATTGTTTTATCTTGCCTTATGAAATATATAAAACCTGCATTCTTTTCTTTCTCTCTCTTTGTGCTTGCCGCATGTTCCGTTTCTCTGCCTGACGAAGCTGTGCGCAACGGACGCGTTGCAACGACTTTCCCTGAATACGATGACGCTGTCATTCCACCGAACATTGCACCGCTTAATTTTCTGATAGAAGATGATGGCGATGATTATGTGACCCATATATACACTTCGTCAGGAGAGGCGCAAACGGTGATTGCCGGTCGTCGTGTTGAGATTCCTGCCGACAAATGGAGCGCCTTGCTCAAAGCTGCAGTCGGAGATACCTTGTATACGGACGTATATGTGAAATCAGCCGGTTCGTGGAGCATCTTCAATACCCGTAAGAATCCTGTGGCAGAGGAGGAGATAGACCCTTACATCACGTACAGGCTGATAGAACCGTCGTATGTGGACTATGAGGAGATGACGCTGAACCAACGTAATCTGACTAACTTTGATGAAACGGTGATTTACAACAACATGATGTTGAGCGATGGCGATAACGGACAGTGTATCAACTGCCATGCCGTGCAGAACTACAACCGTGGTGGCCGTTCGCAGTTCCATGTGCGTCAGAACTGCGGAGGAACGGTGATTACGGATGGCAAGACCGTCAGGAAGGTGGACCTGAAAACGGAGCATACGCTCTCTGCCGGTGTGTATCCTGCTTGGCACCCTTCAAAGAACCTCATTGCCTATTCGGTGAATGAGACGGGGCAGGTGTTCCATACACGAGACTTGCAGAAGGTGGAGGTGCTCGATTTCGCGAGTGATTTGATTCTTTACGATGCGGATGCCGGCAAGGTGTATGACATCGACTGCCGTGACGATGAGTTTGAGACTTTCCCTGCATGGAGTCCCGATGGGAAGACGCTTTACTATGCTTCCGCCCACTACGAGCAGCAGACGGGCGATATTGATGCAGAGCTTGATGCCAATTACATGCAGTTGAAATACAATATCTACAGCCGGGCATTCGATGCCACAACGATGAAGTTTGGTTCTCAAGACACGGTATTCTGCGCTTCCGCTCTTGGCAAGAGTGCTGTTCTGCCGAGGATTTCTCCCGACGGTCGTTATCTGTTGTTCTCTATGGCAGACTATGGTAATTTCCATATTTGGCATAAGTCGAGCGACCTATATGTGGCCGACCTATCCACACTCCATGTCTCTGGCGATAATTTTTATCCTCTGTCTGCAGCGAACAGTGATGAGACGGAGAGTTATCATTCGTGGTCGTCGAATGGCAGATGGATTCTGTTCAGTTCTCGTCGCATGGACGGTAACTATACTCGTCTGTTCATTGCTTACTTCGACAAGAACGGACAAGCTCACCGTCCGTTCGTGGTACCACAGGAACATCCTGAGTTTTATCGCCGGTTGTTCAAGAGCTACAATGTGCCGGAGTGGATGGTGTCTCCTGTGTCTCCTTCTGTCGCAGACTATGCCGAGGCGATCAGGAAAGAAGCTGTTCGGGTTGAGTATGGAGGGTCTTCGCTTCTTGTTCCTCATGTACGTCGGCAGACAGTTCCGCATCCTTCCACTGATGCTTCTACCGGTGCTTCACAGCGTGTAGGAAGTAAAATAGGTTATTAGTCTGTATATATAGCTGGCATTTGTCGGCGTGCTCGCTGGCCCCCTCTTCAAAACCACAAGATGATTCTGCGAATACATTGACTTAAATCCATTATTTTTTTGATTTGAACAGATTTTGAAATTCCGTTCAAATAGAAACTTTCTGTAGAGTGTTGAAAATCATTATGCTATAGCTTGTAAAAAGTTAAATTCATCCCACAAGAAAATCAAATTCACCGTACAGCTTTTTATAATCTGCACTGCCGATTATAAAAACTGCACTGCTGATTGTATAATCTGCACTGTTGATTTTACAATCAGCAGTGCAGATTTAAGAAAGTTGTGCAGTGAATTTGACTTCTCTGTAGGGTGATTTCATATTTCCTGTGCAGTCACTTCAAAGATGTAACATTTTGTCTTGACACATCTACTATGGACAACTCTTGCTTTTTCGGATGCCCAATCAGAACATCTCTTTGCTTCCGGAATGCCTTCCGTATCTCATGATGCCGATGGCTGTGTACAAGAATAATATTCCCTTTTTCTTTTGCTCTTGTGCCTAAAATATTAACTTTGCGAGAGTTCAACAAAAAACAGACTATGGCAGGAATATACGTACATGTGCCGTTCTGCAAGAGCAGATGCATATACTGCGACTTTTTTTCAACCACTTTGTTGGAAGAAAGGTCGCGCTATGTCGATGCTGTATGCAAGGAGATGGAAGACAGAAAAGATTACTTGTCGGCAGGGAAGGACGGACAATGGGGAGATGACGGGGGCCGCACTCAAATCGACACCATATATTTGGGAGGAGGAACCCCCACACAATTGTCTGTTGCCGATCTTAAATCCATTATGGAAAGCATATACCGGGTATATGATGTGAAGGCCGGAGCAGAAATTACCATCGAAGGCAACCCCGACGATCTGACTTCCTGCATGCTCGACAGTCTGCTCGATGTGGGATTCAACAGGCTTAGCATGGGGATACAGACGTTCAGCGACGAACGGTTGCATTTCCTTCGCCGAAGACATACGGCAGAAGCTGCCGTGCATGCAGTGGAGAAAGCCCGAAAGGCCGGTTTTGGCAATATAAGCATTGATTTGATGTACGGATTTCCGAAAGAAACACTGGAGGAGTGGCAGAACGATGTGGCTGCGGCTGTGGATTTGGGAGTGCAACATATCTCCGCCTATTCGTTGATGTATGAAGAGGGGACAGCATTGTATCGGATGCGCGAGAAAGGCAGAGTGGAGGAGGCGGACGAGGATTTGTCGCTTGCCATGTATGAAATGCTGATGGAAAGGCTGGACAAGGCCGGATTCGAGCATTATGAAATATCGAATTTTTCTCTTCCCGGTTTCCGTTCCCGGCACAATTCGGGATATTGGAACGGTACTCCCTATGTCGGTATAGGGGCTGCAGCGCATTCCTTTGACGGAAAATCGAGGCAATGGAATCCTTCCTCGTTGTCTGCATATATAATAGGTATAGAGAACGGTACGCTGCGGGCGGAAAAGGAGACGTTGGATGAATGGCAAAGATATGACGAATGTATCATGACCGGATTACGTACATCCGAAGGGATTGGCCTTGATGCTCTCAGACAAAATTTCGGGCAGGAAAGATATGACTATTGCATGAAATGTGCGAAAGGGTATATCAGTCGCGGACTGTTGGAAGTTGTGCCCCGTTTCCGTTCGCTCCGGTTGACCCGGAAAGGCATATTCGTATCGGATAGCATAATGGCAGACTTGATGTCTGATGAAGGAGGATAAAGATGAATAATAGGCTGAAAATGTTTTGGGGCATTCTCCTTGCTTTTTGGGGGTGTATGTTTGTGGCGGACGGTAAGGATCTGCAGGATACGACAATCTGCTATCTGGCAGACCATGCTGACAAGTTCAATCGTGTTCTGTCGCAAGAGAAAGTGTATCTGCATTTCGACAATACCGGATACTTTATGGAAGAAACGATGTGGTTCAAGGCATACGTGGTGAGTTCGGACAGCAACAGATATACGAAGAAAAGCAAGGTACTGTATGTGGAGTTGGTGAACCCGTCGGGGGATGTGGTTATGGAGAAAAAATTGGAGATAAAGGATGGACAGGCAAACGGTGAGTTTGTCTTGCATGACATTTTCATGACCGGATTCTATGAGGTGAGGGCATATACAAGGTATATGACGAACTGGGGGAAAGATGTGATTTTCTCACGGGTATTCCCTGTGTTTGAAGCTCCCAAAAACAAAGGTGACTATTCTGTACAGATTATGAGGCAGGCCGAGAAAAACAACCGGTATCCGGACAATCGCGAAAAAGATTCCGTCAGGATGGAAAGGATGAATGTGGATTTCTTTCCAGAGGGATGAAGGCTTGTTGATGGATGCCGGAGCAGGGTGGCGTTTGCTGTATATGACAAGCAGGGTGCTCACTTTGAGACGGACGGATTTCTGACGAATGGAGAGGACACTGTATGCAAGGTGAAGACACTGAGGGAAGGCCGGGGAACATTTGCTTGTATTCCGAGAGGGAACATGGCGCTGCATCTGAAGGACATTAAGGGCAGATGGAGGACTTTTGAGCTTCCTGAGGCTGCGAAGGAGGGATGCGCGCTTGCTGTAGATGCTACCGGAAAAGACAGTGTAAGGTTCAGTTTGGAGTTTACTCGTGGGTTTGAAGGAAGAAAAATCGGTTATGTCATTTCGTATCATGGGAATACGGAGATATGCGACAGTTTGGTAGCGGCAGAAGGCAAGACGGTAAGAGTGTATGGAAAAGCGGACTTTGCAGAAGGTGTGAACGAAGTTACGGTGTTCGACACAAGAGGACATGTTCTTGCTGACAGAATGTTTTTTGTACATCCGAGAAGTGGAACCGGCAGCATCAGAGTGGATGTGAAGGACAGATATTTGTCGCCGTATGCAAAAGTGTGCATGCATTTCAGGACACCGGAACCGCTGACGACTTTTTCCCTTGCCGTGAGGGATGCGGACACGGAAGTGAACGGCAGGAGTCTTGATGCCGCCACATGGTATCTGCTGGCATCGGACCTTAAGGGGTATATAGAGAATGCCGGATATTATCTGGAAAAAGACGATTATGAGCATCGGGTTGCCGCCGACCTGCTGATGATGGTGCAGGGGTGGAAAGAGTATGATTTTGAGATGATGAGTGGACTGAGAAAGATGCATCTTGTGCAGCCGGTGGAGAAAGAACTGCTGCTCATGGGACAATTGCATCCATATAAGAAAAAGGACAGTGTGGCATTTGTGGATTTGGGGGTTGCATTGAGAAATGCCTCTGATGACCTGTTGCTTGGTGTAACGACCACAAATGAGAAAGGGTATTATACGTTCCGGATTCCGGACTGCTACAACTCGTGGGACATGGTGATGAGGACGAGCATTGAAGATAAGAACAAGAGATATTATATAGGTATAAATAGGAATTTCTCTCCTGAAGTCTCTAAATTGTCTTATGGTTCAATGTTGCCTTTGCCGCTCGACACTCCGAGATTGAAGATGATGGCAGCGGTAGATACGGGGAGAATCCTCGTGGACAAAAATGTACATTTGATAAAGGAAGTGGTGGTAAAGGGTAAACGCTACCGCAATGCCCGGGCGGCATGGGAACGCGAATCATACGGAGCCAAAAATGCTACATTGGCATACTTTTGTGCACGAGATGTGGACAGGTTCATAGATCGGGGAGAGCGGCTTCCGTCGCTGTATGAATGGTTGCAAAGCAAAAATGAGTTCTTCGTGGGAAATGACAATGTGTGTGGCGCTTCACCCTATGAGAAAAAGGTCTATAACTTCTGGGATGACGGACCGTCGTACAGAAATCGTCCCATACTGTGGTTTATGGACAATGATTTTATGTTTGCTACAAGCGTTCCTCGCCAATATACCAAAACTCCGCATATCGACGAACCGTTGCTCTATGGCGATGGTTTGTTCCCTGTTTTCATAGATGAAGTAAAGTCTGTATACGTATCGGAGAATCCGGTGAGTGCTTATCGGTATTTGAAGGACGCAAGGATGAGCGGTGTGAACTGGGTGTGCGTATATGTGTATACTCAGAAATATAAGCGTGCCAAAGTGAAGGGAATGAGATTCACATATTTCGATGGCTACTACACACCGCAGACATTCGTGTCGCCAAATTACAGTGTCATGCCTCCGGAAAAAGATTTTCGTCGCACACTTTATTGGAATCCTAATGTGACCACGGACAAGGAAGGAAAGGCTGAGGTAGAGTTTTGGAATAGTTCGGTATGTCAGCAGTTCGTGATATCAGCGGAAGCGATAACGCAAGACGGCAAGGCATTGATATATTAGGGACGGCTGAGGGATGGAACAACCCGATGGATCGGGCACAAGGTTGCAGGGGTGTCGGGGAATATGAGAGATTCAGAGAAAGGGGAACTGTGAGAAAAGGAAGGATATGTCGTAGATATTAGCATCTGATGTGTGAAAAGAATGGCTTGTACTCAGCAAACGACTGCACTTCTAAGGCTTGTTGGCAGACTTGGGAGTACAGCTGATAAGGAACATACAGTTTGTTTATATGTCCTTTATATGATTTGTGATAGATATTTGTAGTGTAAATGTTGTTTGCAACTAAAAGGAAAGTTATTCAGGCGAACATTTCCCATGTATCTACGATTAGACGTAAGTGAGTGTATTCCTCTTCAAACTGTTTGCTGAAAAAGCCTTTTCCCAAATTATCCTCAATCTGTTTGCGAGTCCATAGTTTGTATACCCCCTTCATGCTTGTCGGTAGACATCCGTCGTTGCAGTATACCATGAACAGATAGTTGTCTGTGGTTGTTCCATTCTCTGTAAATGTGTACTTCAAACAGAAACGTGCGTCCGGAACTTCAGCGCCAAACACTTCCGTGACGATGCGACTGAGACCATGCTCTACAGTTTCCCCTTTTTGAAGGACTGTTTCAAAAGGAATGTCGGTAAGCGTAGCAGTGCTGTCAGCCTTTCTTTGAGGGCACAGCAGAATGGTCTTCTGAGAAATAAAAGCTAAACGTATCTTTTGGGTACGATTGCTTTTGGGCGCAGTACCTTTCTTTAACTTAGACTTACCCAAATGACTGATAAGTTTTGTAGAGGCATAAACCAGTGCAAATGCGATGAACACTACAACTGTAATGATGATTTTTCGAGTTTCACTCATATTTTTATAATGTTATATGTTGTACTCTTTCATAAACTATAAAATAAACAAGTAGTCAGTAAAAAGGTTCATAGTAAAAAACAACTTTTTATAAAAGAAAAACTGTGTACGCAAACATGCACATTCAGCCTTGCAATGAGCATAGTATTCTTGACTTCTGAAAAAAAACAGTTAAAACTGAAAATAAAGTTGATTTTAAAGAACAACGTATTGGAAAAAAGCATACCTTTGCATCGGTTTTAGAAGCAAATAAAAGTTTAACAAATTAAAAGTAAAAGAGAAATGAAGAAGTTGGTATTTATGTTCGCAGCTGTAGTAGCTGTATCTTTCGCATCTTGTGGTGGTAACACTAAGAAGAGCGCAGATTGCTGTGATTCTTGTGCTGTAGATTGCGATACAGTTGTTGTTGAAGAAGAAGTTGTTGACACGGTTGTTGTTGACAGTGTTGCTGCTGATTCTTTGAACTAATCTGTGGACATTATCCGCGTGTTTTTGTTCTGAAGCACGTAAAAAAGAGAGAATTGAAACCTGCAAGATAGAATCTGGCAGGTTTTTTGTGGTATATAAAAGAGGTGGATAGGGAATATACTAAAAACAGGGCTTGCGTTTTCGCAAGCCCTGTTTTTGATTCTGAACATTGTTTAATGTCGCCGACAATTGGATTTTAGTCAACAATCATTTTATTTGCCATGATATGTACGATTAAACCAACAACAATTAGAACTAGACTTCCACATGTGTACCAATTCTGATCCAGCATATCACCCATTGCAGTGATTGTCGTTGCCAGAATCATAAGGAGTGCGCCTAATATAATCATGGCAATTCCGAGATTTTTCAATACTTTTCCCATTATATGTGTTTTTTATTTATGTTTCATTCATTTCTGTTACAAATTAAATAAATTCTTTGCAAAGCGCGAAACTTTTATGCCAAAAAAAGCCTTTTTGTAAGTTTTTTTCTTTATTCCGTATGGAAAAAGAAAAAACAGGGCTTTTGTTGTTCTCATTAAATTTAAAAATGCTACCTTTGCAGTCGCATTTTGCAAAATAACAAACAAACTAAAGTTTTTATGAATCAATACGAAACCGTTTTCATTTTAACTCCCGTTTTGTCTGACGTTCAGATGAAGGAAGCGGTCGACAAGTTCAAAGGTGTTCTCACCGGATTTGGCGCAGAAATCATCAATGAAGAAAACTGGGGCTTGAAGAAATTGGCTTATGCTATTGAAAAGAAATCTACAGGTTTTTACTGTATGATTGAATTTAAGGCAGAGCCGGCAGTGATTGCTAAGTTTGAGATACAGTTGCGTCGTGACGAGCGCGTGCTCCGTTATCTCACAGTGAAGAATGAGAAATATGCAGCAGAATATGCTGAAAAGCGTAGAAACAACAAAAAGAAGGAGGACTAAACAATGGCAGTACAGCAAGCATCAGAAATTCGTTATTTGACTCCACCGACAGTAGATGTAAAGAAAAAGAAGTATTGTCGTTTTAAGAAGAGTGGTATTAAATATATCGACTATAAGGATCCTGAGTTCCTTAAGAAGTTCCTTAACGAGCAGGGTAAGATTCTTCCTCGTCGTATCACCGGCACATCGTTGAAGTATCAGCGTCGTGTGGCTCAAGCAGTGAAGAGAGCTCGCCATTTGGCACTCCTTCCATTTGTAACAGACTTGTTGAAATAATAAAAAAGGAGGAAAGATAATGAAAATTATATTGAAGAAAGATGTCCATGGCTTAGGCTACAAGGATGATGTCCTCACAGTAAAGGACGGATACGGTCGAAACTATCTTCTTCCTCAGGGAATGGCTGTACTTGCAACAGAAAAAGCTCTCAAGGTTCTCAATGAAGAGTTGAAGCAACGTGCCCACAAACTTGAAAAGATCAAGGCTGATGCCGAGGCTCTTGCAGGCAAGTTTGAAGGTATATCACTCACAATATCAGTAAAAACAGCTGAGAACAATGTTGTGTATGGTTCTGTAGGTGCTGCACAGATTGCTGAGGCTCTTGCACAGAAGGGTATTGAAATCGACAGCAAGCTGATTGTTGTAAAGGCTGTGAAAGTACTTGGTTCTTATGTAGCAACTGTAAAACTTCACAAGGAGATTTCTGTAGAAGTTCCGTTTGAGGTTGTAGCTGAAAATGCAGAAGTTGCTGACTAAGTAAATTTGAGGATATTCTTAGTTAATGTTTTTATCCCATTGGGTAAGATTCTAAATTATAAGGGAAATGTATCAAAGCGATATATTTCCTTTTTTTATTGAAAAGTATCAACTTGATTTTTGAATGCTGTCTCTCAGGCAAGTCGCCCTTGATACGTAACCATCCGAACTAAGCCGACTTTTGCATGGCGTTTTTCATTGCGAATTTTGCAGTCAAAAACGCCATGTTCAATTTGAACGAAAGTAATCGTATCGGCGCATGGTAATAAACCTGTGTTTATGCGTATAGATTGCAAAGGCGGAAGATAAAGAATTTAGTATCGTTGACACCGTGTAGTTTGGCTCTGAATGCTTTTATTTTAGAGTTGATGGACTCGGCGGATGCGTTTGTAGATCGGTTATCAAAGAAGTTTATTATTTCATCGGAGTGTTCGTAAAAGGTAGCAGCGATGGTGTTGAAAGACTTAAAACCTGATTCAGCCACCTTATTATACCAACGAGCAAGATTGAGCCGGGCGGTATCGGGAGTGGATTTCTTGCTGGAAAATATTGCTCTGAGATGCTGAGATAACCAGTATGCCTCTTTAAAATCAGGATAGAGCGAGAACATCAGATCAATGCGCTGCCGTTGAGATTCAGTCCATTTATCAGGGGATTTGAACAATGCATAACGTCCACGGGCAAGTAGCTCCTTGAGAGTGTCGCCATTTGGAAGCCGTCCAGGCACATACTTCTCGCCTGATAATTTTGCTTGTTCACGCGCTTCGGTATCAGCATTTACGGCGTCCCAGCGATGCTTGATGCGTATCTCCTGCACGGCTTCCAGCGCCAGCTTCTGAACATGAAAGCGGTCAATAACGCGCTTTGCCCTAGGGAAAGCATAGCGGCATATACGGTGCATGCTGTCGGCCAGATCAAGAGTTATCTCAATCACCTTGTTGCGCAGACGACTGCTAATCTGTCTTAATGCGTGCAGTACTGTATCAGAGTCAGTTCCAAGTACTATGGCCACTATGGAATGTTTTCGCCCGTGAGCTGCTTTGTTGGTAACAATCGTATATAGTTCGCCATTACTCAATGATGTTTCATCAATACTCAGGTGTTCTCCGATGTTTTCAGGGAAGACACGCCATTGCTCGGCATGTAGTCCCTCTGCGGTGTCTTTCCATTGCCAGTAACCGCTCGGATGGCGTTTGTACTGACGCTCGAACAGGTCTCCGTCAATATCGAAGAACCACTCAAGAGAGCGGCCCGTAATCGGGTATCTGTCCAAGCATACCTTTTAAAAAAGCCGCGAACTCTTTCGAGAAGCGGGTGCCTTCAGCTACTATGTCCCAGCGGTTTGAAACGCTCTTACCTGTCTCAATCTCAACCCAACGGCGACGCTTGACGTGAAAGGTCATCTTCCGGCCTCTGACCGGGTAGTCCCGCACTGTGCTTTCCTCGTAGAACCCGTTGGGACGTAGCTGTCCGGCCTCATAGCCGTCAACTCCATTGTCACGTTCTTCCAGTGTCACATCAAGTGTTTCTTTGGTTTTTTCAACCTTGACCACTTCAAAGTATTCAACCATTTCCTCGGGCAGCAGGCACTCGGCCAGTTCTATATACGGATTCTTTTCCATTGCAGTTCTTTTTACTTCTGCAAAGGTAAAAATTTCATCTCACATACACAGGTTTATTACCATGCGCCACCATGGCGCATAGCCGATTCCCCAGGAAAGACCCGCAAGGGATACGTCTGGCAGTTTTTTGATGCCACGCCCGACTCTCACGGACTCTACTTCTATTACCTCAAAGGTTCCCGGGCCGGAGCCATCCCGCGGGCGCAACTCAAGGCGCAATCCAAACCGACGGCTACGGAGTGTACGATTATTTTGAGCAACAACCCGATGTGACCCTCCTGGGCTGCATAGCACATGTGCGCCGTAAATTTACCGTATCCATCCGAAAAATGAGGGTGTGTCAAAATTCATTTTTTGAAAAGATGAACTTATAATTTGAAATTAGAACATCCTAAAAGACTAAAGAAAGGGGCATATCATTACTCAATACAGAGCTTGATACGCCCCTATTTAAGTATTGCAGTTACAATCTGTAACTTTTGGGAGTAGTCATTTTCATTTTGACACACCCTCATTTTTCGGATGGATACAAAGAACAGCTTTGATTCGGTCACTTGCCTGCATAATGCCAGTCATCCAATTCAAAGCTGTCAAAAAAAGAAATATTCTAAAGAAACTGATTTATATTGTATCGGCAACAGTTGTGTCCAACAATCACCAATGCTTATACGACAAAAGATTTTACAAAACAACCTTCTCTACCACTACTGAGCCATCTGCTTTTTTGGACTTCACAATGTTGATGCCTTTCTGCGGCTGCCCAAGACGAAGTCCTCCGACAGTGTAATACTCTGAGGTGACAACAGGCGAATCCTCGACAATGCTTTCCACTCCATTCACAATGTCAGCCATGACCGCATTGACCTCCTCATCGGACAAGGCATAATTGTAGATGCGGAAATCATCGACATAGCTCTTCAGCATCGGGTCGGCAGCGAACTGACTGCGCCCGATGTAATTGAGCACTGGAGAAAAGTCGGAAGGACGGATTGTTATATCCGATGACTCTGCCACCTTCTCACCATCAACATAGACAGCCACACCATCTGCTTCAATAGTCACCGCGATATGCTTCCATATATATGTTTTGAGCTTATCACAAGTGAGATACTGCTCCTCTCCACCGTCCTTTATGGCAAAGCGCATCGATGCACCATCGCTCGGAGTAAGAAACATATACCGGTCCTCGCCATTGCCGAAATCGAAAATACGCTGCCATGCGTTTCCTCCTCTCCAGTTGACCCAAGCGGTTATGGTCATTTCAGACATGCAACCCAAAGAATAAGGAAGCTGGATGTAATCCTCGTTGCCATCAAGGTTAACACAACGTTCTCCGGATTTTCCAAACATATAGGCTGCTGTACCATAGTGGGCACAATCAAAGGCATTATCGGTATTGTCCTTCAAATCCTTCTCAAACTGATATTGTACAACCATCGCTTTTTCATGCAAAAGTTGTCCGCACACCGAATCAGACGGTTCAGACAAGTTGTCCGCCATGTCTATCGCTTTAATTTTATAGATATAGTCATGTCCCGGCACAACCGTATTGTCGATGAACGATGTGCCCTGAATCTTCCGGCCGATAGTGTTCCATGCATACTTTGGAGTAATTTCAGGCATATCCTGCACGGAGGTGCCTGAATAATCAAGCACATCCGCACGGAGTATCATGTATCCGGCCAAGTCTTCCTCCGTATTGGGTTCCCACGAAAGCTCCAAAGAAGCAGTATTTGCCTTGACGGAAAGTCCGACCGGCTGTTTCGGCGCATCAAGCTCACATGATGTGCCAACAGGAAGAATGCGCCATTTCTGCCGGTTGCTCACACCTTTCTTTGCCTGGCGCACATTAGCGGACTCTCCCGTACTTATGGTTTCAAGACAGAGGTTGCTATGGCGACTGACAATATAATAATCACCGTTTCCGGCATACTCAAAATACCATTGTTCATTGGCCCCCTTGTCGCCACCGTAAAGAATAACGTTACCACCGGACGCAAGCGACCAGTTAAGCACATCCAGTTGTCTGCCATCGCGCACAGAAGATATGGTATAATAACTGAAATCACCGCCAATTCGCGAACTGACTGGAGCAATGTCCCACTGCTGATAGTCCATTCCCTTGTCGGAGTTCAAACAAATGTTAGCCCCATCAATGGCAGAACCGCTCTGCACGGAAATAACCTTCCGACTGGCCTTGTTCATTATTATGTAACGTCCGGAAATGGCAGAAGGCTGCACATCCTCTCCCCATGTAATGTTAACCACACGTTCTGCGTTCGTCTGTCCATTCTGATATCCGGTTCCTCCCGGCATCTCCACAACAAATTCGCGCAGTGGACCGTAACCGTCGAAATACACATCACGGTCTTCCGACACAAAGCGATAGCTTGAATTGTTCGCCTGACGTTCCGATGTGCCTAGAAAAGCCTGCACTTTACCTTCAGGCGAACGGTATACCGATGCAGCAGTCCAGTGCGGACGATCCTCTGCATACGCAAGCCGTTCTCCGAAGCTCGCCTTGCAGAACTCACCGCGAGCAAGCCCGTCGAATCCCCACCAAATGCCGGTCTGCATGCCATATTCCGCACCTACCATAGCTTCCATCACGTTGTGGAGTTCGTCTGCCGTGGCATATTTGCACTCCTCTCTCACCTGCTTGAAGAAGTCGGCATAATGGTCGAAATCACCGGCAAGCTGGTGTGTATTCCCTTCATCAAGATAAGGCGTAAGATAAGTGTACCAACGAAGTGCCTCATCACAATTCAAAGTATTTCCACCGGAGACACGAATGTTCTCAAAGAAGGGATTCTCCTTTATCAGCTTTGCCACTTCCCTGAAGTCATCCATGCTGCCCTGTCCCCACGCCGTATAGTCGGGTTCATTGAACGGAGACACAGTCACAACTTTGAACCCCTTGTTCTGTGCATATTCGGCCGTAGCCTGAATAAGTCTCACCCACTCCTCCGGCTTGCCCACATAGTTTGCCTTGTTCAGTACCTCATGGTCGCAATTCAGTACAATATCCTTCACTCCTGTCATCTTTATCAGGTTAAGACGATTGTCCAGCGCTATTTGCTGACTGGCCGTCAACTGCCCATCAGACGTGACGAGATCGTTCGGCTGGAAAGATCCTCGTGCTGTGCCAAGATTTTCCTTTCCTATATAAGCTATGCCCCGGGTCATGTTGTCACTGTTCGGCCATGCAGTGTCAAGTCCCCACACAACAGGAAGTTTCACTCCTTCTGTTTCTGTTGAAAAGAGGACGGTGCAGTCCGTCACCATATTCGCGACCAAATTACAGCTTGCCGTAGGCTTTAGTTCTACAATCTGTGCACAGCTTCCGGATGCGCACAGCGATATCACGGCAACGCACACTGTCCTGATGAGTATTTTATCCATATATACTGATTTAAGTATTACTATCAAACTGAGAGCAAGAACAGCCCGGCTGTTCCGTTTCAAGTACACACAATCTGTGTCCACTGCAAAAATATGCAATAGACAACGTATTTGCAAGCAGATTTGAATTTATTTGTTGCTTCAGAACTTCAAAAACAAAAGTTCTGTTCCCATCATATCATCTCAAACTTTTCCTTGAGTTTGCTGAAATAGCGTCTGCTCGCCACCAGTTCCAGATCACTGAAAGGAGGACAGAAACGGCATTTCAATGTGGCATTTTCCACGGCTGACAGGTGCGTCACATTTATGATGCAGTTAGAACTTATGCGTACAAGCGACGGATGAAGCGCCAGTAAGTCGTCCGCCCTCATGCCTTTCCTCAGACAATGTTGTGTGCCATCGGTCAGAGTAACAATCCACGAACGCGACTCTTTGTTATACTGCAATGTCAGAAGTTCATCCACCCCCAACAGAAGAAGTTCCAGCACTGTCTGTATGGCAAGGCGACGGGCAGACACCGGATTCACATATATAGATTCAAGTCTTTTCTTCTCATAACATTCCTTTCTGATACGCTCAACCACAGCTTTCAGTTCACTGATTTTATAAGGTTTAAGCAGGAAGTCAAATGCCGAATGCCGGATTGCATCAAGCATATAGTCGCCGAACGCGCTGTAAAACACCACTCTTATAGGGAAATTTATACGTTGCTGGACAGACTCCAGAAAATCAATTCCACTTCGTCCCGGCATCTCCACATCAAGGAATATCACATCGGGACGTATCTCAAGCAAAGGAAGAGTTGCTTCTTCGTAAGACGAAAAACATTTCACCTCCCCTATTTCCGACATATCATTAAGATCATCCGCAAGAACAGCAAGTGCTTCCGGATTATCGTCTACGACAAAAACCGTCAAAGGCTTCTCATATTCTAATTCTGTAGATGCAATACAAGATTCCATTTTCCAAACGTATTATTTCTTTTCAACCATTCATTATTTATAAACCAAAGAGAAGTCATATCTCTGTGGCACGGAAAGATGCACACATGTGCCGTGTTCAGGAGCCTCCAGATTATTAATGCCAAACACTATCCGCTCCTTGTTATTCATATTCAGCATTTCTATCGTCCTCGACAGCACCTTCAGTCCTGTCCCTGTATCCCTGTCCGAACGCTTTATCCGTCCGGGATTGTATCCGTCTCCGTTATCGACAATGTCCATAACCAGTTTTCCATCCCCGAAACCAATATTGACGATAATTTCCGAATCGGAGGAAATTCTGGAGAACGCATGCTTGAAGGCATTCTCCACCGGAATCTGTATGCACATGGTTGGGACATATATATCCATTGGCACATCATCAGCAATGCACCACTTCATGAGGGGAAGTTCACCGAAGACATGGCGATACAGTTCCACATAATTCTTGACGAGAACAATCTCGTCCGACAGTGTCTCCGCCATTTTCCCCGATACCAGTAGATTACTTCTCAGCACATCAATCAGAAGTTCCAAGGATTTGGTCAGTTCCGGATATGCCCTAAACTTCGGCAATGTTGCACTAAGTACATTGAAGATGTAATGAGGCGACATTCTGTTCCTTACCACGTCCATTCTCAACATGGCAACTTCGTCAAACAATCTTGCCATGCGTCTTCTTGCACGATGGCGTAGCACGATGATTACCCCAAACGAGACAAAGCCAAGAATGAAAACCAAAGACAGCGACATGAAGATATAGTTTCTCCACCTCAAAGACTGTTCTCCGTATTCTGCTATCAAAAGCCGCTGATGCAGCAGCGTGGTGTCTTTAGCGTAACGGAAACGCATTTCGTTCACATTGTTTGCCGTAATGCAACTCCTCAGAGAATCCGAATATTCATTGGCCTTCTTCATCAGCAGATATGCCTGACGCCAATCCCCTCGCAGCGAAGCACAACGCTGCAAGCGTTTGTAGTGAAGCATCATGTATCTCGGTATCTGCACATCGCCGACAGCTTCCGCCTCCGTCAGCAGTCCGACGGCATCACTTAACCGGTCTTCGTTAAGCGCAAGTCCGGCAGCAAGGCTCAACAGATAGAACCTTACGGAAGGGTCACAGTCCGGATACTTGTTCACATACGACATTGCCTTGTCTATATACTGATGAGCTTCCGCCGTCTTGCCCTGCAACAGAAGAATCTCACCGATATTCGTTTCACACTGCATCTTGTAAAATTCATGGTTGCTCAACAAAGGGGCCACAGAATACGCTTTCTCAAACATGACAAGCGATTCGGGATACCGTTTCTCAAAAAACAGGCAGTTTCCCACTGATGTGTAATAGAAAAAGGCGTCATGACCGGAGATTTCTTTGCTATCGGCTTCCACCTTGTCGAAGAAAGTATGAGCTTCGGCAAAATTCTCCAATTCCGTATATATACGTCCTAACCCGGTATTGACTGCTACAAGGTTCTTCTCATCGCCCACAGAATCTATAATCACAAGGGCATACCTGTAATACATTGCCGCATCCGGAAGTTGCCCCGTCAGGAAACAAACATCCGCAATGTTTATACATGCAGAAATAGTCATCTGATAGTCATCACTACATTTCAAGGAATTATACGCTTTCTCATAAGATGTCCTCGCCATATCATATCTTCCCACCGCCACATAGTACACACCCCTATGATTCCAATATAATCCATCCAGCTTCACTGCATCCCTATGTGCATCGCAATAAGCTCTTACCTCGCTCTGCCGGCAATCCATAAACGCTGTATCACCATACAAAAAATGCGCAATGCCACGATAAAGCTCCAACTTATACCATGCTTCGCTATCCGTCACACACTGCTGATTCGCCAAATAGACCGAATCAGCCTTCATCGGATTGGAATACAACAAATCCCTGTAATGTTCCAGCAATGAATCCACAAACTCTGAATCTGCACGTCCTCTCCCCCCATCGGCGCATGACCACACCAATGCCAACATGAAAAAGCAGACCAATACAATATTTGTGAGCTTCATATATAATCCGATTACAACATTAACCGCTGCAAAATTACGTTTTTTATGTATTTCTGAAAATTTTTCCGTGAAAATTTTATTGTTTGAAAGTCAGGCAGTTTTCTTATCCACATTCTTTTTCACAGTTTTCAACTTCCCCACCTTTCATCCAATGCTCCTGCATGCAAAAGAATTGTCCACATCGCTTCTCTGTGTATGTGCAACCCGCAGATACCGTATCCCTCATTCAACAAGCCATCTTCCACCCCGGCTTAAAGTGTCACCGGACAAATACACAAGACGACACCACACAATCGCTGTATTCACAGGCTACCACCGCACGACATCCCTTGATTATTCCTGACAAGAGCTTTACAGATTACACACCTTGTGCGAACGGCCTGTGAACACACCGACTGAATTGTCGTCTAACCGGTCTTTACAACACCCTGTCAGACTCCGCTGAAACTGCTGAATCCTCCGTCGACAGGGATGATTGTTCCCGTAACGAACGAAGCTTCGTCACTGCAAAGGAAACGCACGATTCCGTTCAGTTCCGAAATGTCGCCGAAACGCCTCATCGGGGTCTTGGCTAGCACCTTATGGCTGCGTTCCGTCAGCGTACCGTCCTCGTTGAGCAATGCGCGTCTGTTCTGCTCACCGATAAAGAATCCCGGCGCAATAGCATTCACGCGAATCTTCCCGCTGTATTTTATTGCCATCTCCTGTGCCAGCCACTTTGTAAGCGCATTCACACCTTCCTTTGCAATGGCATATCCCATGACACGAGAAAGAGAATCGTAAGCGGCCATCGAACTTACATTGATGATGCTTCCGCTCTTCTGCTCTGCCATGATTCTTCCAAAGGCAAGACACGGATATATGGTTCCGTAAAGATTAAGGTCGATGACTTTGTTCAGGTCTTCACGCTTCATGTCGAAAACAGACTGGTCGTCCATGATTGTCGCACCGGGCACATTGCCTCCGGCCGCATTGACAAGGATATCGACTCTCTGCCATTTTTCCACCACATAGTCGCGCGCCTTTTCTATTTCTTCCGGTTCAAGCACATTGCATACAAGACCGTACACTTCTCCGTATTGCCTGAGACGCTCTACCGCCGCATCCACCTTATTTTGGTGGGCGCCTATCACAAGCACTGTCGCCCCGGCCTCAAGCAGGCCCTGCGACACATTACTGCCGAGCACACCGCTTCCGCCTGTCACTACGGCTATTTTTCCCTTTAAATCAGACATATTCGATCTTATTAAAATTTCAGACTTTAGATTGACGCATCAAGGCAAGCCCCGAATACAGGCGCTCCGAAACAAAGGTGCGGACGCAAAGGCCGGAACCCCAAGTGGCAGAACCCCAAGCGACTGTTCGCCCTTGCCTCTTCCCATCCGCAAGCCTCGTCCTCACAAATCCTTTCAAATTCCGTTCTTCAGTTCTCTCACTGCGGCCATCACCCCATCCATCTGTGCAAGCCCCATCATGCGGCCATGAAACGAATATCCGGCATTGTAACCTTTGTCTTCATCGCCGAGCATCATACGTCCATGGTCCACACGCATAGGAACATCCGGATTTTGTTCTTCAAAGATACGGCACACTTCTATGAGATGTGCCCGTCCGTGCAGATGGTCTGCCTCTATGAAATCACCATTCGGCATCACATCCGTGCTGCGCAAATGAACAAAATGCGTCCGTCCGGCATACTTCCGGGCAAGAGCCGGAACGTCGTTGTGCGCACCGGCCGACAAGGAACCGCAACAGAACGTCAGTCCGTTGTGAGTGTCGGGCACGGCATTGAGAAACCATTCGATGTCTTCGTCGCAGCATACGATGCGGGGAAGCCCAAGCAGCTGCATCGGAGGGTCATCGGGATGGACGCACATGTTCACGTCCCATTCATTGCATACAGGCATGACAGACTCCAGAAAATACCGCATATTGTCACGCAGCTTGTCTCTTGTGATTCCTTTATACAATGCCAGCAAGTTCCGGAACAGTTCCACCGGATTATTGTCTTGCTCTGTGATATTGCCGTTCACAAAGCCCTGTGTCTTTACGATAATGGTATCGACAAGAGCCGCCCTGCCCTCCCCGGTCATCGTCTTGTCCATTTCAGCCGCCGCCGCAAGCTCTTCATCTGTATAATCCTCTTCCGCTCCTTCACGCTTCAAGATATAGCAGTCGAAATACACGAACTTCACCTTATTAAAATAGAGTGAAGTGGAACCGTCCGCCCATTTGTGGTCAAGTTCAGTGCGTGCCCAGTCGAGCACCGGCATGAAATTATAGCACACCGTGTGTATGCCGCATCGCCCGAGATTGGCAAGACTCACCTTGTAGTTCTCGATAAGCCGTTCGCGGTCATCGCCTCCGTATTTTATGGCTTCGCAGACCGGCAGACTTTCGACCACAGACCAGCGCAGTCCGTAACTTTCAATATAATCCTTCAGCTCGCTTATGGCTTCGACTGTCCATATATCACCGTTCGGTACATCGTGAAGAGCTGTCACAATGCCTTCTATACCAATCTGGCGCAACATGCCAAGTGTGATTTTGTCGTTCTTGCCGAACCATCTCCATGTTTTTTCCATACTACTACATTCTTGTCTGCCTCTGCCGCAAACAGACAGAGGATATTGCCAATATTTACGCAAGCAAAATTAAACAAAACCGATGATATTCCACACCTGCAGAACAAAAATCTCGTTTTTATCTGACAGAAAGCTTTTAAATATGTCCCAAAGCAAAGCAAAAATCCCACATTCCCATTTTTCATGCAGGCATTTGAGCCTTTTGCCGCTACTGAATGAATCAGATTATAAGACTTTTGTCGCAAAAAGGTCTACATGCAACAAAAACGTCAGTTTTATCGTCATTTGTCATAACGTATGTTTTTCACAGGTACTATATTTGCATCGTCAAAAGACAACAAGGTCATAGGAATAAGTTAGAAGTTTAGTTATAAAAGTTAGGTTAAACCAATGTATTAGTTTTTGGAACAGAGTCCATTGGGAAATGAACTCCTCCGCTGTTGTTGCAAAGAACAACAACTGCAAAAAGTATCTTTTCCAAAAGAGGAGAAAACCCTTACACCAGGTTTTCTCCTCTTTTTTCTGATGACATTTATAAGATGTAGCAAACAGTCTGGAGCCTCACAGCAGATGCTTCCGGACAAAATGCTACATTTCCGGAGTGACTGCACAGGAAATATAAAACGCGAGCGCATCGTGACAGCTTTACGCTCACAGATTGACGCGGATGTCATTGAAATTGAAATCGAACCTGCTGAATATACCTTGTTTACCGGTCCGGCTGTCACGCTGCAACAAGGCCGGCTTCCCCATATATCAACTTGATTATCTCCACTGCAACATGCCATCTATTTGCCATAAAATACAGGTTTTCTCTGACAAACTGAAATGTTAAAATCAGGGCCTCGCAGAATCGCATAAAATCGTCCGGACCTTGCCGACGTTCCGTTTGTGCGATTCTGAGGCCGTTTTCAAGCCTCGAATCCCCAATGTAAAAATAATACAATTTTCGCTCCGAAAAGATACATTTATTCACATTTGTGTGTCTCTCGTCTGAAAAAAGAGTACACTAAACCTGAATTTTTAAGGTGAACCAAATTTGTTTAAAAGGCGCTTTAAAAACATTTTCAAGGTGAACAAAATTTATTTTCAAGGTGAACGTGTTTGAAAACGTCCGTTTTTTGGGCTGAAATTGGGTTTGATCAAAATTGATTTCTTAAAAAGAATGAAATCGGATTTTTCAATGCCACGGAAAACAAAGATGGATTTTGGCGACGAAAAACAGGAATATTGGATGAATAATTTTATAACTTATTGATTATCAGCGTATCCTATTTCTGTCACAACCCGTACTCCTTGCACCTAAAAGTGCATCATTTTGCTGAAATAGTATTTTATTGATTATCAATTGCTTATCTATAAAACTTCAAAAATTCGACAATTGGTCAGGTGTAAACGAACCTTAATTATGTTAATAAAGTTCCATCTGCTACGAGTGGACTTGGTGTCAAAAAGAAAGAAGAAATGCCCTGAGAGAGACAGAATGTTCACCGGCAAGACATTTGACTTTCCTCTAAAGAAAAAAATAGATTCTTTATCTTGTCGGTGTAAAAATCCCATGATTTTTATGTACTTTTGCAGCCATATTCAGGACATACCATACGGGATGTCCCATCCTTACGACAAGCAAACATAACACACACTCAAACTACAAGAAGATTGTTATATGGAAAAAGAGAAAAAAGGATCCATCATCGGCCATATATGCATGGCATTGGCATGCGCCATCTGGGGGCTGATGGCTCCGATAGGCAAGGATGCCATGACACATGGAATAGGCGGATTTGAAATGGTCACATTCAGGGCAGTAGGAGGCGCCCTCTGCTTCTGGATTGCATCCCTGTTCGTGAAAAATGAAGATGTCAGACACAAAGACATGCTGCTGTTCTTCTTCGCCGGAATGCTGAGCATCGTGTTCAACCAGTGCTGCTACACCATAGGCCTGAGCATCACATCCCCTGTAAACGCAAGCATTATGACAACGACCATGCCGATTATCACGATGATACTCGCTGCCGTGTTTCTCCATGAACCGGTGACAAGCAAAAAAGTCATAGGCATATTCTGCGGAGCTACAGGCGCCTTCATCCTGATTACCGGAAGCACCCAAAGCACCGGCGCAAACGAGGGGAAACTGGCCGGCGACCTTCTCTGCCTGCTGGCCCAGTGTTGTTTTGCCATCTACTTGACCATATTCAAGCACCTCATCTCCAGATATTCGGTCATCACCTGCATGAAATGGATGATAACATACGCAGCCATTGTCATCATGCCCTTCTCTTTCGACAAGATGTCCACGCTGCCCTGGCAGGAAATCAGTGTCAAGACCTGGAGCGAGACAGCCTTTGTCGTTGTGCTCGGAACCTTTGCCGCTTATATACTGATGATGCGGGGACAAAAAACACTGCGCCCGACAGTCGTATCCATGTACAACTACGTGCAGCCGACAGTTGCGTGTGCAGTAAGTGTGGCAGCCGGACTCGGTGTTCTCGGTTGGGGGCAGGCATTTGCCATCATCCTCGTATTCTCAGGTGTATATCTTGTGACACAAAGCAAAAGCAGAAAGGACCTCAAGATTGAGAATCGCAAATCAAGAAAAGCCACAATATCACAAAAATAATCCTATATGACTATCGACTTCAATTCAATGGAAGCAGCCTCCATTCCCAATTTCAAAGGTGGTGAGAAAGAGCTGAGCGTCAAGATGTTCTTCGACGGCACAAACCGAATCATGAATGCCGTGCTCCAGCCGGGAGCCTCCATCGGTATGCATACCCACGAGACAAGCAGTGAGATTATTTTCATCACACAAGGTTGCGGCACAGTTGTCGAAGACGGAAAATCGACAGAGATAGGTGCCGGACAATGCCATTATTGTCCTAAAGGACACACTCACAGTCTTATCAATACAGGTTCCGGTCCCCTGCATTTTCTCGCCGTTGTACCGGAACAGTAAATCGCCTGATCTCTTGTCATCGCCCCAACAAGACGACTCAAAAAAAACAGATATTTCATGGTAGAAATCCAAAACACCCTGGTCTCGCTCGACCTTTTTCGCGAGAAATTCTGCTGCGACATCAATGCCTGCGGAGGAGCATGTTGTATCGAAGGAGATGCCGGAGCACCCGTAAAAGAAGAAGAGATTGCCGAACTTGAGGAGGCTGCCGAGGCCGTGCGAGATGAGCTGGCAACGGCCGCACAGGAGGTTATAAGAAAACAAGGTGTGGTATATATCGACCGCGACGGCGATTTCGTAACCAGCATTGTGGACGGCAAAGATTGTGTTTTCACATGCAGGAACGAACACGGCCATTGTCTCTGCGCCCTTGAAAGGGCATACCGCGAGGGGCGCACATCATTCAAGAAACCGGTTTCCTGTAGCCTGTACCCTGTACGTCTGAGTTGCGTGGGAGGTATGACCGCTGTCAATTACCACCGCTGGAACGTCTGTCGTCCGGCAGTAGAACTCGGACAGAAGCTCGACATTCCTGTATACAAATTTCTGAAGGAGCCGCTGATACGTGTGTTCGGACAAGGATGGTGGGACGAATGCGATCTTGTGGCTGAAGAACTGAAGAAGCAGGGATATATCTAATTATATTTGGTTACCTTACTGGTGTAAATGCTATCATATTGTCAACCAGTATGCTGACTTGCTATTAGTTTTCCAACGAGCAAGGTAACCATGAAGTGACCCCCAAAAGTTAGGGGCAATTGCGGAATAGGAGCAATTGGGGAGCTTGCGACGGAGGGCGTGGCGCGCAGCGACAGAGGAGTCTGTGAAGACACCAGCAAAAGCAGCTGACTTTTACTGATGAACATGCTGTTTTTCTTATGAACAATTTTCCTTTCTTTTTGACACTAACTCCACCCATAGCGAACGAAGTCTTATTAACACAATTAAGATTCATTTACATTTTACCAATTGCTGATTTTTTGGGATTTTATTGGCAAGTAATTGATAATCAGTAAAATACTATTTTGATAAAACTATGCAGTTTTAGATGCAAGAAGTACAGGTTGGAACTAAAATAGGATATACTGATAATCAGCAAGTTATAAAAATTCTTGTCCAATATTCCTGTTTTTCGCCACCAAAATCCATCTTTGTTTTTCGTGGCATTGAAAAATCCGATTACGATTTTTTAAGAAATCGCTTTTAGGCGATGTCAATTTTCAGCCCGAAAAACGGACGTTCTCAAACTCGTTCACCTTGAAAATAAATTTCGTTCACCTTGAAAAGGTTTTTAAAGTGCCTTTTAAACAAATTTTGTTCACCTTGAAAATTTATTTTCAGCGTACTCTTTTTTCAGACGATACACGCGCGAATGTGAATAAATGTATCTTTTTCGGAATGCAATTTATATTATTTTTACATTCGCGGTTCAAGGCCTAAAAACGGCCTCAGAATCGCACAAACGGAACTTTGGTCGGGTTTGGCCGATTTTATGCGATTCTGCAAGCCTTGAATTTTAACATTTCAAATTGTCAAAAAAAACGCGTATTATTTTACATGTGTCAAGACAGACAGTGGAATTTTTTTTGGGGGTTGTAGGCTGTTGATTGTATAAAATGAAGTTGTTAAATTAGGCATATCAAGCAGTATTTACTATCTTTGTCATCATTTTTATACAGTTGTTTGTGATGTGTTACGGAAAAAACGGCTGTATATATTATTAAGGAACAACAAAGGAAATGGATACAATTAATGCTATTCAGGAGGAATTGATACTTATACGTATCACCGGTGAGGATCGTCCGGGGCTTACGGCTTCCCTCATGACCATACTTGCACGTTATGACGTGACGGTGCTTGATATCGGACAGGCTGATATTCATAGCACGCTTTCGCTTGGTATACTGATAAAGGTAGATGAAGAAAACTCCGGACGTGTGATGAAGGACATGCTTTTCAAAGCGTCGGAGTTGGGAGTGATCATCCGCTTTTTCCCGATCGCAAAAGATGAATATGAAGACTGGGTGAGCATGCAGGGCAAGAATCGTTATATCCTTACATTGCTTGGCCGAAAACTGTCTGCACAGCAGATAGAAGCCATTACGCATGTTATTGCGGATCAAGGGCTTAATATAGATTCTATACGGCGCTTGTCGGGACGTATATCTATTGCGGACCCAAGAAAGAATGTGCGTGCATGTATTGAATTTTCAGTGAGAGGAACGCCTAAAGATCGTGCGGCCATGCAGGCTGAACTGCTGAAACTTTCCAGCGAAATGGAAATGGACTGCTCATTCCAGTTGGACAATATGTATCGCCGTATGCGCCGTTTAATCTGCTTTGATATGGATTCGACATTGATTCAGACGGAAGTGATAGATGAACTTGCCATGCGTGCCGGAGTGGGTGATGAAGTGAAGGAAATCACAGAGCGTGCTATGCGGGGAGAAATTGACTTCAAGGAAAGTTTTACGGAACGTGTCGCTTTGCTCGAAGGGCTTGACAGCAGTGTTATGCGGGACATTGCAGAGAATCTGCCTATTACGGAGGGGGTGGACCGGTTGATGTATGTGCTTAAACGGTATGGTTATAAGATTGCGATACTTTCAGGTGGGTTTACCTATTTTGGTGAATATCTCCAAAAGAAATACGGAATAGATTATGTATATGCGAATGAACTTGAAATAGATGAGGATGGGAAACTGACCGGACGTTATGTCGGTGAGATTGTGGACGGACGGCGAAAGGCTGAACTTTTGAAGCTGATAGCACAGGTTGAAAAGGTGGACATTGCTCAGACTATAGCCGTGGGCGACGGTGCCAATGATTTGCCTATGCTTTCTGAAGCAGGGCTTGGAATTGCATTCCATGCAAAGCCTCGTGTGGTGGCCAATGCAAAGCAGTCCATCAATACCATAGGTCTTGATGGTGTGTTGTATTTTCTTGGTTTCAAGGACTCTTATCTTGATGAGAAGGGAAGACGTTGAGTCTTATTACTTGCAACGTAGAGTTTTGTCGCCTGCGGAATCTGCCGCTTGTCGGATAGCCGGATAACTCCTATAAGTTGTATAATTGATGCGGTCTCATTTTTTTGTCGGCTTCTTCAGATGTCCCGACCACCGTTCCGGTTGAACGGAATAGGGAATAACACTATGGTGTTGTATAGAAGAAAAGAAGACGGCAGAAGATGAGGTCACATGTGTTTTTTATGTTGTTAAGGATGTATGAGGTGTATATTTCTGCAAAAACAGAGATTGGTATCTCTGGGATTGTCCTCTTGCTTGATTTGACACTTGTAAGTTGGCCATGTTCTTTGATGCCCCGGCCAGATTGTCGCCTGCAATCATCAGACAACAAAGAGATTTCTTGATGCGCCATGCCGTATGGTCTTCGTCTTTCTTGACAATGCCTGTATCATTACCATAGCTTATGGCATTGTGACATGAAGAATATCTGTATATCTTGTAGATAGCACCTTTGTTGTTGTAAATTTATGTTTTGCTAATGTCATATATTTTTCGTTTCTTTGCATGGATTTTTAAGCATGGAGTGTTTATCTGAAAAAATTATAATTCCCATAGCAGTCTGTATAGAGGGAAAATGGTTAATGATATATGGAGAAGATGATAACTTATAAATCTCATATTTGTGCACTTGTCACGCTCGGTATACCTATCATTATAGGCCAGCTCGGCAATATTGCCCAGGCTTTTGCCGATACAATCATGGTCGGGCAATATGGAACGGACGAACTGTCTGCTGCCGGATTTACCAACAATGTGTTTAATCTTGTCATTTATTTTTTGATCGGCTTTTCCTATAGCACTACACCCATTGTCGGAAGCCATTTCGGAAGAAGGCAGTATTCTGAGGCTGCTCGTACATTAAAGGAAAGCTTGGTCATGAATTTGCTTGTTTGTACAGGAATTATAGCACTGATGACTGTGCTTTATTTTAATCTTCATCGTCTCGGACAGCCGGAAGAAATTATGCCGCTGATACGTTCTTATTATATTGTCGTACTTGTATCACTGCCATTTATGTCTGTTTTCAATTCTCTGAAGCAGTTCTGCGATGCGGTCGGGGATACTCGTTCTCCGATGTGGGTGATGATTGGAGGAAATATGGTGAATATCGTAGGAAATTATCTGTTGATATTTGGAAAGTGTGGATGCTCCGAACTCGGACTGGTCGGAGCCGGTGTTGCTACATTGTTGTCAAGAATACTTATGTCTGTAGCCATACTGACAATCGTGCTCTTCACGAATAAATATGCTGCCTATCGGGATGGCATAAGGCTTGGAGTTACCCGACTCGGTATGTTGCATTTAAGCAAAGTGGGACTTCCCGTCAGTTTGCAGATGAGTATGGAGGCAGGGTCGTTCAACATTTGTGCGGTGATGATGGGATGGCTGGGCGCTTCTGCGCTTGCTGCACATCAAATCATGTGTACCGTCGGTTCGTTGTGTTTCATGGTATATTATGGCATAGGCGCTGCTGCTGCAGTAAGAATAAGCCATTTCCGAGGACGAGGCGAATGGAGAGAGGTGAGAAGGACTTCGTTCGTGGCATTCGGATTGACTCTTTTTGCCGGTGTTGTGCTGGCTTCGTCCATATACATATTCCGCATGCCTCTGACGCGCGCTTTTACAACAAGCGATGCTGTTGTGGCTACGGTCATGCCCATTATACTCCCCTTGATGCTTTACCAGCTTGGCGACAGTATGCAGACGGTCTTTGCCAATTCCCTTCGTGCCATAGAAGATGTGAAGATGATGATGTTCTATGCGTTTGTTGCATATATCATCGTATCAATTCCTTTCAGCTATATTTTTGCGTTTCCCCTTGGAGGCGGTGCAGCCGGAGTGTGGTATGGGTTCCCGTTTGGGCTTACGACTGCAGGTGTGTTGTTTTTCATGCGCTTTGACAAACGGACACGGCAGATGCTGAAGAAAGGAATGTAAGAGACAGGCGATAAATTTTTCTCAGTCGATGATTTACAGAGTATTGTTCATATTGATGTTGGCTTGTTGTCCGGCATTGGCTGTTTCGCAGAGCATAGATACGGTCGATGTCGTGGAGGATATTGTTGCGCAGCCGGTACCTGCACATCAGTTGGATGCAGAGACGGACTCCCTTCTGCAAAGCGTTGCCAATGGTAAGAAGAAAAAACTTATACGCGGGTATGTGGGCAGTCGTCTTGAAGAGTTCAACAACATTGATACCGCCTATATCATTCCCAATCTTTATGATTTTACCTTCATGTTGCAGAATACCAGCACGTTTGAAACTTTTTCGGTGAGAGGCAAAGGGGAGAAGGAGCAGTCGTTGAGCTTTGCCCCTAATCCTACATTTCGGCTTGGAGGATATTTTGGTTGGAGATGGATTTTCCTTGGATATACATTTGATGTGGACGGACTGCTTGGCAACAAAAAGCGTAATACGAAGAAGACGGAGATAGATTTCAGCCTGTACACATCAAAAGTGGGGTTGGACATCTTCTACAGGAAGACGGGAAATGACTTCAGGGTAAGGAATCTCAATGACTTGTTTGACAATGCCAATCCGAGGCCATACGGATTATCCGATGACTTTAGCGGACTTGACATTCAGACACGTGGATTGAATGTATATTATATATTTAACCACAGACATTTCTCTTATCCTGCCGCTTTCTCGCAGAGCACGATGCAGAGGCGGAGCTGTGGCTCGTTTAAGATTGGACTGTCTTATTCTCATCATAAAATTGCTTTCGACCATACCCTGTTTGCCCCTGCGATACAGAATGTGCTTGACGATGCAATATTGTTCAATCATGTGAAATACGATGATTACAATGTCAGTTTCGGATATTCTTACAATTGGATCTTCAAACCGGATTTTCTGCTGAATTTTTCGTTTGCGCCTGCGCTTGCTTATACTCATACTTATTATGACATGGACGATGAGATCGAGAGTGACGACGAAATGCAGATTGAGCAGAAAACCTCCAAGTTCAGCTTTGATAATCTCAATATAGATTTTGTAGGACGTATGGGGCTTGTCTATAACAACTCCAAATATTTTGCCGGAATGTCATTGGTGGTACATTCTTTTGATTACAGGCGTGACAGGTTTTCGCTTAACAACAGTTTCGGCTCTCTCAATTTTTATGTGGGTTTCTACTTCAAACGCAAAAAAGGCATTGATGTTGACGCTTGGCGGAGAAATACCTCTGCTTCTCATAAGAAATCGGGGGCGAAATGAACATACGAGCAAAGTGTACTCCTTTGTGTGTCAGGCCAATGGGCAATACAAGCAAAGGTTACCGGAATATAGCCGACAGTTGGATAGCAACGAGGGCAGTGCCCGATGATACACTCCGCCGAGCAGGTTAATGCCACAGTAATCGTTATAAAAATTAAGTCTAATATGAAACGAAATGCCATTTGAATTATGAAATTGTCAAGTCTTTGCGCTCCGGAGCTGAAGGCGGCATGTGCGGCGATAGAGCATGTACATCCGCTTCATTGGTGGGTGGGAATGAAGAATCCGGAACTTCAGGTGCTGCTGCATGGGCGGAACATACGTGATTGTGAAGTTGCGCTTGCCGGTGCAGAAGGTGTGGATTTGAAAGAGGTTGTCAGGCTCGACAGCCCCAACTATCTGATTCTCTATATGGACACGTGTCATGCAGCAGCACAGAAGTTCACTATAGAACTGAAATCCGGGCGCAAGATACAGAAGGTCGCTTATGAATTGAAGAACCGGGAGAACAGAGACCGCAAGACCTTCGACGCGTCGGATGTGGTCTATCTGCTCATGCCGGACAGATTTGCGAACGGTTCGGAAAAGAATGACGTGGTGAAGGGTATGCGCGAGACCGTATGTGACCCGAAGTCACCGGATGCGCGTCATGGCGGCGACCTTGCCGGGATGGAGCGGCATCTCGATTATCTTGCCGACTTGGGAGTTACAGCCGTATGGCATACGCCTACTCTTGTCAACGATATGCCCGGAGGTTCGTATCACGGCTATGCCATTACAGACTATTATCAGACAGATCCTCGCTACGGATCGAATGAGGAATACCGTCATTTTGTCGATGCTGCGCATGAACATGGCATCAAGGTCATAAAGGACATTGTGTTCAACCATTGCGGAAGCATGAACTTTCTGTTTACGGACCGTCCGTCGGATGATTGGTTCAATTACAACGGCAAATATGTGCAGACAAGCTACAAGACCGGTGTTGTAGGAGACATGCACGCGTCGAATCTCGACCTTGAACGCACCGTGGACGGATGGTTTGTCGAGTCGATGCCTGACCTCAACCAGTGCAACCGTTATGTAAGCGACTATCTGATACAGGCAAGTATATGGTGGATTGAGTATGCCGGTATAGACGGTATCCGTCAGGACACATATCCTTATTGTGATTTCGATGCAATGGTGAAATGGTGCAAGGCTGTCGAGGCGGAATATCCCGGATTCAACATTGTCGGAGAAACATGGGTGAACAACAATGTCGGTGTGGCGTTCTGGCAGAAGGACAGCAAGCTTGCCGCGCCGCGCAACTCTGAATTGAAGACGGTGATGGACTTTCCGCTTATGTCGCTGCTCAACTCAGCTGTGGATGAAGAGACCAATGACTGGGATAAAGGTCTGGCGCGTATCTATGAATATATCAGTCAGGATATTGTGTATGCAGACCCTCTGCACTTGCTGACTTTTCTCGACAACCATGATACGGACCGTTTCCAGAAGGATTCGATACAGGCCCATAACATCGACCGTTACAAGCAGGCGCTGACGATGCTTCTCACTCTTCGTGGCATCCCTCAGCTGTATTATGGGAATGAAATAGGAATGTATGCCAACAAATCGAAAGGCGACGGCGCATTGCGCAGGAACTTTCCGGGAGGATGGGCTACGGACAGAAGGAACGCGTTTACCGAAGAAGGACGCACGAGGTTTCAGAAAAGATATTTTGACTTCACACGCACGTTGTTGCAGTGGCGAAAAAACTGTCCTGTTGTGGCCTATGGCTTGCTGAAACATTTCCATATACGTAAAGGAGTATACGTTTATTCGCGTGAACTTGACGGTAAGATGGTGACGGTGATAATCAACGGCACCGATTCACCGGTGGATGTCGATTTGAGCATCTATTCGGAAGTGTTGCCCAAGAACTATGCATATGATGTGTTGGCCGGGAAGACCGTGGCTACGAACAACGGACTGAAGCTGGAGAAAAGAGGTATCAGAGTCTGGGATTTCAGCAGATGAAAATCTTCCTTGCCTGTGGAGGTACCGCATACTATCTCCAAACCGGTCTTTCTGCCGGAACGTATATTGTGAAAGCCGGAAATAAGACTCGTAAGTCGGTTGTGTACAGATAAAAAAAGCTAAATAACCTGTTTGTAATTCTTATGATTGTAAGTGGTCGTATTCACAGACTCCTCCGTCGCAGCGCGCCACACCCTCCGTCGCAGCGACAGAGGAGTCTGTAAATACACCGGCAAAAACTGCTGTCTTTCTTAGGAACATTTCTTCTTTCTTTTTGACACTAAGCCCACCCATAGCAAACGGAACTTTATTAACACAATTAAGATTCATTTACATTCTATCAACCGTTAATTTTTTAAAGTTTTATTGATAAGTAATTGATAATCAACGAAATACCATCTTAGCAAAAACGGTGCGGTTTTAGGTGCAAGAAGCACAAGTAAGAGCAAAAATAGGAAATGTTGATAATCAGCAAGTTATGAAAATACTTGTCCAAGATACTTGTTTTTCGCCACCAAAATCCATCTTTGTTTTCTGTGGCATTGAAAAATCCGATTTTGATTTTTTTAGAAATCACTTTTATCAATATCCAATTTCAGCCTGAAAAACGGACCTTCTCAAACTCGTTCACCTTGAAAATAAATTTCGTTCACCTTGAAAATGTTTTTAAAGTGCCTTTTAAACAAATTTTGTTCACCTTGAAAATTTATTTTCAGCGTACTCTTTTTTCAGACGATACACGCGCGAATGTGAATAAATGTATCTTTTAAGCACACAATTTGTATTATTTTTACATTTGGAGTTCAAGGCTTGAAAACGACCTTGGAATCGCACAAATGGAACTTCGGTAAGGTTCGGCCGATTTTATGCGATTCTGCGAGCCTTGAATTTTAACATTTCAAATTGTCAAAAAAAGCCCGTAAATTATGACAAATAGATGGTGTGGCGGTGGGGACAACCAAGCCGGTTTGCGAGGATATTAGAACTCATGAAAAGACATCAAAGAAAGCTCGAAACTCTTTGTTGAGAATTTTTTTTGTGACACGATGACGAAGTCAGGAAAAAAATCCCTTCTTTTGGTCCTCAATCCGGCATTTGCACGTATATGGTAAAGTGGGTCGCCACATGTTCATATTGTTTCTGAATGGTATGGATGAGATTTGCTCTTTCAAAAAAAGCAGAACCGCAACTGACAAACTTGTTGGTAATTGCGGTTCTGTTCTTTTTCCTTAGCCGGTAAACGAATACCGGGTTTTGAAAGGGGCAAGGAACATTGAGCAATGTGTGTCCGGTTCCTTGCCCTTTTTATGTTGGAATCAGGTCGGATTATTTTACGATAATCTTGTCGGTGACGATACGTCCGTTGCCAAGATACTGCTTGCGGATATTGATGCCACTCTGCGGGTATGTCAGGCGAGTGCCGTTCAGACTGAAGTATTGGACGCCGATGACAGTTGCGCTGTTGTCACCCGTGATGTCGTCTATGGCATCTATGATAGTTTTTGTCGGAACCAGCTCAAACGGATAACCGTAGAGTGAAGGTGCTCCTTCATAAATCACTGTACCGTCTTCATTGACAACCCAGTAGATGTTTCCGCTCGATGCGGAATTGTGTATGGCAACAAACATTGTTCCGGTTGCTCCTTGAATGCGGTGAGGCTTGTAAGTCTTGGACTTCAATGCACCGCTCTTGTCGAGCCATGTGCTGTCAAGGACAGAGATGATGTCGTAGCGGGCCGCAGCCGAGCGCGTGATGTACCATGTCTGTGACAGAGGAGAAGTTTCATCCTTTTCTGCGAATACAGGAGATGTTCCGTCGCCGAGGTTTGTCAGGTATTTCCCGCTTTCACGGTCGATGATGTAATAATCGCCCACGTCTACCAGACGGTCGGTCTTTTCTTTTACAAGAATGTGGTAAGTGAAGTTGAGCTTTTCGCTGTCGCTGATAGCATATTCTACTGTATATGTCGCAGATGTCTGTATGTCACTGATGCTGACAGATGCTTCTGTGGAACCGTTGCTCCATGTCCACGTGCCATCGCTCATTGTTTCCGGTACGATAACAGACAACTCTACGCTTTGTCCCGGATCTACTATCACTTCATTGCAATTCTTGTGCTCAGTGCCATCTACTGTAATATTCTGGATACCGTTGATGACCTTCAGGTGGAAGTGTTTTGCTGCTACGTTTCCTCCCTGATTGGTGTAGTGCACTGTATATGTGCGGTCGCTTGTGATATTAGGTATTACGACAACGCTTCCGGTCTTTCCGTTGCTCCACAGATAGTCGTCAGTCCATCCACTGGAGTTCCCGGCATAAAGTATGACGCTTTCTCCATAAAGAACGGTCATCACTGTATCCTGATATATGGTTCCGTCTACCGTGATTTCCGGTGTCAATATGTCTGGATTGCAGTCACCTGCAACAGCGATGGAGAATGACTGTGCAGACACTGTTCCGTTGTCTGCCGTGTAATGCACACGATATACATAGCTATGGTCTGCATTCACGGTGATGTCCTTTGTGCTTTCTCCTGTCTCCCATTTCCACGAACCGTTGTCACTGACTCCTTCCGGAAGAACAGGTACAAGGGTGATGGTGCCTCCTGCCGGTATCGCTTTGGTCTTTCCTGCCACATAATTGTATTTCAATCCTCCGAGGTTAGTCTGGTCAAGTGTTTCACCGTTGTAGATAATCTGACCGGAAAGAACAACCGGAGCCTTGTCTGCTGTGGTTGCCGGACGATAATCCATAAGTGTCGTGAATCCCAGATGGTCGAATCCTCCGGAGGTTTGGCCGTAGTTTCCACCGCCGCCGTCAGTTCCCGCGTCGCCTCTTACGATTTCCGCCGCCTTGCCGGAGTACTGCATCTTCACTCCGCGTACTCCTTCATAGTAGCCGACTACACGGTCCCAGTAAGGACGCCAGCCTCCCATGCCGCCTTCGTTAGGTCCTTCCATCTGCCATCCGGCACCCATCCATCCGCGACAGTCAGTGTAGTTGTAGTTTGTCCACGGCAGACTGCTTCCTGCCACTCCGCAGTAGTTCAGTGCGGCAACATGCTCAAGTCCGGCAGCCAAGCGGTCATTCATGTAAGCGTAAAGGTCATCACCCTGATTATAGCCTGTCTGGCAGATGTCGACAGCAAGTCCGGCAGCCATGAGGGCATGCCCCTGGTCGCGTCCTGTTTCCTGCATTTGTCCCAGATAGCCGAAAGGACCACGGTCGTCAGGATGAACAACCGGTACAAGATTGCCGATAAATTCATTGCAGCCGTCGTTGAGTATCACTGTCTGTTTGGTACGGTCGGCAACAAAAGTGCCTACGTGGTCATATTTGTAGAAGGATACACCCTGATTGTATATGTGTACATCATCACAGAGGATACCGATATGCATCAGGCAGAGCACATTACACAATCCCCAGTTCGACCAATAATGCCCCGGACGTTCTCCTTTGGCCGCATTTGCCAAGTTTGCCCATGTGTCATGACGACGACGAAGGAAGTCGCAAGCCACAGGATACCATGTCTTGAGCATATACCTCTTGAACTCTTCAAACTCTTCGCGACTCCATCCTTCGTAATCACGCATCAGTTCTGCTGCCTGAGCAAACTGATAACCTGTCAGACCTGCAGCAAGTGACATGTTTGTATCTCCCGATACATACTTGTTTCCTCTTGCCCATGCCATGAGGATGCGTACCGCTCCGTCCGCGTTAGCTCTTGTTCCGTCTATTTTCCAACGTAGAGCATTCTGGTAGGCCATAGCCGCACCACGGCATGCGTTGATGTAGTTCTGTCCGGAGCTTCCTCCGCGTACGATAGTCTCTACAGGCCATGTCTGTACGCTTGCTTGTGAATATTCATTGCTTCTGAGCAGTGCCATAGCGGCAGTGATGGTCGGATCGCCCTCTGCAAGCAGCTGCTTCACACGGTCGAAGTCGGCTTGTGTATGCAGGCCTCCGGGGTGTACGAAACCGTGGTCACCGCCGGTGAAATTACTGGTTTCGCCGAATGCGATACCTTCTGTTGCTTTCGCATTGTCGAATGCGCTTTGCATTGCCTTGACATGATCGTCGATGATTGTCTGTGAAACTATGCCGACGGCAATGAGTGAGTTGGCGATAGTTATTTCGTCCTGAAGCTCATCAAGCGCGTTCTGTAAATATTTGTCCGAAGCCTCTGCTATGAATTTTTCACATTCTGTTGTCAGACTCTTGAGTGCAGTAAAGTCTCCCGGGTCGCCGTACTTGTATTCATGTTCAAGGTCTGAGGTCAATGAAACCAAGTTGTTGAGTTCCTCATCGCTTACGGCTATGTCATACAGACGGAAGTCGGCGACGAATGTACCTTTCAGATAGCTGTCACCAGAGAATGGTGCACGTCCTATCCAATTGTATTGTGGAGCTGTGGTGAAAATCTGATTGAGGACAGGCATTGTGCCGACTTTTTGCACAAGTTTGCCGTCTATATAAAGTTCTCCTGATTTTCCTGTCTGGCGGTAAAGGACATGCGACCATTTTCCTTTCTCAGCCTCGCTGCCCTTTTCCATTCCGCTTTCGCTGCCCCAACCGCCTGTTGATGTGGCAAAACGCTGTGCATTAAGTCGATAAGCCGTGTAAGGACCGTCTGTTTGTGTGTTTGCCGACAGTGAGGAGAATGCCCACAAGAAGTAGCCTGCTCCGGAAAGCGAGGCAGACGGATCGACATAATAATAAGCGGACACGCTGAAATCGGCAAGTTCCTTGATTATTTCTCCTGCGGCAGTGCCCATGTCGAGATAGCCTGTACCGTTGCCCAAATCGAGCGCATGATACTTGCCCATTTTGAATACTTTTGCATTGTTCTTCAGTTCTGCGGTAGTTGCTGAAGCCGATACGTCCGGAACGTGTGTACTTGTCACACCTTCAAACGTATAATGCAGTTTAAGGTTTTCTGTCTGTGCCGTTGCGCTGATTCCCATAAACACAGTGGCCAAAGTCAGACTGATTTTCTTGAATTTCTGTAATTGTCTCATGTTGTTGAGGTTTTTTAGTTGTGCTATTATATGAATAAGTACGGATATACCTTATTATATACTTAAGAAAAGTCTTTAGTTTTAACATTTTTTACTTATGAAGGCGCTACTTTTGCTGGGATATTTGCAGAGGACTCTTGGGATTTTGATGGTTGTAAGTGGGTGTATTTGCAGATTTCTCTTGTAATTTTTATGGTTGTAAGCAGGTGTATTTGCAGATATCTCTTGTAATTCTTACGGTTGTAAGTAGTTGTATTCACAGACTCCTCCGTCGCTTCGCGCCACCTCCCCTAACTTAGGGGAGGAGC
>CAZKOB010000008.1:0-50197 GCA_964554265.1 uncultured Bacteroides sp. | reverse complement strand
TATGCAAACTAACAGCATAGATTTAACATACCCACAGGGTTTTAGGACTGACCCTAAAAAACGAGCTTTTTTTGACAATCTGATATGTTAAAATTCAAGCCTTCGTAGAATCGCATAAAACCGGCCAAACCTTACCGAAGTTCCATTTGCGCGATTCTAAGGCCATTTTCAGGGCATGAAGTCTAAATGTGAAAATAATATAAATTGTATTCTGAAAAGATAAATTTATTCACATTTTCGCATGCCTCTCCTGAAAAAATAGTGCACAGAAGGCCAATTTTCAAGGTGAACAAAATTTTTTTGGAAGGCACTTTAAAAATATTTTCAAGGTGAACGAAATTTATTTTCAAGGTGAACGAGTTTGAAAACGTCCGTTTTTCGGGCTGAAATTGGATATTGTCCCAATTGATTTCTGAAAAAAATCTAAATCAGATTTTTCAATGCCACGAAAAACAAAAATGGGTTTTGGTTGCGAAAAACAAGAATATTGGACAAGAAATTTTATAACCTACTGATTATCAGCATATCCTATTTTTATCACAACCAGTACCTTTTGTACCTAAAACTGTATAGTTTTGCCAAAATAGTATTTTATTGATTATCAATTATTTGTCAATAAAAACTTAAAAATTCAGCGATTGATCAAATGTGAACGAATCTTAATTGCGTTAATAAAGGTCCGTTTGCTATGGGTGGAATTAGTGTCAAAAAGAAAGAAGAAATGTAGCTGAGAAAGTCTGCATGTTCATCAGTAAAAGTCAAATGCTGTTGCAGGTGTTTTCACAGACTCCTCCGTAAAGACATCTGCTTAAAATCACAAGTCGAGTCTGTGGATACACCAGCAAAAAACTTCCTTGTGAATATCTGCGCCACACTTACGGCATATTCCGTCTCCGAAACAAGCCTATACCGCATCTATTTTCAACAATTAAACAGCCATAAAATTTGCCATGTAAAATAAAAGCGATACCTTTGCACCGCTTTTTCAAGTTAACACAAAGTCGAAAGGCTAAAGTGTGATGGCGAATTAAGCAATAACTTAATTTATAGTAACACAAAAATCAAACAAAATGCAAGAAATTACAATCAGCGGAAAACTCCGCACAGAGCTTGGCAAGAAAGCAAGCCGTACACTTCGTCGTGCAGGTGAAGTTCCATGCGTTGTTTATGGACTAGAAAAAGACGAGAACGGACTCCCTGTGGCAAAGTCTTTCTCTGTTACACAAAAAGAGCTTGCAAAACTTATCTACACTCCAAATGTTTACATCGTCAATCTTAATATTGACGGCAAAGAGAGAAAAGCAATTCTGCAGTCTCTCCAGTGTGATTTTGTAAGCGACCGTCCTATTCATGTAGATTTCTATGAGATTACAGAGGAGAAGCCTATTTCCATAGATATCCCTGTCAAGCTTAACGGTCTTGCAGAAGGTGTTAAAGCCGGTGGTAAGCTCACTCTCAATGTACGTAAGCTTAAAGTTAAAGCTCCTTACAAGGCTCTTCCCGATACCCTCGATATAGATGTTACAAACCTCGGTCTTGGAAAATCCATGAAGGTTGCGGCATTGAATTATGAAGGTCTTGAAATTGTAACATCTAAGGACGTTGTTGTTTGCGCAGTACGCATGACACGTGCAGCACGTGCAGCTGCCTCAGAATCTAACTAAAGGACGGCAAACTACAATTTTCAGACAAAAAGATAAGGTCCGGACCCCGTGCAAAACAAAGTTTTCTCGGGCTCCGGATTTTTCAAACAATAAAGTCAACCCATATCTTAATCCATTTTCCTCTACATATATCTATACAGGGAGTTATCCCAACTGAAGTGATAAGGTATAAAGCCGGATTTTTCTCCACACGTATATCTTTATCTAACAGACCTCCCATAGTTCATGATTCCAATGCTCATTTGATACATAGAAAGAAAATGAAATATCTAATTGTAGGACTCGGCAATATAGGTGACGAGTATGATGGCACGCGCCACAACATCGGATTTCGTGTAATAGATACTTTTGCCCACAAACATAATGCTACGTTTGAAGACAAGCGCTATGGATTTATTGCTCACCTAAGAATAAAGAATGCAGAATTGACATTGCTAAAACCGTCAACATACATGAATCTAAGCGGCAATGCCGTCCGCTACTGGATGAATCAGGAAAAAATCGAACAGGAAAACCTCCTTGTCATAGCGGATGATCTGTCACTCCCGTTCGGCAAACTCAGAATGCGCCCCGGAGGAAGTGACGGCGGACATAATGGATTGAAGCATATCGCATCGGTACTTTGTTCGCAACAATATCCTCGTTTAAAATTCGGCATAGGAAACGATTTTCCACGTGGCGGACAGATTGACTTTGTTTTGGGACAATTTACGGAAGAAAACATGAAAACGATGGATGAACGGATCAATGACGCATGTGAAGCCATCAAATCTTTTTGTCTGGCAGGCATAGACATCACGATGAACCAATTCAACAGGAAATAGGCAACCACTATGGAAGCAAGACTCGATAAATGGCTTTGGGCTGCGCGTATCTTCAAAACACGCACAATGGCAGCCGATGCGTGTAAAAACGGACGCGTCATGCAAAATGGTGCAAAATTGAAACCTTCAAGAATGGTAAAAGAAGGTGATGTTATAGAAGTACGTAAACCGCCCATCACATATTCCTTCCGCATATTGAAAGCCATACAGAACCGTGTTGGCGCCAAATTTGTTCCTGAAGTGTTGGAAAACATCACTTCTCCTGAACAATACGAGCTTCTGGAAATGAATCGTATCAGCGGCTTCGTAAATCGTGCACGTGGGACAGGACGCCCGACCAAGAAAGAACGCCGTGATCTCGATGAGTTCATCCAACCTACCTTCTTCGGCGACTTCAGTTTCCTTGATGAAGATGATGAAGACGACTATAATGAAGATGACTGAAAAATGAGAAAAAAGAGCAGAGAAATGGACGAAGCGTTTGCCTTACAAGTTTTTGACAACGCTCCATACACCACACTTTCAATGGTAAGCAACAATGGTACTCCCTATGGGATTCCCGTATCGGCAGTACGTACAGACGAACATACATTTTATTTTCATTGCGCCCTCAAAGGCTACAAACTCGATTGTATAGCCCACAATCCTAACATTTGTCTGTCAGCCGTGAGCCGTTGTACCCCGACTGTTGGTCCCAAAGACGGAAGTTTCACATTACAATACGAATCGGCTGTCGCATGCGGAAAGGCCGAAATAGTGGAAGATGAGCAAGAAAAAATCGCTGCACTGAAAGCTATATGCGAGCGTTTTCTTCCACAACACATGTCCGCATTCGATGATGCCATAAAACGTAGTCTTGCAGCAACTGCTGTGGTCAGAATCACTCTTACGGCCCCGGCAACAGGCAAAAGGAAAAAATATGACAAGAATGGGAATGAAATGAAATATGGGAGAATGGAAGAATAACCAACCATCAGCAAGGACACAACATAGTCTTACGCCATTCTTATGAGACAGTGGACAGTTTGATTGAAAACGATAGAGGAAGTTAGCGATGTCGTGCGTGTCTTACACAGTCCTTATGAAAACAGTTTGACAACCTCACACTGCATAAACAAAAACATACCATACCTTTCTTTCAAATCCACATCAAACATCTCCATAAAAATAAAGTCCCGTGAAAGCAACACTGAAGTGCCCCAAAAGTTTTGTGTCTAACTTTTGGGGCACTTCAGTGTCGCATTCATGGGACTTTATATAAATATATATACTGTCAATCCGTAACCAGCTTTTCTGTTACCAACCGACATATATTTACTACCACATGCATTGCTTTTTCCAACGACTGCACAGGACAGAATTCATGTGGCCCGTGAAAATTCAGTCCGCCAGCAAAGATATTCGGACATGGCAATCCCTTGAAAGAAAGCTGTGCACCATCCGTACCTCCACGTATAGCACGTACAACAGGTTGCACACCGGACTCCTCCACAGCCTGCTTTGCTATGTCAATGATATACATGACAGGCTCGACTTTCTCCCTCATATTATAATATTGGTCCGTAAGTTCAAGCTTTGCAACACCCTGCCCATATTTATCATTTATTCGTCCTACAATCTCATGCATCTTCAGCTTTCTTGTTTCAAAAAACTGCCTATCATGATCGCGTATGATAAACGAAAGTGTAGCCGTCTCACAACATCCGGACATGCCCGTCAGATGATAGAATCCCTGATACCCTTCCGTCGTTTCGGGAGTCTCGTTATATGGAAGCATCTGCACAAGTTCCGTGGCTACACGTCCGGCATTTACCATCTTCCCCTTAGCATATCCGGGATGTACGCTACATCCTGTAATTGTAATCTTGACCGACGCAGCGTTGAAGTTCTCAAACTCAATCTCTCCCACTTCGCTTCCGTCCATTGTATATCCGAAAGCACAACCAAATTTATCCACATCAAACTTATGCGCCCCAAGTCCGATCTCTTCATCAGGATTAAATCCCACACGTATCTTACCATGCTTTATCTCAGGATGCTCCATCAAATATACCATAGCCTGAACGATCTCCGCTATTCCGGCCTTATCGTCCGCACCCAGCAGTGTAGTACCATCTGTAACTATAAGATCCTCGCCGACATGGGAAAGAAGTTCCGGAAATTTGGAAGGTGAAGTAACAATCCCTTCAGAAAGTACAATATCTCCGCCATCATAATTTTCAATGATACGAGGCCTGACATCTTTTCCAGAACAATCCGGACTGGTGTCGAGATGTGCAATAAATCCTACAACTGGCACATCAGCTTCTACATTAGAAGGAAGTGTGGCATACAAATAACCATTACTGTCAAGCTCCACGTCCTCAAGTCCTATTCCTATAAGTTCATCACGCAGATACTCAGCAAACACCATCTGCTTCGGTGTACTCGGTGTCGAAGCTGCATCCTCGCACGACTGAGTATCAAAACTTACGTACTTCAAAAATCTTTCAACTACAGACATACCTCTCCGTTTTTTTTTACATAAATAAGAACTGTACTTACAAAATCATTCTTCACAGGCGAACATCGGGTCCCAGCAAGGCAACTTCACAGGCTTCTGTTCATTTGCCTTCAATACCTTGTCCGACAAATACTTCTTCTTCACAACCAGACGGAACATATATTCATCAAACCATTCGTCTGTCATAATCAGATGTCCGTTAAAACCGGAAGAAGCTCCCCAGCTGTTTTCTACCTCCCACTTCACAGGCTTTCCGTCCACATCCAAATCCACGGCCTTGAGAGTCATGGCATGAGACGACCCACTATCGAACGTCTGTATTCTCTGCTTCTTGTCCATATTGAAATCTACACCCAAAATAGAAGAATAGTCATAATTGTTCATGTCAAGAAGTCCCCGGCTGCTGTCAAGCTCTTTCCCTACATCACAAGAGAAATACATCATGGTCGAATCTTTGATACTTGCGATGGCAGCCTCTTTGATTTCCTCCATCGGCAAATTGAGATACAGCCAGTTGTGGCCGTCATAAGTATGACGATCATATTCGATCTCATAAGTCTTCCAATATTCTCTTGTCGGATCATTCATCAGCATGACATAATCTTCATTGAGATTCTCCCCTATCATTTCCTGATAAAAAGACCTTGGTGTATACTTCTTAGGAGCATACTTATAACTTCCGTCCGCATTTTTCGGCGCCCATACAAACTCTGTCACCGGTTCGCCAAATCCCAGTACAAGAATATGGTAAATCTCGCCAAGCATTTTTTCTTTCAGCTTTTGCAGCTCTGTGGCTTTTATATTTCCATTACGCAGGTTCAGAGCGTCTTCACGCAGTTTACGCTTGATGAGCGAAGTAAAGCGACTGGTATTGTTACTTGCATAGGTTTCCTGCATTATCCCTTTAGGAACGACACCGTATTTTGTGACAAGATCGGCAACCCCCGTAAAGGTACCACCATCACTCAACGGATTTCTGAAAAGCCATTCCACTGTCTTGTCTTCCATTGACAACTTGCGCGTATCGATGATAGCCTGCAAAAACAGATTTGATTTCTCAAGCTGATCGAAAAAGAAGAGATAATTCTGAGAAAACTCCATGCCTTCAAGCCCCTGATCCAATATCATGCGGCTACGCATCACATTCAGTCCGGTGAAGAGCCAGCATCTTCCCGAAGACTTCTGATCCGTTATGCCTTTTGAAGGCACACTGTTACTAAAATACGTGTTCATCTCCGTCAGATTGTCCTGATTCAAGGCAAGCGAACGAATGTCACTGACAGCAAGTGCGTTGCGCAATGCCTTGTCGGCAGCAGTCATCTTGTTCTGCGACCTCATTCTGCCAAGCATCTCCTCTGATATTCCGCCCTGCGCAGCAGCACAAAGTCCGGCTGCAAGAAGAGACAGTGTAATAAAAGTCTTTTTCATATCTTATCTTATTTATTGATTTATCCCGAAGCGTCAATCAATCCGCAGCCTTCGTTTTCCTTATCTTCCAACCAACAGCCGCCACAACGATACTCATCAGCGGACTGATATAATTGAAAAAGCAATAAGGAAGATATGCCATAGTAGGGACCCCGAGCACTGTCGCCTGTGTCATGCCACAAGTGTTCCAAGGAATAAGTACGGAAGTTACTGTAACCGCATCTTCTGTTGTACGTGACAACAAACGAGACTCATACCCTCTCTTGCGGTACTCATCCCTATACATGTTGGCTGTAAGTATTACAGAAATATACTGGTCGCCGGTTGTAATGTTCATTATCAGCCCGGTGCTTACCGTAGAAGCAACAAGTCCAACCGTTCCGCGGGCAAAACGTAACGAAACGGAAGTCAAAGTCTGAAGCATACGGCTTGCCACCATCGTGCCTCCAAAGCACATGGCACACAATATAAGCCACACCGTATCCATCATACCGGCCATTCCGCCTGTAGAAATCAGGTCATTAATGACCGTATTCCCCGTATCCACCGACGTACTCGTAAAGAAAGTCTGCATAATCCCTTTTGCCAATGCCATCGCAGACATGGATTTCTCTCCCGCTACTTCAAGCAATACATCCCCTTGCAACACAACCGCCATTATCCCTGCCACCAATGAAGAGACAAACAAGGTGATGAGCGAAGGCACCTTCTTTGCTATCAGAAAAGCCGTAATCAAGGGTACCAGTAAAGTCCAAAAAGAAATGTTGAACTTCGATCCAAGTCCTTCCGTGTATTCTGCTATATGCACGGCATCGCCTGAGCCATACCAGAACCCGGCGAACAAGAATATCAGCAGCGTGACAGTCATCGAAGGGGTTGTCGTATAAAGCATATAGTGTATATGCGAAAAGAGTTCCGTCCCCGAGGCCGAAGAGGCAAGAATGGTCGTATCGCTCAGCGGAGACATCTTGTCCCCGAAGTATGCACCGGAAATGATTGCACCGGCAGTCCAGCTTGCAGGCACGCTCAGCGCTTCCCCTATTCCCAGCAAGGCCACACCGATCGTGGCTATTGTAGTCCATGAACTTCCTGTCATTATAGACACGATACCACATATCGCGCATGCGCTTACAAGAAAAAAACGAGGAGACATGATTTGAACTCCATAATAAATCATTGTAGGAACAACTCCGCTTATCATCCATGCTCCGGAAAGCATACCTATTATTATCAGTATGACGATGGACACGGATGCTCCTCCTATCGTCGTCTTGATAGCATGTTCAAATTTCTGCCACGGCATCTTGTATATCCACATCGACAGACACACACTCACACCGGAGGCGAAAAGCAATGACACCTGACTTGCTCCGGCAAGCGCATCACTGCCAAAGAGGGTGACAGACAAAGTCACCATAGCCACAAGCACAGCTATAGGTATCAACGAAAGCCACACATTCGGCATAGGCTCAAGGCTTTCTACTTGTTTTTCCAATTCACGTTCATTCATAACCGGAGACAAAGATACTAATTAAAAACGAAAACTGACATAAAACAAGGTTCTAAAGCTGTCACCGTCACACAACCCAGTTCATGATGCGCTTTCTCTCTTCGGAAAGTTCCGGCAAGTAAGCCTGCAAATGCCTATACTGAACGTGGGTTCGGTTTAAGGAAAGTCCTGTAAAATAATGTCTGTAATTTTCAGTATCCTCTCCAGTCCCTTGTATACTTTCAATGCAATGAAGCGGATACAGAAGTAAGTCTCTATACTGCTATACTATCATTTTGTCATAAATTACACGTTTTCTATGATAATCTGAAATGTTAAAATCAAAGCTTCGCAGAATCGCATAAAATCGGCCGAACCTTACCGAAGTTCCATTTGCGCGATTCTAAGGCCATTTTCAGGCCTTGAACCGTAAATGTAAAAATAATATAATTTGTGTTTTGAAAAGATGCATTTGTTCACATTTGCGCGTGCATCGTCTGAAAAAAGAGTACGCTGGAGACAAATTTTCAAGGTGCACCAAATTTGTTTAAAAGGCACTTTAAATATATTTTCAAGGTGAACAAAATTTATTTTCAAGGTGCACGAGTTTGAAAACGTCCGTTTTTCGGGCTGAGATTGGGTATTGCGCAAATTAAATTCTTAAAAAATCTAAATCAAGTTTTTCAATGCCACGAAAAACAAAGATGGGTTTTGGTTGCGAAAAACAAGAATCTTGGACAAGAAATTTTATAACTTGCTGATTATCAACGTATCCTATTTTGGTCACAACATGTACTTTTTGTATCTAAAACTGCACCGTCTTGCTAAAATAGTATTTTATTGATTATCAATTGTTTATCTATAAAACTCCAGAAAATTGTTTGTTGAGTAAGTGTGAACAAATTTTAATTGTGTTAATAATGTTCCGTTTGCTATGGGTAGACTTAGTGTCAAAAAGAAAGAAGAAATGTCACTGAGAAAGACAGTTGCTTTTGCTGGTATATTCACAGAATCAGTTTGTGATTTAAAGCTGGTGTATTCACAGTATCCTCCTGCTTGTACTTTGTAATTGTGTTGTTGTATTCACAGACTCCTCCGTCGCTTCGCGCCACGCCCTCCGTCGCAAGCTCCCCAATTGTTCCTATTCCGCAATTGCCCCTAACTTAGGGGAGGAGCCTGGTTACCTGTTCGGCGTAAATACTATTATATTAATAATCAAGATATTAGTTTGTTATTGGCTTTCCAACGAGCAAGGTAACTAAACTCCTCCCCTAAGTTAGGGGCGGTGGCGCGAAGCGACGGAGGAGTCTGTGAAAACAGCCACTTACAACCATCAAAACCACAAAAGTCGTCTGTGAACACAACCGCAAAACCGAGATTATTCTTTCTCATCCTCAACATCATAGAAGAGCCAACATCAAGGCGCGGTCTTGCCGAGCAACCGGATTCATTTATCCCGACTTTTCCATATCCCCGATTCATGTCGTCTTCTTGATTCTCAACAATTCTCCTGCCCACAATACAAAAGATGTCATTACGATGATTATAATCCAGTCGGACAAACTGAGGGGAGTGACATTAAACATTTCTCCGCCAAAAGAAACAATAGCAATCTGGCCGAACAGAATCAGCAAAGCTATAAAAACAAAGCTTTTCCCCATCTTCAGAGAGAAGACAGAATGTCCGCCAGCAAAGGTTCTGGCATTAAACATGTTCCAAAATTGCAACATGACAAAAACGGTAAAGAACAGGCTCAGTTCATAAGGCGTAATCTGTCCGGACCCACTGAACACAGGTTTGACAAACAGTTCCGCCAAACTATGAACGTCCATATACTTAAACACCATAAGCAGCAACAGGAGCACACAGAAGAACATTCCTCCAACGCCTGTAATCCTGCGCTGCATCTGCTTGTCTATAATAAAATCAACACGGTTTCGCGGTTTCTCTTTCATCACATCCGCAGACGGAGGCAACGAAGCCAGTGCCATCGCCGCAAACGTGTCCATAATCAGGTTCACCCATAACATCTGCGTAACGGTCAACGGATTCTCCATGCCAAGAAACGCACCGACCAGCACAATGAGGCATGCCGCCACATTGACTGTCATCTGAAATAAAATGAATCGTTGTATATTCCTGTAAAGAGAACGTCCCCACATCACCGCCCTCGTGATACTACCGAAAGAGTCGTCCATAATTGTAATGTCGCTCGCTTCCTTAGCCACCGCTGTGCCGCTCCCCATAGACAGCCCCACATGCGCCGCATTCAATGCCGGTGCATCGTTTGTACCGTCACCTGTCACAGCTACCACTTGCCCTTTCCGCTTCAGTGCCTCAACCAGACGTTTTTTGTCAAGCGGCCGCGCACGCGATATGATTTTCAGCCCAACAGCCCGTTCAGACAATTCGTCATCGGAGAGCTTTTCCAGTTCGGCCCCTGTCATTATATTGGCTTCCGAGTCTCCCTCTTTCCATAATCCTACTCGCTTTCCGATTTCAAGCGCCGTGGCCGAAGTGTCGCCTGTCACGATTTTCACTTTTATCCCGGCATCCAGACAATCCTTTATTGCAGAAGACACTTCTTCACGCACAGGGTCTGAGATCGCCACAATACCCAGAAAATCGAGTCTGCCGGCCTGAAGCCGTCCGTCGACAATGCCATCTTCTGCCGCGTCAAGCACCTTATATGCAAATCCAAGCGTGCGCATGGCCTTATGCTGCCAGCCGAGCAACCGGACATAAACCTCCCGGCATGCCTTTTCTTCTTTTTCGCAGTCCATCCCACAAAGACTGCAGATAATCTCCGGCGCCCCTTTCACATGAAGGATATGCCTGCCGCCTGAACGTACAACTGTAGCCATATACTTGTTTTCCGTCGTAAAAGGAAGTTCGGACACGACATCAACTTTCTTTCGCAACATACGGTAATCTTCACCTTTATTGCGAAGCCACATCAGCAGAGCGCCTTCCGTCGGATTCCCGATTACCTTGTCTTCATCAAGTGCAGCCGTAGAATTTACAGCCATACCCTCAACCACATCGGCACGCAACTTTTCCATATCCGGAAAATAAGTCTCAGCCACCCTCATCCTGTTCTGCGTCAATGTCCCCGTCTTGTCCGTACATATCACCGTCGTAGCTCCCATCGTCTCACACGCATGCATGCGACGTACCAAATTACAGGTATGCAGCATCCTGCGCATGCTGTATGCCAGACTGAGTGTAACAGCCATCGGAAGCCCTTCCGGCACAGCCACCACCACCACCGTGACTGCTATCATCAGCGCGTTCAGGATATATGCAAGAAAATTCCACAATTCACCTCCTGCCACAATTCCCTCTATTCCGCCGGGATGCGACATGAAATAGACCAAAAGTTTTCCTGTCACAACAAGTCCGGCCAATACATAGCTGTATTTCACTATCACTCCCGACAGGCGTTCAAGCTGCTCGTTCAGAGGGGTCTTCACCGTATTGTCTATCTGCACTTCACTAAACACTTTTCCGCTCTCCGTGTCATCTCCCACTACATCGGCCCTCATGACCGCATGTCCTTCCACCACATTCGTTCCGCGCAGCAGACGGTTCGACGGATAAGTGGCTTCTGCGTCAAGCATAGCTTCGTCTGCCGTCTTGCGACAAACCGGTTCTCCCGTAAGCGTAGATTCATCGACGCTCAACGACACGCTTTCAAGAATAGTTCCGTCGGCCGGCACCTCATCGCCTACGGACAGCACAACCACATCGCCTACAACGATGTCTTTGCGCGGCACTTCATGCACACTTCCATTGCGTATCACCTTCACCGATTCACAATCATTGACCTGGTTGAGGAGTGAAAATTCCTTGTCTGCCTTTACTTCAAATAAAAACGCAAGTCCTGTAGCAAGAAATATCGCCACAAATATGCCGACAGGCTCAAAAAACACAGATGAACCTTCATCCACACCATAATATTCATAGAAAGAAATGCCCAGAGACAATATTCCGGCAACTAACAGTATCACAATCAGAGGGTCGCTGAACTTTCCCAAAAATCTTCGCAACAAAGACACTCCCTTCTTCCGGGTGAGCACATTCGCACCGTGTTTGCCACGACTCTCCACAACCTCTTCATCTGTCAGTCCGCTATAAGTTCCAACCATAGTAAATCATAAAAATTACAGTGGGCAAACGAGCCGACAAATCATTTCCGCCTCGTTCACCCTTCACTTGTTCATTTTCTGCAAACATTTATACCGGCAAAAATGTTCAGGAAAAACAGAACTCCGGTCATCTCACAATGCACTTCTTCGCTTCATCTTCCCTTACTCCGAATATAAAGTCCAACGTACTTGACAACACCACCTCACGCAAATCGCCATAAGGGTAAAGTTCAACATATTCCATCTCGTTCACCTCCATGTCGGGTGATAACCCGGAAGCATACTCATAGTCGCCTTCTGAATCCGCCACATATGCAACCACCGGATACAGGGTAAACTGATAATCAGACGGTACAGCCCAAGTCATGACATTCTGCCCCGCCGTAGAAGTCCCGACAACAATCACTCCGTCCAGCCCCATTGTCCGGCGAAGCGAATGGATAAACCATTCGGCAGCTCCGGTGGTGTATCCGCTTGTGATGACATATACTCTATGAATACCAAGTGTCCTGCCGGACAGCGACACATCATACAACACATCCTCGTTGCGATCTTCATTGCGGTTGCTCCAGAATGTACGCGCAAACACACCTCCAAGCTTGTCGTCTGGAAGAACATACGAAGCCATCCGGCATGCCATGTCCATCGTGCCATCATTGCACAAACGCAAATCTATGACAAGTTCGTCTATCGCCGCCGACCTCATGCCTGCAAATATACGGTCCATATCCGAAAGATAGTCGTCTGTATAAACCTCCTTCTCCGGTGCATGAGGGGTCAGACGCGTACACATTATATATCCTATGCGCAAAGTTCCCATATCATATATCGTATCCAAAGGGAAGGCACGGTCTTCGACATATCGTGAAACAGGAAGTTCTGTTTCCGAACTCGCCACCCATATCAGTCCGTCGTCCTCTCCGTTTATCCCGAGCTTGCTGATTTCCAAATTCCGCCGTTTTCCGCTTTTCAGCAACGACGCGTTGTTTGTCGTCAGTTTCGCACCGTCAACAACACCGATAAAGTCGTTGCGTACAATACCGCATTCGGCAGCAGGTGAACCGGCCATGACACTCGTCACACGTGCATAGCTGCGAGTGGTGCTGCCTGTCGGGTCTGTCATCACCACAAAATCCATTCCATAAGAATTAATATGGTTGAACTGTCCGCGCTCATGATAATCAATATCAGCTGTGTCGATAGAACAGTACGACCACTTGTCGTTCTTCTTGCTCATGGCTGTCAGTTTCTGGAAAAACTCCGCCGGACGTGCAAAGAAATCCTTCCACTCAGGCTCGTGTATCGAATCTCCCCAAAGATACCATTCCTGCATGGCCTCCACCATCCAATGGCTGTGGGCTGTCTTCGCTTCATACTCGTATGTACGGTCTTCCCCACACGAAAACAGAAAAGCTGTCATGACAAGTAATGGGAAAACTGATATATATTTATTCAGATTCATAATCGCATATCGTTTTGATTACAGAGTACAAAAGTACATAAAAATATCAGGTTTTTACATCGGCAAGACTAAGAATCTGTTTTTTCCTTAGAGCTTTGGCTGTTGCATTCACAGATTCATCTCGTGGGTTTGGTGATTTTAAAGCTGGCGTATTCACAGGCTCCTCCTATAATTCTTATGGTTGTAAGCAGGAGTCTGTGAATACACCGGCAAAAGCGGCGGACTTTCTTAGTGGCATGTATTCTTTCTTTTTGACACTAAGTCTACTCATAGCAAACGGAATTTTATTAACACAATTAAGATTCGTTCACGCTTGACTAATTATCAATTTATTGAATTTTTATTGATAAGAAGTTGATAATCAATGGAATACTATTTTTAGCACAACGATGCAGTTTCAGGTGCAGGAGTACAGGTGGAATCTAAAATAGGATATACTGATAATCAGCAAGTTATAAGATTTCTTGTCCAAGACCCTTGTTTTTCGCAACCAGAACCCATTTTTGTTTTTCGTGGCATTGAAAAATCTGATTTGGATTTTTTTAGAAATCAATTGGGGCAATATCCAATTTCAGCCCCCAAAACGAATCTTTTCAAACTCGTTCACCTTGAAAATAAATTTTGTTCACCTTGAAAATGTTTTTAAAGTGCCTTTCAAAAAAAATTGGTTCACCTTGAAAATTCAGGTTCAGTGTACCCTTCTTTCAGACGAAGCATGCGAGAATGTGAATTAATGTATCTTTTTCGGGTGAGAATTATGTTATTTTTACATTTTGGATTCGGGGCCTGAAAACGGCCTCAGAATCGCACAAATGGAACTTCGGTCGGGTTCGGCCGATTTTATGCGATTCTGCGAAGCCCGGATTTTAACATATCGGATTGTCAAAAAAAGCCCGTAATTTATGTCAAACTGATAGTATGGCGGTATAGAGGCTCATGTCTGTATCCGCTTCGTTGCATTGAATGTATACAAGGGAGCGGAGAGGATACTGAAAATTACAGACATTAAAATGAGTGTAGATAAAGTATCGGCTCTTGCCCTTCTAAAACCGAACTCGCGTTATTTCATAAATGCTTAAATTTTTTGAAACATTTTTGAAATGATTGCGGAGTAATTTTGCCAACAAATAAAAAACAATACATTGACCGATATGGAAATATTGTTCCTTTGCATCAATAATGATTATAACGACGGAAATGTCGGATACCGCTATCTCAGATTGCTGCATAATCTCTATTCCTATTTCCTTTCAATGCAAAAAATGGCTTAACCCGATATGATACGAAAGAGTCTTGCAATCCTGTTGTTTACTTTGACTGCGTTCCCTGTATATTCGCAGGGAAAAAGTCCATACATTCCTGATGTTCACGGCACAATCCGGGCTAAATATGAATATGAGCAGGAAATCGACAAAGGACGTTTTGAGATTCGCAATGCCCGCATAGCGTTGGAGGGTATGATTATTCCGGTAATTCGGTATAAGGCAGAGATTGACCTATCGGATGAAGGGAGCATCAAAATGCTTGACGCATATATCCGATACCAGCCCGGCAACGCGTGGAAATTCACGTTTGGTCAGATGAGGGTTCCGTTTTCCATTGACGCGCATCGATCTCCCCATCTCCAGTATTTCGCCAATCGGTCGTTCATAGCCAAACAGGTGGGAAATGTCCGTGATGTCGGCGCAGCCGTGGGCCGGACTTTCGGCAAGGCCATTCCCATTATTTTGGAAGGCGGCATTTTCAACGGTTCCGGCCTTACCGGGCAAAAAGACTACTGGACTTCCAATTATAATTTTTCTTTCAAGGTGCAGACAAAACTTTTGGATAAGTTCACTATCACCCTCAGTATGCAGAAAGCCAATGCCGGTGATGTAAACACCTATCTATATGATGCGGGGGCATATTTTCAGAATCCCCGATGGCACATAGAGGCGGAATACCTTCGCAAGCATTACGCCTATGATTCATTCAAGCCTGTAAATGCTATTGACGCTTTCGCCGCTTACCGTCTGCCGTTGAAGAAACATCTTACCGCAATCTCATTTCTCGGAAGATACGATTATATGTCTGGCCACAGCATGGGAAAGGTGCATGATGACGGGAAACTTGGAACGGATGACCCGGAACGGCACAGACTCACGGGAGGTGTGGCGCTTAGCCTCGACAAAAAATCTTTACAAGCCGATATTCGCGTCAATTACGAACAATACTTTTATTCCAAAGGAGTAATACCGGCAATATCCGAGCAAAGTAAAGCCGTGTTGGAGTTTGTAGTACATTTCTAATCTAACAGTTACGACAATAAAATAGACACGGATAGGCAATAGAAACCTACTCGTTTCATATTAAAAAACAACCACTACAGGGAAATGATGGTGACATATACAGCTCCACATGGCAAGGTGATACGGTTGTTGACTTTTGCGTCCGCTCCATTCGGTCAATCGATGGCTTGGCTATTGCCTTGAAGAGTTCTGCGATTCATTCACGGATCTCTGCATGTCAGCATCATCCTGCAATGAGAATTTGCCGGGCATGAGCCGACAGGGCTATTTTTTCATCGCTTGTACCACATAAATGACGAAGTCGAGTGTAGATTATATACCTTGTCTACCGGTCCGGCTGTCACGCAGCAACAAGGACTGCATCCTCATAAACAGGTTTGGTCTTCCCCTCCGTTACACCATCTGCCTTGTCATAAATAATGGGCTTTTCTGACAAACTGAAATGTTAAAATCAAGACTTCGCAGAATCGCATAAAATCGGCCGAACCTTACCGAAGTTCCGTTTGTGCGATTCTGTGGCTGTTTTCAGGTCTTGGATCTCAAATGTAAAAATCTGTCTGTGATGTTCCATGCAGATAATCTCAAAGGTCAGTCCCTTCCATGCGTTTATGCTGTCTGAATCAAGATGATGATCCACCACGTATTATGTATGGGACACATTGTTCTTGATGAATTTGAAATAAGACATGGTGTAAAAATCAATCAGCCGGTAATCGCCCCATTCTTCTTGTTGCTGAATTGAACACGTTTGCCTATGAAATTGCATTTTTCAAGATTCTTTATAATTCGGGACAGATTCGAACCATTTTGCTTCAGGCTTTCTTGGGGCTGCCCCTATTTTATGATTTTACCCCTGTCAGAATGCGCTCTGGCAGGGGTAATTTCTCATGTTCAGAGACTTGTTAGACAGCCTCCTCTTCTAATATCTTACAGCATTAAGCGTTAACCTTAGCCATGTGTGCAATGAGTTCAAGCACCTTGTTTGAGTAACCGATTTCATTGTCATACCATGATACAACCTTAACGAATGTATCAGTAAGAGCGATACCAGCCTTAGCGTCGAAGATAGAAGTGTTTGTGCATCCGAGGAAGTCAGAAGAAACAACAGCATCCTCTGTGTAACCGAGAACACCCTTGAGTTCGCCTTCAGAAGCCTCCTTCATTGCAGCACAAATCTCTTCGTACTTAGCAGGCTTAGCAAGGTTAACTGTAAGGTCAACAACTGATACGTCAAGAGTAGGAACACGCATTGACATACCTGTGAGCTTGCCGTTAAGTTCAGGGATAACCTTACCTACAGCTTTAGCAGCACCTGTAGAAGAAGGGATGATGTTGCCGGAAGCAGCACGACCACCACGCCAGTCCTTCATTGAAGGTCCGTCAACAGTCTTCTGAGTAGCTGTTGTAGAGTGAACTGTAGTCATGAGACCATCAGTGATACCCCATTTGTCATTGAGTACCTTAGCGATAGGAGCCAAGCAGTTAGTAGTACAAGAAGCGTTTGAAACGAACTGAGTACCCTTAACATACTTGTCGAAGTTTACACCACAAACGAACATAGGGGTAGAGTCCTTTGAAGGAGCTGACATAACTACATACTTAGCACCAGCCTCAATGTGAGCCTGAGCCTTCTCCTGAGTAAGGAAGAGACCTGTAGACTCAACAACATATTCAGCACCGATCTCACCCCATTTCAAGTCAGCCGGATTGCGCTCTGCTGTTACGCGGATTGACTTACCGTTAACGATAAGCTTAGAGTTCTCAACATCAGCCTCAATAGTTCCGTCAAACTTACCGTGCATTGTGTCATACTTGAGCATATATGCAAGATAGTCAACAGGACAAAGGTCATTAATACCTACGATTTCGATGTCAGAACGAGTCTGAGCAGCACGGAAAACAAAACGACCGATACGGCCAAATCCGTTAATACCAACTTTAATTGCCATTTTTCTTTTTTTTATTAAAGGTTGAAAAATATAGTTGTTAATCTCTCTTTTCTATTTTCTGTTTCACTTTTGAATCACACTTTTTCTTTTCGCATCTTACCAAATCGTTGCAGAAAGAGTGTATAACCCAATTTATCCGCAATTACAATGATGTGCAGTCGAACATGCCACAAAGAGCAACACCCCTACAGCAAGCACTATCATTGATAATACACATCTTTTCATTGTTTTATCTTTTTTACTCGCACAAAGTTACAAATAAAAATTTTAACTTTGCAAGTGAAATACGAATATATTTACATTTAAGACTAAAAATATGGGAAAATTTATTGAAGACTTCAAAGCTTTTGCCCTCAAGGGCAATGTTGTAGACATGGCTATCGGTGTCATCATCGGTGGAGCTTTCGGAAAAATCGTCACTTCTGCCGTAAATGACATCATCATGCCTCCATTGGGACTCCTTATCGGCGGAGTCAATTTTTCTGATTTGAAACTGACCTTGAAAGACGCTGTACAGGAAATCAAGGACGAAAGCGGAAACATTGTTACACAAGCAGCGGATGCTGTAACCTTCAACTATGGTGCGTTCCTCCAAAATTGCATTGATTTCCTTATTATAGCCCTTGCTATTTTCTTCTTTATCAAAGCGATAAGCAAACTGGCCGAGCTAAGGAAGAAAAAGGAAGCTGAAACTCCTGCTGCTCCTCCTGCACCGAGCAAAGAAGAACTACTGCTCACAGAAATTCGCGACTTGTTAAAAGCCAACAAGGAGAAGTAAAAGCAACAGTTTTTTATACATTATGATTACACATACGTAAAGGACTGCCTCTTGACTGGGTACACCTGACTTTGTTGAAAAAGCTTATAAGCAATTAAATATCAATAGATTCTAAAGTTTGCGTTTTTTAGATGACACGCGAAATTCATCTTAAAACAAACCTGTCGTACCCGTCCTACAATAATGTAAAATCAGTTGCTTTTGCCGGTGTATTCACAGACTCCTCTTATAATTCTTATGGTTGTAAGTTGATGTATTCACAGACTCCTCCGTCGCAGCGACGGAGGAGTCTGTGAATACACCGGCAAAAATAACTGTCTTTCTCAGCGACATTTCTTCTTTCTTTTTGACACAACGTCCACCGGTCGCAGATGGAACTTTATTAACATAATTAAGATTCATTTACACTTGATTGGTTGCTGATTTTTTGGAGTTTTATAGATAAACAATTGATAATCAAGAAAATACTATTTTAGCAAGATAATACAGTTTTAGGTACAAAGAGTACAGGTTGTGACAAAAATAGGATATACTGATAATCAGCGAGTTATAAAATTTCTTGCCCAATATTCTTGTTTTTCGCAGCCAAAACTCATCTTTGTTTTTCGTGGCATTGAAAATCTGATTTTGATTTTTTAAGAAATCAATTATAGTCAATATCCAATTTCAGCCCGAAAAACGGACGTTTTCAAACTCGTTCACCTTGAAAATAAATTTCGTTCACCTTGAAAGTTTTTTTACAAGGCACTTTAAAACCATTTTCAAGGTGAACAAGATTTATTTCCAGCGTACTCTTTTTTCAGACGAAACACACACGAATGTGAATAAATGTATCTTTTTGGAATGCAAATTGTGTTATTTTTACATTTGGGGCTCAAGGCTCAAAAACAGCCTTAGAATCGCGCAAATGGAACTTTAGTCAGGTTTGACCAATTTTATGCGATTCTGCGAAGCTTGAATTTTAACATTGCAGATTGTCAAAAAAAGCCCGTAATTTATGACAAGGCAGATGGTATGACAGTGGGATCCAAGCTGATTTTATGAGAATATTAGAGCTCATGAAAAGACATCAGAGAAGAGAATGGCGAAACTCTTCTCTGAGAATTTTAGGGTGCCACGATGACGGAGTCTGGAAAAAGGAAACGGAAACTCCTGTCGCTCCTCCTGCACCGGGCAAAGCAGAAGAAAAAAGTACTACTCACAGAAATTCTCGACTTGTTGAAAGCCAACAAGGAGAAATAAAAGCAACGGATTTTTATACGTTATGATTACATGTCCGTAAAAGACAGCCTCCTTAGCCGGTGCACCGATTTTACGGATACAGCAACACAAAACAGCGCCCCAAAAGTCTTTCTCCTTAACTTTTGGGGCGCTCGCTGTTATTGTATGTCTTACATTATAAAACGAACAAATTCTTTCTTCACTCCGAGTTTCAAGCTCCCGACATACTTGTCCTGAAGCATTCTTCCGTCGAGACTGATATAGGCTTTGCCTGCATCAAGAATCTCGATATTCCGTGCGCGATAAGGATGCACATTCTTGTAATTCAGGAAATGTCCTTTTCCCAAAAGCCAGAAGCCTTCGAAAAGTTGCCACCACTTGGGGCGTGTGATGACAGACATGTCAAGCAGTCCGTTGTACGGTACAGAATTTGGAGTCTGTCCATATCCATGACAATTTCCTACACATATCGACATCACCTCCTGCGACATCGTCTCCTTGTCTATTGCAAATTCCACGTTGAAAGCCTTGCGTTCAAAAATCTGAGCTATTGCAATGGAAACCGTGGAAAGACGTCTTGACCCGATAAAGCGCATGGCCTCATCCGTAAGTTGTACAAGACGCGCTCCAAGTCCGATGTTTACACAATTCAGAAAATATCGTCTGCACGGAATATTATTTTCATCAGTGAAAGAGCAATAGCCCACATCTATCAAACGCGTGCGTCGTGCAATAATGTTGTCAACAAGTCTCTTGTAGTCCTCTATCGTCATGCCCCAGAACCGTGCAAAATCATTGCCTATTCCATTGGGTATCAAGGCAAAAGCAAAATCCTCCGGAAGCTCCTTTCGATTAAGTATACCGTTTATAGCATCATTGATTGTGCCATCGCCTCCGACAAGCACAATCGTTTGATAACCATTTGCGCAAAGCATTCCTGCCAGACGTTCCACCGAGCCGAAACCCTCAGACTGCACGTAATCATACTGAACACCGCGCAGCTCCATATAGCGGCGAATCATGTCCCATCGTTTATGTGCATTATAAGAACCTGCACGAGGGCTATAAATCACACCCCATCGTTCCTTGTCTGATACCATATAGCTATTTACATATTCCGTTTTTACTTGTTCACTTATGAAACCAAGATTACATATTCATTTCTATTTCCCGGATTCAGATTTCACAGCCTTTATCATGCAGCAAGCGCATCACCATATCCAAACGCTGCCCGATAGGCAGCGCCGCATCAATCCAATTGATTTCGATGCCTCTGCGTTCCATTCCTCTGAACCACGTCATCTGCCTCTTCGCAAACTGATGGATGGCAATCTCAAGTTGCCGGACCATCTCATCATAAGAAAGCTTGCCGATGATATAAAGTGTCAGGAACTTGTATTCAAGACCGTAGTATATCAGGTCATCAGGACTGACACCACTGTCTATGATACTTCTGACCTCCTCCACCATACCTTCATCAAGCCTTTGCTTCAACCGTTTGGATATTTTATCGCGTCTCATGTCGCGCTCAATGTCAAGACCGACAACCAAACTCTCTATCTCAGGAAATTTTCTGTCGTCGAGCGGAGTGTTTCTGCAATAGTCTTCTATTTCTATAGCTCTTATCGCACGCTGTGCTGTATCCACATCCGTCGTATTGTGCATCGCCTTGTATCCCTTCAGAATTTCGGTAAGTTCCTCGAGGCTTTTCCCTTCAAGAGAAGAACGAAGTTCCGGATTCTGCGGCACAGGGCTCATACGGTAACCGCGTAATACGCTTTCAAGATACAGTCCGGTTCCTCCGCACAAAACAGGTGTATTGCCTCTCTCTTGTATTTCATTATAAGTTGCCAGAAAATCATGCTGATACCTGAACACATTATATTTCTCACCGGCATCTGCTATATCAATCAGATGATAAGGGATATTCACTCCTTCAACTACATAATCTTCCAAGTCCTTACCGGTGCCTAAATCCATCCTACGATACACCTGACGACTGTCCGCACTTATTATTTCTCCACTGATTCTATACGCCAAATGTGCGGCAAAAGTCGTTTTGCCGCATGCTGTAGGTCCAAGAATCGTAATCATGGTTTTCATTATCAAAAGTCTGAAAAAAGACAACGCCTGTACAACAACCAAGAAACAGCAGATGTACATACCGTAAGTGACTACTGTTTATACTTACGCATTATTCACCCTTAAAGCAAAAGTCCATATAAACACTATCATCCGAAGAACTTTCACTTCAAGAATCCGGAAGTATCAAACTACAATAATGTCGTACAGGCTTACGCGTACAATATGCCAGTTAAGTCCTTACTTATTATTATATGGACAATTCATCAAGAACCCGGATAAGGTCTTTGTTCATTGCCTTGTCGCTTCGTATGGCATCCGTAAAAGGTATATATATCACATTGTTATTGCGAATGCCTACCATCACATTGCGCTGTCCGTCAAGGATGGCATCAACAGCCCCGGCACCAAGCCTTGAAGCCAGAATACGATCGCGTGCAGAAGGGGAACCGCCACGCTGCAAATGTCCCAAGATAGACACACGCACATCATACTGAGGGTATTCCTTCTTCACCCTGTCGGCATAGAACATAGCGCCACATTTCGGACTTTCGCTGACAATCACAATACTTGAGTTCTTGCTCTTTCGTATTCCGCGCCCGATAAAATGCTCAAGCTGGTCGGCATCCGTACTGTCTTCAGGAATGATGGCCGCCTCCGCACCGCTTGCTATGGCACTGTTCTGTGCAAGAAAACCGGCATCGCGCCCCATCACTTCCACAAAGAATATGCGCTCATGCGAATTGGCCGTATCACGAATCTTGTCCACACATTCCACAATCGTATTCAGCGTTGTGTCATAACCTATAGTAAGGTCTGTTCCATACAAATCATTGTCTATCGTTCCCGGCAAGCCAATACAAGGCACATTGTATTCGTCTGCAAAAATACGAGCACCGGTCAGAGATCCGTTTCCGCCAATGACGACAAGAGCATCTATACCTTCCTTTACCATGTTATCGTAAGCCTGTCGACGTCCTTCCGGAGTCATGAAAGCCTTAGAACGGGCGCTCTTCAGGATGGTGCCTCCCCGTGCTATTATATTGCTTACACTTTCTGTTGTGAAAGATGCTATCTCATCATTCACGAGACCATCGTATCCACGGAAAATGCCTTTCACTGCAAAACCTTTGCAAATCGCAGTACGCGTGACCGCCCGTATTGCCGCATTCATGCCAGGAGAGTCGCCACCGGATGTAAGTATACCGATACAGTTTATTTTAGACATAATAATGAGTTTTTATGAGTGTGTCAACCAGAAGACGAGCATACCGGCTACCCATGCGATACATACCCTCCACATAATATGTCGGATATACCAGATGATGCGTATCCGTTCTAATTGCAAAACCGACTGTCCCGCCAATGAACCGACAAAGAGCAGCGAACCGCCAATGGCACAGCAATAAGAAAGGAGTTGCCAATATGAGCCGTTCAGAACAAACTCGGACGTTGAACCTTCTGCCACGTCAAGGGAAAAGAGGTTCATTCCGACCATGACAAACGGCACATTGTCGATAACACTTGAAATAACTCCTGTAAACACACCATATATATATACATTGTTCACATTTTCCTCCAGCCACATCGCTACAGAGTCAAGAGAGCCGCATTCCTTCAGGACTCCTACTCCAAGTGAAATTCCGATGAAGTACAAAATAATGCGCATACCTATAAATTCCGTGTTACGCAAATAATGGCGCTGCACCATCAGAATGTTTCCGTTTCGCTCAAGATTGCATATTCCCTCCACCACCCAAATCAAGGCGAGTACACACAACGCTCCGAGGAAAGGCGGCAGCTTGGTCAGTACATGCAAGGTCGGTATAGACCATAGCCCAGCCAACCCTATCACCAATATCAGAGCCTTCTGCCAAGCCGATAGGTAGGAGTCGTTCCCGTCATATCTGTCCAGCACCGAATACATTTCTACTTTGCCTACAAGCATGGACGACACAAGCAGGTTGAACACGCACAACGTCGCGAATGCCGGAAGAAACACTCCTGCCGCAAAATCGGTTGGTGTTATCACTCCACGCACCCAAAGCATGAGCGACGTCATATCGCCGATGACCGTAAACGAACCTCCCAGATTGGCCGCAATCATTATGGCACATGCGTAAATCACCCTCTGATAGTGCGAACGTACAACTTGCCCCATAATGGAAATCATAAGCACCACCGTCGTGAGGTTGTCCACATTGGCCGAAATAAAAAAGGTCAGAAGTGAGATGACCCACAGGAATTTCCTGCTGCTGCGCATACGAAGCCATCTTATCAAAGAATCGAACACACCATTGTTGTTCATGACCTCCACGATTGTGTTTGTCGCAATCAAAAACAATATAACCGAGCATGCTTCGGCTATATATTTCACAATCACATGGCCGGCCACAAATTCCTTTACCGTTTCCGGAGAGGAAGCCACGCCACCAAGAAAAGCCTCATATTCTTCGGGATGCATGAGACGAAGAAAATCGCCTCCATGAATCATATACAAAATCCAGACTATAACTCCACAGAACATTGCGACAGCCGCACGGTTTATGTGGTTTACCTGTTCTGTGCTCATCATCAAATAGCCCATGAGCAAGACAGCCACTATAATGAAGGTCATCACAATCATATCCGAAATAGCCTCTTCTGTTTGTAATAAAAATAATGCAACTTGATGCATCTGAGCGGCAAGCGGGACTCGAACCCGTGACCCTCGGCTTGGGAAGCCGATGCTCTACCAACTGAGCTATTGCCGCATACCTTACTGAGTTTGGACGTGCAAAAGTAATAATTAAAAATGAAAACAAATACTTTTTCTGATAAAAAATAGTTCAAAAAGACTGACTTTTTTCTTACAAACATAAATTATACGTACTTTTGCGGCATGATACTCAAACGCATTACAATTATCAACTATAAAAATATTGCAGAAGCAGAGCTTGAATTTTCACCGAAAATAAACTGCTTCATCGGCAAGAACGGCGAAGGAAAGACCAATATTCTCGATTCCATATATTTTCTGTCGTTTACCAAAAGTGCTTCCTGCTCCATTGATTCTTTGAATATCCTCCACGGAAAGGAGTTTCTCATGGTACAGGGTATCTATGACATCAATGGCACAGACGAGAAAATATCATGCGGCATGCGGCTCCACCAGAAAAAGCATTTCAAACGGAACAAAAAAGACTATAAGCGTCTGGCAGAGCATATAGGCCTGCTGCCCCTTATCATGGTTTCACCGAACGACAATGAATTGATACTCGGAGGGAGTGAAGAGAGAAGACGCTTCATGGATGTCGTCATATCCCAATACAATAAGGATTACATGAACTCGCTCATCCGATACAACAGAGCGCTGCAACAACGCAATGCCATGCTGAAGGCGGAAGAAGAACCTGACGAGGCAATCATCGCCACATTTGAAGAAATGATGGCCGAAACGGGGGAAACCGTATATTCATGCCGAAAAACATTCATCGAAGAATTTATTCCTGTTTTCCAGCAATTCTATACACGTATTTCAGGAGGGCGCGAAACTGTGGGGCTGACATACACCAGCCATTGCCAGAGAGGCTCCCTGCTCGACGTGATACAAAAGGAACGTATGAAGGATCGCGCTGTGGGCTATTCTCTTCATGGCATACATAAGGATGAGCTTGCAATGACACTCGACGGATTTCCCATCAAAAGGGAAGGTTCGCAGGGGCAAAACAAGACTTATCTCATCTCGCTGAAACTGGCGCAGTTCAATTTTCTCAGCCGAACCGGAAGCCGCACAACTCCACTGCTCCTGCTCGATGACATTTTCGACAAACTTGACGCAAACCGTGTGGAACAAATCGTCTCTATCGTATCTGATTCTTCATTCGGACAGATTTTCATCACAGATACGAACCGAGAAAACCTTGACAAGATTCTTGAACATTCTATGGGGAACTATAAAATATTCACTGTCAGCGGAGGCCGCGTCTGCAACGTATAGTACCGACTGCAAATGGCGGTGCTGTATGGCATTCCGCAACCGCACAGTCTGTTCCGGTGATTTTTGCAGGTTCTTTACTTTATAGTATCCCACATTCCTTCTTGACTTGCGAGAATCGTCCGGAACAGACTTTCAATGCTATATGTGCCAAGCAACAAAAGCAGCTGATTTTTGCCGGTGAATATGCGGTCTTTCTCAGGGATATTTCTTCTTTCTTTTTGACACTAAGTCCGCTCGTAGAGGACGGCGTGTTTATTAATATAATTAAGATTTATTTGCATTTGATTGATTACTGGTTTTTTGAATTTTTGTTGATAAACATCTGATAATCAAGAATATGCTATTTTGATAAAACGGTGCAGTTTTAGGTGTAAGAAGTACAAGTAGAAACAAAAATAGGATATTCTGATAATCAGCAGGTTATGAAATTATTTGTCCAAGATTCCTGTTTTTCGTCGCAAGAATCCATTTTTGTTTTTCGTGTCATTGAAAAATCCGATTCAGATTTTTTAAGAAATCAATTTTAGTCAATATCAAATTTCAGCCCGAAAAACGGACATTTTCAAACTCGTTCGCCTTGAAAATAAATTTCGTTCACCTTGAAAATGTTTTTAAAGCGCCTTTAAAAAAAATTTTGTTCACCTTGAAAATCGGTCTTCCGTGTACTCTTCTTTCAGGAGAAGTATACGCGGATGTAAATAAATGTATATTTTTTCGGATGAAAATTGTATTATTTTTACACTTGGAATTCAAGGCCTGAAAACGGCCGTAGAATCGCATAAACGGAACTTTGGTGAGGTTCGGCTGATTTTATGCGATTCTGTGAAGACTTGATTTTAACATTTCAGATTGTCAGAAAAAGCCTTTAATTTATGACAAACAGATGTAATGAAGGCCTTTTGGGTGACACTGTGATGAAGCCGGGATACGTCTCGGATTTACAGAAGGATGGCGCAAAGAATAATCTGGAGATAACCTTTTATTGCTCTATTTTTCTTTGGATATGTAAGTTTAGACATAAAGAAACATTGATACAATGGAGTAACGGCATTTCCGGTACATATACAGTAGCGCTTGTGAAAATGCAGAAACAGAATAAGTGGCAGTATCCGGATTTTCGTTCGGAAAATTTTCATGTGGCCATACCTAAGTTCTATGAAAGCAGGCATTTCCGTTCCGTTCATACCGTGTCTTGTTTCCACGGAAAAAATTTAAAACACCTCCTTAATTCTTTTATTACGCAGAAATTCCGTAAGTTTGCAGGGTATAATCAAACTAATGGTAAAGTTCTAATGTTGTGTGTAATACAGTGACACATAAAAACAACAGAATACACGGATGATAGAAAAGCATATAGTATTGGAAGATATAGATCTTGTCACTTTCTACGGAGTGAACAATGTACATCTTCAGATGGTAAAGGCATTGTATCCCAAGTTGAGGATTGTGGCAAGGGGAAATATTATAAAGGTATTGGGCGATGAAGAAGAGATGTGTGCGTTTGAGGAGAACATAGAAAAAATGCAGGCGCATTGTGCGAAGTATAATTCCCTCAATGAAGAAACCATCCTGAGTATTGTCAAAGGTGAACGGACAGGGCAGGACAGAAATGAAGCGAACGCTGTATGCTACAGCGTGATGGGCAAGGCGATAGTACCGAGAAGCGACAACCAGCGGAAGCTTGTCGAAGACTTTGCGGAGAACGACATGCTGTTTGCAATAGGTCCTGCCGGTTCGGGAAAGACCTATATCAGCATTGCGCTTGCTGTAAGAGCTTTGAAGGACAAGGAGATAAGGCGCATCATTCTCAGCCGTCCGGCTGTGGAGGCAGGAGAGAAGCTGGGATTTCTTCCCGGCGACATGAAGGAGAAGATTGACCCTTATCTGCAACCGCTTTATGATGCCCTTCAAGATATGATTCCGGCTCAGAAGCTGCAGGAGTATATGGAGCAGAATGTGATTCAGATTGCCCCTCTGGCCTTTATGCGCGGACGCACGCTCAATGACGCGGTTGTGATTCTTGATGAGGCGCAGAATACGACGACACAGCAGATAAAGATGTTTCTTACCCGAATGGGACAGAACACGAAGATGATCATAACCGGCGACATGACACAGATTGACCTTCCCCGGTCTGTACGCAGCGGACTCGTGGAGGCTTCTTTCGTGCTCAAAGGGGTCAAGGGCATAAGTTTCATAGAAATGAACGAGAAGGATATTGTGCGCCATCGTCTTGTCACTCGTATCGTTGAGGCATATGCCGTGTATGAAAAACGCATGAAAGCCGAGAGAGAAGAGTGGGGTAGAGAGGGGAATCAGAAAAAGTTGCTTTGAACATTTTGGCTTTCTGCGAGAGTATGGCGGCTTGAATACAATTAACGATAGTCAAAATATATTGTCGGAACAATGATTTTTATGGATAATCTTATAGCTCTTTTACAAGATTATGCGTATTTTTGCATTTCATAGATTGCCGGTCGTGTAATTATGCTTATACATTAATTATATGTTACAGGATATTTATATTATGGGTATGACAGGGAATGACTGTATTAAAAAAACAATATAATGAAAGCTTTAACAAGAACAGATTTCAATTTTCCGGGACAGAAAGATGTTTACCACGGAAAGGTACGTGACGTTTACAATATAAATGACGACCTCATTGTCATGGTTGCCACAGACCGAATCTCTGCGTTCGATGTAGTGCTGCCGAAAGGAATACCTTTCAAGGGGCAGGTTCTGAATCAGATAGCGGCAAAATTCCTCGATGCAAGTTCGAAGGTTGTGCCTAACTGGAAGCTTGCCACACCGGACCCTATGGTTACTGTGGGATTGAAGTGTGAAGGTTTCAGGGTGGAGATGATTATCCGCGGCTATCTTACCGGATCTGCATGGCGCGAGTATAGGGATGGAAACCGTATGCTTTGCGGTGTGCTCCTTCCTGACGGCATGAAGGAGAATGAGAAGTTCCCTCGTCCTATCATCACTCCGACGACAAAGGCAGATGAGGGCCATGATGAAAACATCTCAAAGGAGGAAATCATCGCTCAAGGCATTGTCAGCAAGGAGGACTATGAGAAGATAGAGGAATATACTTATGCGCTCTTCCAGATTGGAACTGACATTGCGGCCGGGAAGGGGCTTATCCTTGTCGACACGAAATATGAATTTGGCAAGCGCGATGGTAAAGTATATCTTATAGATGAGGTGCACACACCGGATTCAAGCCGATATTTCTATGCTGACGGATATGAGGAGAAATTCATGAAAGGCGAGCCTCAGAAGCAGCTTTCAAAGGAGTTTGTCCGCCAGTGGCTCATAGAGAACAACTTTATGAACCGGCCGGGACAAACTGTGCCTGAGATGACAGACGAAATAGTGGAAAGCATCAGCGACCGTTATATTGAGCTTTACGAGCACATTGTAGGAGAGAAGTTTGAGAAGACCGGCGATATGGAGGATATAGCTGCACGTATTGAGAAGAATGTGCTTGCATATTTGAACAAATGACCTTCCGGTGTTTCTCTGGTTTGAATGGATAACTGATTTGAATGGATAAGGAGGATACGGGGATTGCCTGCTTGTGCAGGAACTGGTCTCTGTGTCTTCTTGTTTTAGAAATAGGACAGGAAGATGTATGCTCAGGAACGCATAAAGCCCTATGGTGACAAGAAGTCCAAGAGAGAGCAGGTGGAGCAGATGTTCGACAACATTGCGCATTCATACGATGTTCTCAATCATGCGTTGTCGTTTGGAATAGACAGATATTGGCGGAAATGCGCAGTGGACTATTTGAGGAAGAGTGGCAAGAGCATGAGGCGTATATTGGACATTGCTACCGGGACCGGTGATTTTGCGGTGCTGGCATGCCGTAGACTTCATCCGGAGGAAGTGGTAGGATGCGACATCTCGGAGGAGATGATGAAGATAGGGCATGCTAAGGTCGTGGAGGCGGGACTGTCGGACAAGATACGTTTCAGAAAAGAGGATTGCTCGGCGATGAGTTTCGGAGACAATTCTTTTGATGCGGTGATAACAGCGTTTGCATTGCGCAATTTTGAGAATCTGGACAAGTGCTTGCAGGAGATGCGGCGCGTGATTGTTCGGGGAGGCGTGGTCGTGGCAATCGATTTGTGCGCTCCGTCGAAATTTCCGATGAAGCAGTTTTTCAAGGCATACAAGAAGTTTGTGATGCCGGTGGCCGGCAGATGTTTGTCGCATGACAGCAAGGCTTATTCTTATTTGCCGGACACGATGGATGTCGTGCCTCAGGCTGAAGCGATGCAGAGAATATTTGAAAAGGCCGGCTTCGTGAATGTAAGCTACAGGCGGTTGGCATTTGATATGTGTGTTCTCTATGCTGCGGAGAAAGACTGAGCATAAAAGGGTGGAAGACGAGAGACTTTCTTCCTTGACTTACGGATGGCAGGATTGGAGAACCGGGGATTCTATGAACGTGGAAGCCGGAAACCCGGGATATGGATGTCGGGGCTTGGAGGGTAGTGCCTCGTTTTTGAACTTTGGATATCCAATTCTTAACTCGTAATTTTTAACTTAATAAAATATGGATAAATACGGACTTATAGGATTTCCTCTCGGACATTCCTTCTCAAGAAATTTTTTCAATGATAAGTTTGCAGGCGAAGGCATAGATGCTGAATATCTGAATTTTGAGATACCTTCGATTGACGATTTTCCCGATATAATCGTGGCAAACCCTGAATTGAAAGGACTTAACGTGACGATACCGTACAAGCAGAAGATCATTTCGTTCCTTGACGAAGTGAGCAAGGAGGCGCGTGAGATTGGTGCGGTGAATGTGGTCAGGGTCGTTGAAGGCAATAATGGCGGCAAGAAGTTTGTAGGCTACAATTCGGATGTGACCGGGTTTGTTCAGTCGATAGAGCCTCTCCTCAAGCCTCATCATAAAAAGGCTTTGATTCTTGGTACAGGGGGTGCGTCGAAAGCTGTACACTATGGACTGACGCACATTCTGGGGCTTGAAACCGTTTTTGTTTCACGTTTCCAGCGTCCCGGGACAGTTACTTATGATGCCGTCTCGCCGGAGGCTGTAAAGGAGTATGAGGTGATAGTCAACTGTACTCCGTGCGGAATGTTTCCTCATACGGACGAATGTCCGAAACTTCCGTATAGCGCAATGAGTTCAAACAACTTGCTTTATGATCTTATATACAACCCGGATGAAACGCTTTTTATGCGCAAGGGTGCGGAGCATGGGGCAGTGGTGAAGAACGGACTTGAAATGCTGGTTCTTCAGGCTATGGCTTCATGGGAACATTGGAATGAGGATTGAACTTGTATTTCGGATTTTTTAACCAATAGCCCTAATCTGACATTTTGAGCAAGAACGTAAGAAAGGTTGAAAGGACGAGAAAGGCAAAGCCTGTAAAACCAAAGAAAGGAACAGACAGCCCGAAGCGCAGACTTGGCTTTGGCGGCTGTTTTTTTCGTTTGCTTTTTATTGCGGTTATTGTGTCTGTGGTTGTTGTGGCAGGCATAAGCAGCTACATCGTATATACCGCTCTTTCACCGTCGAAGTCGTCGCATAATATAAAGGAGACATATTCATATATGTATAGCGAGTATCCGTTTCTCAAACCGTGGGTACGTTCGCTTGGAAGGTATCGGGAGATGAAGGATACAGTGATATATGCTGCCGATAGCACACGGCTCCATGCCGTCTATATACGTGCCAAGCAGCCGACACGCAATACGGCGGTCATCATACATAGCCATAGGAGCAATGCCGTCGGTATGCTTCACATTGCGTATCTGTACAGTCATGACATGGGCTTCAATGTACTTTTGCCGGATCTCCGTGGACATGGCGAGAGTGGGGGAGACCATATTCAAATGGGGTGGAATGATCGCAAAGACATATTGCAGTGGATGAATGTGGCAAACGATATGTTCGGAGGAGACACAAGGATGGTCGTACACGGAATATCTATGGGAGCTGCTGCTGCGATGATGGTGGCCGGCGAGCCTCAGCCTTCTTTTGTGAGGGCATACGTGGAAGACTGTGGCTATACGAGCGTGTGGGATGAAGTCTGTTATGTGGCAAAACGTGACTACGGACTTTCGGATATGCCTTTTGTAGGGCTGGCGAGCCTTATCTGTAAGTGGAAATATGGTTGGAGCTTTGCTCAGGCTTCGAGTGTGGACAGATTGAGGAAAGTGGACAAACCGATGATGTTTATACATGGAATGTCAGATACTTATGTGCCTACCGAAATGGTTTATACACTGTATCAGGCGAAACCTCGCAACAAACATATATGGACCGTACCCGGAGTGATGCATGCACGTTCATACCATGATTGCCGTGAAGAGTATACGCGCAGGGTCAGTGCATTTGTCAATATGTATTTTTATAGTGAATAAAACAAAATAGCCGGAACTTTTGTTGGTTCTTGGAAACACCCTTCTTCTGTATCAACAAAGATTGATTATGATTAGTGTCATGAAAAGAATTATCTCAATACTGACGTTGTATGCTTCTTTTATAGTCGCTTTTGCCGGAGTGTATACTCCCGACAATCTTCCTGTTTCGGGAAATGCGACGCGTGTATGTAATCCGGATGGCATATTAAGCGCTTCAGCTGTTGATTCGCTGGATGCAATGCTGCTATCTCTCGACAAGAAGCAAGTGCAGTGCCTCGTTGTGGCAATAAAGAATATCGCAGGGGACGACCCTTATGAATTTGCCATAGGATTGGGGCGCAAATACGGAATAGGAGGCAAGAAAAGTCAGGGGATAGTTGTGGTACTTGCAACGGACGATCGCAGCTATCAGATTGTGACAGGTGATGGCATGGAAAAGTTTCTGCCTGATGCGATATGCCGGAGAATCGAGAACCGTGAGATGTTACCTCATCTCAAACGTGGCGAATGGGATGAGGCTTTGCTTTCTGTTGTCAGAGCCGTGAAGGGCATTGTGGACGGTGAACCGGAACTTGTGGCGGAGTATACGGCAGACGATGATGAAGAGGTTTTGGAGATAGTGGTAGTGACAGTGGGGCTGATATTGTTGGGATTCGTGTTGCTGGCTTTGTGTGTGGGCCTTGCAGAGATAAAATGCCCACATTGTGGTAAATACAAACTGAAGATTGCGAAACGGAAGACATACAAGGATGCCAATGGGCTGCGTCATGTTCAGACCACCTATGTGTGTCGTCATTGTAACAAGACAACAATCAAGGATAAAGTGGAGGACAATGACACTGGCAATGGGTTTGGAGGTGGAGTTTTTCCTGGCGGCATGATGATGGGTGGCGGTAGCCGGTCGGGAGGCGGTGGAGGCGGCTTCGGCTCTTTTGGCGGAGGCAGCTTTGGCGGTGGCGGTGCTGGAGGCCGCTTCTGAGTCAATGCTGCAAGGATTGGGAACGGAGGAACGAGGTTGTATGCCGCCTTTTTTGCACAGGCTTGGATTCCTCTTTTTCGGATGAAACAAATTAAAAACTTAAATAAAAAATGAAGAAATCAACAATTGTAATTATCGCAGTTTTGGCGGTTGTGGTTATTTGGGGCATAAGTGGATATAATGGACTTGTGTCGGGTGAAGAAACGGTAGGCAATGCATGGGCTAATGTGGAAGCTACATATCAGCGGAGGGCAGACCTCATTCCTCAGCTTGTGAATACGGTCAAAGGGTATGCCTCGCATGAAAAATCAACTCTTGAGGAAGTGGTTGCCGCTCGTTCTAAAGCCACTCAGATGACGGTCGGCGTAGACGAACTGTCGGAGGAGAATATACGCAAATATCAGCAGGCACAGGGAGAAGTGGGTGTGGCTCTTGGACGTCTTATCGCCATATCTGAAAGTTATCCGGAACTAAAGGCCAGCGAGAACTTCAGTGAGCTTCAAGCGCAGTTGGAAGGGACGGAAAACCGTATAAATGAGGCTCGCAAGGCTTACAATGCTTCAGTTAGGACATATAATGTAAGCGTGAGAAGTTTCCCTTCCAATATTCTTGCTTCTATCTTTGGATTTGAGAAAAAGGCGGAGTTCAAGGCTGCCGAGGGTACGGAAAAGGCACCGGAAGTGAACTTCGATTAATCTGTCTTCTTTTGCTTGGTGTTAATCCGGCATAAAGTGGATGAAGGTAGATATGCCGGAAATGTATAGATAAGCATCGTTATCTTTGTTGCTGTAAACAACAGGATAACGATGCTTAATTTGTAGTCAGGAAAATTTCCTGATTGAATCAGACCGGACAAAGAAACAGGCTGCTTGTCCGGATTCAAGGCTTCAAAATCTTTGAAGCAGCATAGAGTTTCACCGCTTTTTCCTGACTTCTTCATCGTGTCCCCCAAAAAAGAAAAAAATCTCATTGAAGAGTTTCGCTATTCTCTGCTGCTTTTTCATGAGCCCTAATGTCATCATAAATCGGCTTGGTTATCCTCACGTCACACCATCAGATTGTCATAAATTGCAGGTTTTTTCTGACATTCTGAAATGTTAAAATCAAGGCCTCGCAGAATCGCATAAAATCGGCCGAACCTTACCAAAGTTCCATTTGTGCGATTCTAAGGCCATTTTCAGGCCTTGAATCCGAAACGCAAAAATAATATAATTCTCACTCCGAAAATATACATTTGTTCACATTCTCTCGCGCATCGTCTGAAAAAAGAGTACGCTGGAAATAAATTTCGTTCACCTTGAAAATGTTGTTAAAGTGCCTTGTGAAAAAATTTTCAAGGTGAACGAGTTTGAAAACGTCCGTTTTTCGGGGTAAAATTGGATATTGACTAAAAGTGATTTCTTAAAAAGAATGAAATCAGATTTTTAATGCCACGAAAAACAAAGATGGGTTTCGGTGGCGAAAAACAGGAATATCGGGCAAGTATTTTTATAACTTGCTGATTATCAATATCTCCTATTTTTGTCAAACCTGTACTTCTTGTACCTAAAACTGCATCGTTTTACTAAAATAGTATTTTGTTGATTATCAATTGTTTATATGCTAAATATCAAAATTTCGATAATTGAGTGAATGCAAACGAATCTTAATTGTGTTAATAAAACTCCGTCTGCAATGGCTGGACTCAGTGTCAAAAAGAAAGAAAAAATGTCATTTAAAAAGTCTGCAACTGTTTACAACCATAAGATTTATAAGAGGAACCTGTGAATACACCAGCTTTAAAATCATCAAACCCATGAGATGAATCTGTGAATGCAACAGCAAAAGCTCTAAGGAAAAAACAGATTCTTTGTCTTGCCGATGTAAAAAAACTGATATTTTTTGCATATTTCTAAAACTTATCCCGAGCTCGCGATTCACTAATAATCAATGATTACCAAATGTTCGTGTTAAGTTGTTGTCAAAGTCAGGGGCAGTCAGATTTGCATCGGGGTACGCAATGACGAAGTCAGGAAAAAGGCACACTTGCATAAGAATCTGTCGCAGGTGTGCCTTTTTGTTTGATGTATGGTTGTTACTCCTTGTCTGCTGTCGGGATTAGGGCAGAGAAGCCTGTATTCCGCTTCTTCTCTTGCCTATCTGACAGACAATTTGTGGCGACTGTACGAATTGTCAGCGTAGTTGATACAAAGTATGACGGTGGATAACGGTTCATCCATCTTTACTGAGCAATCGTACTGTCCGCCTATTTGTTGGTGTTTGATTCTCTGTCCCTGTAGATTGAATATGTCAATATTCTTCACCGGGTTGGCAGAATGCAGGGTTATGATGCCGTTGTTTGTGATTCCCACTTCTGTTGTCGCGCCTGGAATGTCCGTTTCCGGAGTGTTGATTCCGGTATCGATGTCTTTGTTGAATCTGAATACACGTGCGTCTTTGCCTGGAACACTGTATGGAAGCTCGTTCTCTTTTATCTCTATTGTCTCTCCTGTCCAAAGTTCTTTCACCTCATTGAAGTCGGACGAAGCGATGTCGAGCAATTCAAACGGTATGCTTCCGTTCAGGCTGTTTCCTGTGTAGTTGATAGCAGCCACATACAGATATTTGTCCGTATGATACATGAAGAATGATTCCGCAGCATTGGCATTCCCATTGTATTCCTTATAGCCATATACAGGCATGAACGAACGTCCGAGGTCAGCCATCTCGTTGATGTCTTTGTTCATCATGACAGCCTCAGCCCTCATGCGTGAAAGTTGTGCGCTTCCTCTTCCTGTCTTGTCGCTCAGACTGTAATTGTCTGCCACGAGCATCATGCCGGTTATCGCGCCGTTCGTATATCGCGCCCTGTTCTCGCCTTCGGTCGACCAAAGCTGGTCGCCTTTGCCTATGAGCACAAGATGGTCCGGATCGTTGTATTGGTACAATCCGTTTGTCCACCACCCTCCGGAGATGGCATTCATGCTGTATTCAGTCTGGTCTATACTTCCCCATGTATCGCATGCTATGCGCCGTGAGTTCGCATATTGGTAGGGAAAGAGGGGGGCAATGGAGAAGGCGACGAAGATGCCGTACTTGTCTGCTTGTTTGATGAAATATGCCATACCCTCGTTGTAGGCTTCTACAGCAGTCTTGACATTCTTGTTGTAGTATGAATCAGCCTGAACAATTCCGCAATTGGTGAAGTCCACTTTCACATATTTGTATCCGTATGTAGCCATAGAGCGCAGGAAGTTGTTGATGTCGCTCTTGGTTGAAGGATGCGTCGGGTCGCGGCAGAATGCACCGTCATATTTGTATGGCTTGCCATCTACATGCAATACGACATCACGCATCGTGTATTTGGTTCCGTCTGTGCCTGTATAGATATAGTTGTCCAGCTCGCTTTCCTGCCACCACAATGCGAATGGAGTTGAATATCCGCCGACCATCTGGCCGTTGTTGCCTGCATGTTTGATGAAATTAAGGTGCTCTGTCTGGTTCATTCCGTCGCTTGCGTCAAGACTGAAGATGATATTCCCTTTTGAATTGCAGAAACCGGCAGGTTGGAGCACCTCGTGATAGTAGTCGGAAATCTCGATGTCTGTGGCATACGAATTTTTCTCGGCCAGTACTCCCCAGCTTTGCCAGCCGAACGGTGTGCCGCCAGTCCATGTGTCGTGTTTCGGAACAATAAGCGTGTTGGCATGCGCATATTCTTCCATTCCTTTGCGCCAATCATTGTAGAATCCTATAAACATGCGTGCTGAAGAGACGGCTTGTCCTTCGAGCTTGCCATGAGGTATTTCGTCGCGTGTCTCCTGATCTGATACACCGGAGAAGATGCACAGACTCTTGATCTTTCCATTCGACGAGCCTGAAACCTTGACAGCGCTTTTCCAATGGTTATGGTCCACTGAGCCTACAACCAGTCCGTTGCGGCTTTCGCCTTCATATATGGCAGAAACCTCATACGAAGTCATCTCTGTATCTATCTTGTATTTGTAATAGCGTCCGAAACCGTCGTTGTCGAAAGGTACTTTCAGCATGCGGTTGTTGGGATTGCTGACGAACATGGTATATTCTGAAGATACAGATATTGGGGCAAGATAGTTGGAACGTATCTGCTGTCCGTTGCTGATGATCGACAAATCCGTAAGCATATACGGATGGTCTGTATAGAAATAGAAATCTTGCTGTAGCGCTATCCGGTCGCCGTTGTCTGCATTGCTGAATGTGAAAGAATGGCATACTCCGTGTCCTTGTTCGTCGTTGATTTCTGTTGCGGAATAAGTCATGTCCGAGAATGACGAAGTGTTGATGCTCTGCGATATTCCTTCGTCATTGTCGTATGTCGCTTCCGGAATCGACCCTATGATTATGGGGCGGTAGCTGTTTTCTGACTTCAGGTAGTTGAGCTTGAATGATTTGCTCTTTTCTGTATATGTGAGCCTCCATCCGCCGTTTTCGATTACGATGTCGTCGGCAAGACAGTTGCTGCATGCTGCTGTCATGACAATTGCAGCCAAGATGTTTCTTATATTCATGAATAAAAACGCTTGTTTGTATGATTGAAGATTAAGTTTATTTCAATGTAAAACGGAATATTTGTGCGTCCTTTCCGGCTATCTCATATTTTAACCTGTCTGTAGCTTGGATTTCCTTTCCGCTCCACAGTTCTTTGAGCATGCTGAAATCTCCGTTCCTGATACCGAGACGTTCAAATTCAATGTTTCCTTTGAGTACTTCCGGTTGGTAGTTGATGACGGCTACATAAAGATATTTTTCGGTACGGAGCATGACGCTGTTTTCTGCGTCGCCGTCTCCGTTGTTATGTGCTTTATAACCGAACACAGGGCGGAAAGAGCGTCCTATGTTGCCCATTTCGTTTACATCGCGGTTCATGAGTATCTTTTTTGCTCTCTCATAAGAAAGTTGTGCATTGCCGCATCCCGACTGGTCCGCGAGACTGTAGTTGTCTGATACCAGAAGCATTCCGCTTGCTGCACCGTTGGTCACACGGGCGCGGTTCTCTCCTTCGGTCTCTTTCTCTGCGTCATTGCCTACAAGTACGAGATGGTCGGGATCGTTGTATTGGTAGAACTCATTGGTCCACCAGCCGCCACACACTGCGTTCATACTATATTCCGACTGGTCTATTTTCCCCCATGTGTCGCAGGCGATGCGTCGTGAATTGCCATACTGATAAGGAAATATGGGAGCGATGGAGAGGGCGATGAAGAGCGGTTCTCCTTTGTCGGCTTCATCAAGGAAATGGCTGAACCCTTCATTGTAGGCTTCTACTGCTGTTTTCACATTCTTGTTGTAATATGAGTCTGCCTGTACCATGCCGTTGCTTGTGAAGTCCACCTTCACATATTTGAATCCCTCGGCTTTGTAGTCGCGCAGTGTGCGTGAAATCATGCGTTTGGTTCCCGGATGGGTCGGGTCGAGACAATAGGCGCCGTCGAGCTTGTATGGTTGTCCGTTTACCTTTATCACACAGTCGCGTCCTGTATATTCGCTTTCGTTGTCAATCTTGTTGTCGAGCATATCTTCGTTCCACCACAAAGCGAACGGAGAGCAATATATACCGGCTATCTGTTCGTTCTGTTCGCAGTGGCGGCAAAGCTCCTCTTTCTGTTCGTGTGAAAGGTTGTCCCATGCGTCTATGCTCATGATGTTCAATCCCTTGTCGTTGCAAAAGCCTGCGGGGTTCAAGGTGCTGTGGAAATAGTCTGATACGGCAATGTCTACATCGAATGAGTTGTGGGTGGACATGACACCCCAGCTTTGCCAGCCGAACGGTGTGCCGCCTGTCCATGTCGTGCGTCCCGGCTGCACCTTCACATTTGCACGTGCATATTCTTCCATGCCGTTGCGCCAGTCACTGTGGCAACCGATATACATGAGTGCCGAACGTACCGCTGTGCCTTCAATTTTTCCATGAGGCAACACGTCGCGTGTTTCTTCGTTGGCTACTCCTGAAAATACTTTCAGACTGTTGATTGTGCTGTTGCCTGAAGCTTTGACTGTGACGGCGCTCTTCCAATGGTCGTGCTCCACAGAACCGAACACTATGCCCATGCGGCTCTTTCCTGCGTATACAGCCCCGACTTCATATGATGTCATTTCGCCGTCGAGGTGATATTTATGGTAGCGTACAAAACTGTCGTTGTCGAAAGGAACCTTCAGCATGCGGTTGTCGTCGTCTGCTGTATAGACCGCATACGGGCTGTTTGTGCATATTGGTGCAAGATAGTTTGAACACAATTCGGAGGTAGAGCTGACCGACAAATCCGTAAGGATGTAGTCTTGGTCATAAACATAGAAATTCTGGGTCATGCTCACCTCTTCCCGGGAGGAATTGCTGAAAGTGAATGAATGGCACATTCCTTTTCCGAACTTTGTTTCAATCTTGCACTTTTCATATTTCATCGTACTGAAATCTTTTGAAGCATTTTTGTGTTCCATGCCATCAGCTGTGGTGTATATGGCCTCCGGTTGTGAGCCTTTGACTACAGGGCTGTACCCTTTTCCGGTGCTGTCCTTGTAATCTATGTTAAACGTTTTTCCGGTTTCTGCATACGTAATGCGCCATGCACCATTCTTGATAACTATGTCTTTTGATTGCATAGGCATTGCTTGCAGAATAAATGCAGAAAACAATATTCCTGCTGTTCTTATGATCTTATTCATATTCATAATATTTGTTTGTTTTTTATTTGATGTCCGTTGTCTTTTGCTACCAGCCTGTTCTTATATCGCTGTAAGTTCAAATATGCAGCTGGCATATTCTTTGCCGAGAGGCAGTTCTATGCCTGTGTTCATCAGCAGTGCGCCCGAGAATTTCTTGCCATCGAGGAAACATGGGCGACTCCCTACTTCTACGTTTATCTCTCGTACTTTGTAGGTGCGTGAAGGGTCAAGGCCTTCAAGGCATACTCGAGGCACAACCTGATTCATGAAGTGTTCCGTTTTATATGCGAAGAATACGGCTTTGCTCTTTTCGTCGTTTGTGTACATTAATGAAGCGATACCTTTGTGGTCATAAGGAGAGACGAGACGGTAGAGGTTCCCGAGTTGTACAGTCTCACGTATCGTCTTATAGTCGCTTATAGCCTGTTTCGACTGCTCTTTTTCCTGCTCTGTCATGTTCTTCGGCTGGATTTCCATCCCGAGACGACCGCTCATGGCCACATCACATCTGAACTTTATTGGCAGCATGCGTCCTGTCTGATGGTTTGGGGCAGCACTGATGTGTTGTGCCATCGCATTGGACGGATAGAAATAAGATGTTCCCCATTGCATGAAGATGCGTTGTAGCGCGTCCGTATCATCACTCACCCAAAACTCTTCGAAGTATGGCATGACACCGTAGTTCACCCGGCCGCCTCCGCCTCCGCATGCCTGCATCACTACATTCGGATATTTTGCACGTATGCGGTTCAGCACTTTGTTAAGTCCCCGATGATATTCTATGTATATGTGTGATTGTTTGTCCTTAGGCAGATAATTGGAACCGTAGTTTTTCAGTTCTGCGTTTGCGTCCCATTTGATGTATGCGATCTGCGGATAGTCTGTCAGCAGTTTGTCAACCATGTCGAATATGAAATCCTGAACTTTCGGGTTGCAAACGTCGAGCAACAGCTGGTTGCCTCCGCGTCCATAGTTGAAAGGCCTGTTTTTGACTTGCAGCGCCCATTCCGGATGCTTTTCGAAAAGTTCGCTCTTTGAGTTGAAACTTTCCGGTTCAATCCAGATGCCGAACTTGATGCCGTTCCGGTGTGCCTCGTCAATCAGCCCCTGTATTCCGTGAGGCAGTTTGCGTTTGTCCACGGTCCAGTCGCCGAGCGAAGAAGAATCATTGTTGCGTGGATATTTGTCGCCGAACCATCCGTCGTCCATGACAAACAGTTCGCCACCAAGATCTGCTATGTCTTTCATCATCGCTGCCATTCCTGCTTCGGTAATGTCGAAATATACCCCTTCCCAGCTGTTGAGCAGAATGTCGCGTACCGAATTGCCGTTGTGAACCATGCCTCCTTTTCTTGCCCATTTATGGAAGTTTCGGCTTGCTCCGCCCAGACCTTCCTGTGAGTAGGTGAGTGCAAGACGAGGTGTTGTGAATGTTTCTTTCGGCGACAACTTATATTCGGAAGATGCGTTGTCAATGCCGAAGAATATCCGATGAGCAAAATTGTTGTCGGTATTCATGCGTATGGCATAGTTGCCGCTCCAGCAAAGTGCTGCACCGACCACTCTGCCGCTGTTCTCCCGGGGAGTGCCGTCGAGTGAGAACATCACTTCCGGATGGTCGTTTTGTGCGTTGCGGGCACCGTCGGTATTGGTAATCATTTTTATGCCAGGGGTGAGAGGTTCTGATGTCACGAATGTTTCCGAGGCCCAGCTGCCATGAAGATGTGAAACCCATACGTCTCCTCGCCTGAGCATGAAGTGTCCGGAATCGAAACGCTTCAACACCACCGTGCCTTTCTCGGTGTGTGAAATTTCGCTCCATGTTTCTATCATGTCTATGTTGTCGTAGGCCTTGTAGTTGAGTTTCACTGTGAATGGATATGCCTTGTCCTTGAGAGTGACCACGGTCAGCGTGGCATCTTCGGTCTTTGTCTTCTCTACATTGTCTACCGTCAGGTCGAGGGTCCAGTTCCCGTCAGCATGGACCACTTGGATTGCCGGTTCTTGTACGGTGACATTGCCGAATGCCGGATATGCTGGACGGTTGATGCCATCCCATGCGTCGTGAATCTGGTTAATCTGGCTTTCTTCTATTCTGTCGCCGAAATACGCGAAACGCAAGTCGCCCCCATCGTCTGCATGCAGCAGCATTGATGTGTTTTGTGTGGATACCAGAATGCTTCCTCCCCATGCAAATGTATTTGTGTTATGCAGTGCAAATGCTGAGAGAAGGCAGAATGTGCATTTTAGCAGTTTCTTGTTCATGGTTTTCGTATGCTTATATATTGATTTTTAGATTTTGGGTTTACTGATAATTTTTTTGGGATGCCCGATGTTTTTCGGATTAAAGCCTGCTTGCCGATAGTGCAATGCAATCTTTTTCTCGTGCAAAGAGACGAAAAAAATATAATATATATAGATAAAAAAAGTGCATAAAATAGCAAAAATGCGTCGTTTTTGCTGTTTTTCATGAAAAAACGGTTGAAAGTCGTGGTGTGACCGTTTTTGATGCCGTGTTTTCTTTGGAGTTGTTTGTTTGATGATGTATCCACGGATTCCTCTTATAATTCTTGTGGTTGTAAGTTGGTGTGTTAACTGTGTTTTGCAGTTGTTTTCACAGACTCCTCTTATAAATTTTATGGTTGTAAGCTGTTGTATTCACAGACTCCTCCGTCGCTTCGCGCCACGCCCCCTAACTTAGGGGAGGAGTCTGGTTACCTGTTCGGTGGAATATCAATGACAGGTTAATGTATTTACATCAGCAATCAAACTAAGCTCCTCCCCTAAGTTAGGGGCAATTGCGGAATAGGAGCAATTGGGGGGGAGCTTGCGACGGAGGGCGTAGCGCGAAGCGACGGAGGAGTCTGTGAATACATAAGCAAAAAAAGCTGATTTTTTAAAAGACATTTCTTCTTTCTTTTTGACACTAAGTCAACCTGTAACAAACGGAAACTTATTAACATAATTAAGATTCATTTACGTTTGAATAATCATTGATTTCTTAAAATTTTATATATAAATAGTTGATAATCAATGAAATACTATTTCGGCAAAACTATACAGTTTTAGGTATAAAAAGTACATGTTGTGACAAAAATAGGAAATGCAGATAATCAGCAAGTTATAAAAATACTTGCCCGATATTCCTGTTTTTCGCCACCAAAACCCATCTTTGTTTTTCGTGGCATTGAAAAATCCAATTTAGACTTTTTAAGAATTTAATTTGTGCAACACCAGATTTCACCCCGAAAAACGGACGTTTTCAAACTCGTTCACCTTGAAAATAAATTTTGTTCACCTTGAAATTTTTTTTACAAGGCACTTTAAAAATATTTTCAAGGTGAATAAAATTCATTTCCAGCGTACTCTTTTTTCAGACAAAGCACACGCGAGTGTAAATAAATGTATCTTTTTAGGAAGCAAATTATATTATTTTTACATCTGGGGTTCAAAGCCCGAAAACAGCCTTAGAATCGCACAAATGGAACTTTGGTAAGGTTCGGCCGATTTTACGCGATTCTGCGAGCCTTGAATTTTAACATTTCAGATTGTCAGAAAAATTCCGTAATTTATGACAAATAGATAGTTTGATGGTGGGGGATAACAAACCGGTTTATGAGGGTGCCGGCTTTGTTGCAGCGTGACAGTAGGGCTGATAAATGCGGATTGTTTGCTGATGAAAAAACAACCGGCGCATATCCACGGATGAGCTGGATATGCGCCGGCGAGATTCGAAGTACTATCTCAAAGCCTCCGGTGTAGTGTCTCTACGGATTCTACATGGCTGTGAGTTCGATGACGCGGCTGTTGAGTTTGTTGCCTGTGAATATGTCAAGACCGACAGTCATGAGATAATCACCGGAATACGTGCGGTCGTTGCCGTTGAGCGATGAAGAAGCATTTGGCATCATGTTTATTTCATTGACTTTGTATCGGCGGTTGGCGTCAAGACCTTCGAGGCGGACATTCTGACGCTTGTCACCGAAACGTGGATAGATGTCGAATGCAAACACTACAGCCTTTTGCTTGTCTTTGCCCACGAACATAGTCGAAGCGTGGGGACCTGTGTAAGGAGATACGAGGCGGTACATGTCGCCTTCCATTACGACCGGCTTCAGGCGGTTGTAGTTCTTTACGGCCGCTGTGCAGTATTTGGCATCATTTTCATCCATATCGTCAAGCTTGATGTCGAATCCGAGTTTGCCCATCATGGCGACGTCTGTACGGAACTTTATTGAAGCGTTGCGGTTCCATGTGGTTACATGGGCGCAAGTCGCTTTGGCCGGATAGAAGAATGAATATCCGTATTGGATGAACAGGCGCTCGATAGGGTCGGTGTTGTCACTTGCCCAGAACTCTGTAAAATAGTTGAGAGCCTGATAGTCTATTCGTCCGCTGCCTCCGGAACAGAGCATCATAGGCAGATTAGGGTATTTGGCCTTGATGCGGTCGAGAACCTTGTAGAGACCGCGCACGTAGTCTACATAGAGATGGGTCTGTTTGTCCTTGAGATAAGGTGAATAGATATTGGTGATAGGGCTGTTGCAGTCCCATTTGAAGAATGCGATTCCCGGGTATTTGGTCATCAGGTTGTCTACGACACCGAATACGAAGTCCTGTACTTTAGGATTGCTGAGATCGAGAACCATCTGGTTGCGGAAGTAGTATTCGTCACGGTTAGGAAGATGGATAACCCAGTCTTTGTGCCTCTCGTATAATTCACTCTTAGGGTTTACCATTTCCGGCTCAATCCATATACCGAATTTGATGCCCTTCTTGGCAGCTTCGTCTACGAGCCGGCCTACACCGTTCGGCAGCTTGTCTTTGGTCTCATCCCAGTCGCCGAGACCCTGTGTGTCGCTGTGGCGGGGATATTTGTTAGCAAACCAGCCGTCGTCGAGAAGGAACATGTCTACACCGAGCTTGACAGCCTCACCCATGAGTCCGCAGAGTTTATCCTCATTGAAGTCGAAATAAGTCGCCTCCCAGTTGTTGAGCAGCGTCATGCGGTCGCCCATGCCGTCCTTGAGCTGATATTTGCGTGCCCAGTCGTGGAAGTTGCGGCTTGCTTTTCCTGTTCCGCTGTTGCTGTATGCAAAGTAGAACTCTGGAGTGGTGAATGTTTGTCCGGTCGCAAGAGAATATTCGGATGCGTAAGGGTTGATGCCCGAGATGACACGGAGGTATCCGTTGTTGTCCACCTCAAAGGTAAACCGGAAATTGCCGGTCCAGCCTAATGTACCGAGCAGACATTCTCCGGTGTGTTCGGTCGCTTCTCCGTCGAGAGAGAGAATGAACATCGGCGGAGTGAACATGTTTGCACGTGTGCCTAATTTTGTGTCAATCACCTTCTTGCCGAAATTGAGTTGGGTGGTTGACATGTGAGCCTCGTCAGCCCAGTCTCCGGAGAACTCCGTGAGATAATAGCTTGCATTGCGGAAATGCAGCATGCTTGACGCATACTTTTTCAATACGACAGCGCCTTTCTCATTGTTGACAATCTCTGTATATGTTTTGATGACGTCTTCCTTCGGGTAGGCAATGTAGTGGAGTTTGACAGTGATCGGATATTTGTCATCTTTGAGAGTGACTAATGTTTCATTTCCTCCGTCTTTGACAGATGTAGATTTCGATACGTATTTCAACAGCAGTGACGGATTCTTGTCTGTATGTTGCACGTCGATGGCCGGCTCAAAGTAGTCTTCCATACCGTGAGTGAGGTAGGCTTCCGTTCCGTCCGGAAGATTTTGCAGGTCTGCTTCGTATTGCAGATGTTTGCCGAGATAAGACTGATATACCCGGCCGTTGTCTTTGACACGTAGTACAAGGTCTACATTGTCTGTGTTTACCCTTATAAAATCGTCGGCAAAGACAGACTGTGCTATAGCCAATGTACAGAGGGCGATAGTTGATTTTAAATTCATGATAATTGATATTTATGGTAAATAGAATTTTTGTTTTGCATTCATTCTGTCTTCCTCGAAGGCGGATGCCCGGTTTCGGGATTCTTCCTTCCGGGAGGGAAAAACAGGAGAGACTGTGGATATGTGGGGCTACCAACTGTCCGTTCTGAAAGGAGCCACTTTGAGACCGGATGGAGTGCCGAGGGTGCATTCCGGATTGTTGGCCCATCCGTAGCGGACGGCAATAGGAATATTGACCTTGTCGGAAACCACAACGACTTTGTTGCCTTCGGTGTGTGCTTTCGCCTCATGCCAGATATGGTCAGGTCCGGCAAGTGTAAAGCCCTTGATGTCGGCATTTGCGCTGAAGTTTTCTCCTATGTCAGGAATCGTAAACTCAACTGTCACTTTATTGCCATTGACCGAATAGTGGTCGTAGACGGGAGCGGAGCCGGCCATCTTCTTGCCGTAAGTCTTGGAGAGAGACAAAGCCGCGAGACGTTTGCCTACTGCTTGTTTGTTTTTAGGATGTATGTCGTTCGCTTCTCCAAGGTCGATATTGCACACCATGCCTGTGCCTTCAATCTTCAGTGCTTTGGCTTGCGCTTCACGCAGGGCAGCCCACGGAGATTCCTGTTGTACGTTCTGTCGTGTCAGGTAGTTGGCAAGCTGTACGAAATAGAACGGCATGTCGGGCTTGTCGAACTGCTTGCGCCAATCGTGTATGAGTGTCTGGAAGAGGCTCTCATACTGTTCTGCTCTGCCTACATTCGCGCATCCCTGATACCAGATGACTCCTTTGATAGGGTAATTGAGCCACGGATGAACCATCGCATTGAAAAGGACAGTAGGGAATGAAGAGCCGTCGGGATAGGGAGGTGTCGGCGGAAGCTTGGTCGCGTCAAAGCCGATGTTGTATTTCCATTCTCCTGCAAGAGAGACAGAACTTCCGTTGGGATATGTTATGTTCATCTTGTCGGCATCTCCGGCAATGCCTCCTTCACCTCCGGTGTCAAATACGCGTATGGCAAGTATGTTTTCTCCTGCTTTGACAAGAGAGGCCGGCACGGTGTAATGGCGCTGGACGTTGAATCCGCCTCCCGAGGCTATTTTTTCGCCGTTCCAGAAGATAATGTCCTCATCGTCGATGATTCCCGGGTTGAGCTTGAGCTCTTTGCCTTCCCACTCAGCAGGTATATTGACGCTTTTGCGGAACCATACAACCCCATCAAAGTCTGTGAGCCCTTGCTTCTCCCAATAAGCGGGAAGCTGCATGGTGTTCCAGTCTGAATCGTTGAAGTCTTTAGAAGTCCACAGGGTTGTCTGAGGATTCCCGTTGGCATAGCCTTTGTCACTTCTCAATACAGTTGCTTTCCATTCTTCGGAAGCCTTGTTATAGATGTCGAAAATCTTTTCCCTATTGTAGCCTGCGGCTTCCATTTTTGCAATAAGGCTTTCGTAGCCGATAACGTGGCGAAGAGCCTCTGCGCTGGTCCATGCTTCTATAGGAGTACCTCCCCAATCGCAGTCGATTACTCCGACCGGAACTTTGAGGGTTTGCCACAACTGACGTGCGTAGAAGTAGGCGAGGGCTGAAAATTCCGGAATGGTGGATGAAGAACATTCTTGCCAGCCGCCCATTGTGGATATGGTTTCATCTACAGGAGTGAGCGAGGTTGTTTTCTTGACTTGGAAAAGGCGGATGTTCGGATAATTGGCATCTTTGATTTCTTGTTCATAGTTCATGATTTTTCCCCAGCCGGCAACAGGCATTTCCATATTCGACTGTCCGGAGCAGAACCATACTTCGCCGGAAAGGACGTTTTCAAGTTTGGTTTCTTCTCCATCGTTGAATGTGATGGTGTATGGACCACCGGCTTTTGGGGTCTGTAGCTTTATGTTCCATCTGCCCTCGGAGTCGGCTTTAGCGGTATAGGTCTTCTTTGTCCAGCTTGGGGATACGGTGACATCGGCATTACGGTTGGCTGTTCCCGAGAAGGTCATCTCTGTTTGCTGCTGTATAATCATGTTGTCGGAGTATACAGCCGGAAGCGTTACTTTAGCTTCCATAGACATAGGACTTGCCAACAATATGGCAATGGTCGATTTTATGATTTTGTTTTTTTTCATATATGTTTTAATAGATTGTTTTTATGCTTTTATTGTAGATAACATTGAATTCATAAATTGAAGGCGGAGCAGAGGCTTTGGTCACATTGAGACGTATCTTATCAGCCTTATATTCCAGTGGGAATCTTATCACTTTGCAGTCGCCCATAGGCAATGACGATATATAGATTGTTTCCCATGTGCCGTTGCGCTCTATGTCGATACTGTATTCTTGTATACGGTTGACTCTTATATTGGAGAAGCCGTCATCGCTTTGTTTGCTGTCGCAGTATTCAAATATGCTTACTTTGTTGAACGCATCATCGGGATTAAGGTCTACAACAAGTTGTGCCGGGACAGTGGAAGCGGCCCATCTTGTTTGCATGCCTCCGTCGGTTGCTTTGCCTGCTTCGTATTCCGTGTTGTTTTCCCAAACGGAAGAGGCCGTTGTTTTTGCCCGTGTCGAGATTGTTTTTCCTCCGGAAGGCAGCGGCTTGCCTTTCTCTATGCCGATTCGTCTGCCGAGTTCTATCACTGTGTTGGCTTCGTTTTCTCTGATTCTTCCGGTGTTGTCAGGCGGAACATTCATGACAAGAGTATTGCCGTTTTCTGTCGTGAGATAGAACAGTTCTTCAAGTTCGTCAAGTTCACGCACTTCCATTGGCTTTGACTTCTGAAACCAGTTCCATGCTTTGCTGAGACAGATGGTATGCTCAAACGGAAGATAATATGACTGACCTTTGTACAGATATTGTTTCTTGTCACCGCGTGGAGCAATCTTGGGGTCCCAAAGGCGGAAATCGCTTGGGAAGAAACGCATGTAGTATTTGTTGTCTTCTGTGCAAAGGTCCGGCAGGATGAGGTCATCCCAGTAGTACGACTGCTGGCCTTCAACGCTTGTGAGCGTGTGATTCACACCTACCGCGCAGTTGGGCTGTAGTTTCTTGACGAGTGAGTATATTCGCGGTATCTGCCAATCATCTACTTTCTTGTCCCATGCTCCGTCGAGCCACAGCTCACACACTTCTCCGTAGTTGCTCATAAGTTCTGTGAGCTGGTTTTCCATATACTTTACGTATTTGTTGAAGTTTTTGGATTGGTATGACGGTTCATGCCTGTCCCAAAGCGAATAGTAGACCGCGAATTGCAGTCCGTACTTGCGGCAGGCATCCGACACTTCTTTTACGACGTCTGTCTTTACCGGGGACGAAGCTACATCATAGTCTGTGTACTTGCTGTCCCAAAGACAAAAGCCGTCATGGTGCTTGGTGACGAGAAGTACATAGCGAAATCCGGCATCGCGAGCCACACGTACCCACTGGTCGCAGTCGAGTTGGGTCGGATTGTATGTACTTGCAGGTTCTTTTCCTTCCGACCATTCTTGTTCTATGAAAGTGTTCATTCCAAAGTGTACGAACATTCCATAGCCTCGTTCCTGCAACAGCTGCTGCGTTCTGTTAGGTGTTGTGGAAGGTATAAGGTCTTGTGCATTGATAACACAGAAACTGGTTGCACCAAGCAACAGACCTGCCATGTATTTTGTGAGATTTGACATAATAAATTATGATTTGTATGTGGTTGGATTTCCGTTTTTTCATGTTGTGGTATGCAAATGTATTTACAAGAAAAGTAATACAAACGCAAGCATACATCATAAAATACTACATTTGTTGCATTGAGGCGGAAAAGATATGCTTTTTGTATTTTTCTGAACCAAATCTTTTATTTTTAGGAAAACTTTTGTATTAAAGATTATTGGGGGGTAAGAGGATACTTGAAATGATTGGTATTAGGGATTTTTTATTTCTTGTTGCTCATTGTGGGATATTCAGTTGTGGAATATGTAATGTGAGAAACATTTTTCTTGACTTCGTCATCGTGTCACCAAAACATTCTCATCGAAGAGTTTCGCTGTTCTCAGATGTCTTTCCATAGGCCCTGACGTCCTCATAAATAAGCTGGGTTATACCCCACCTTCTTACCATCTACTTGTCATAAATTACGGGCTTTTTCTGACAATTTGAAATGTTAAAATTCAAGGCTCGCAGAATCGCGTAAAATCGGCCGAACCCGACCAAAGTTCCGTTTGTGCGATTCTAAGGCTGTTTTTGAGCCTTGAATCCCAAATGTAAAAATAATACAAATTGTGCTTCAAAAAGATACATTTATTCACATTCCATCGTGTCTCGTTTGAAAAAAGAGTACGCTGGAAATAAATTTCGTTCACCTTGAAAATTTGTTTAAAAGGCACTTTAAAAATATTTTCAAGGTGAACGAAATTTATTTTCAAGGTGAACGAGTTTGA
>CAZKOB010000007.1:0-55546 GCA_964554265.1 uncultured Bacteroides sp. | reverse complement strand
AAGTGAACACGAAAGAGGTGAACACCTCAATTAGTGTTCACCTCCTACTCGATTTGTCTTACGGATATGTTTATACGACTGGTGTAGGTGGCAATATGGTATTATTACCATTGTCTTCAACATCTTTTATGAGGGTACCATCTTCGGAATAGAACAGATAACGGTCTCTTTGCCCTCTATATTCTATTTCTATGACATAGAATGTCTTGTCTGGACGCTCGTATCTGTCAATGTCATCGACAATCCAGTTTTTGTATGCGCTTTCACTAAAAGCGGTCTGTACGCTTTGAGGCAGCAACGAAATATTTTTCCCGTAGTCGGTCTCTGTCATAACCCATTCGGCTGTGGAATTAAACCAAACTTCGGTTTCTTTGCCATTATCATAAAACTCTGCAACATAATATCCGGCTTTGTTTTCCCATTCCGTCGCTGTGATATTCGGGTATCGGTCGTTCAGTGCTTCTTGAAGTTCTTTTGGCGGAGCAATGTGGTCATTGTCGTCATCATCGTCACAACTTGGAAATGCTATAATGCTACAAAGGGAAATGAGCATCATGTATAGATTCTTTTTCATATTCTTTTTGTATTGTTTTTTATTTGTTTGTCTGTATTTGTCTCATCATTCATCGTGTATATGGATGAATGATACTTTAGGTATATTGATGTAAGGTGCTTTGGAATAAAGAAGTAGAGCACTTGCAGATAGCTATCTGTCGATATCGATAACATTAAATTTCCGATCGAACTTTATTTCCCATTTGTTTGACAGTTCTATTTCATAGTCTCTGCTGTCTTTTTCAATCTTTATGATCTTGACATCAGGATGGTGCTGGGTCACATAAGTCCGGATGGCAGAAGGAATGATTTCTGTTGGCACCTCGCTGTATTTGCAATTGACTTCTGTCCACCCGCCTTTGCTGTCAAATTCCAACTTGTCGCCATTTGTGAAAATTACTTCATAGCTTTTGCTGAATAGGTCTACTTCCATCTTGGCTAACGCTACGGAGCTTTTCGGAAAATACTTCTTGATGAACAGTTGTGCCTGTTGAGGCATCTGGCTCACTTTGATAGGCTTGTCATCATCAGCCCGGACTACAGCTTGCATTGTAAATAAGCAAACGAATAAAACTAATAATTTCTTCATAATCTTTTTTCTTTTAATTGTTTATAATCGCTTTTTCAAACTCTGTTTTTTTTATTTTGATACAAAGATGAGCTTAGAAACTGAATTGATTCTGAATTTTTTGGACAAAATCTGAAAAAAGACATTTTTTTCTTCTTTTTTTGTTTCTACGCTGATGGATGAAGTAGAATATTGGGGTATTCTTCAGCCAAAATCAAAAATAAACAGTTTCTTTGCATTGTAAAAAAAACGAAACATGCTATGAATTTGTTCTATCGAATGCATATCCGCCTTTCGCTGGGCATCATATTTGTTCTTGCAGGTTGGGCCATTATATTTTATATGGCCATGATGGACGAGATAAACGATGAGGTGGATGATAGTCTGGAGGATTATTCGGAATTGATAATTATACGCTCGCTTGCCGGTGAAAAACTTCCTTCTAAAGATGGCGGGTCGAATAACCAGTATTTCCTGACAGAAATAAGCGAAGAGTATGCTTGGGCCCATGAAAGTATCTGCTACCGGGATTCGATGGTTTATATTCCTGAAAAAGACGAGAAGGAACCGGCACGTATATTGACGACGATTTTTCGTGACGGGGAAGGGCGGTTCTATGAACTTACTGTGTCCACTCCGAGTATAGAGAAGAATGATTTGAAGAGTGCGATGCTCACTCTTATTATATATCTTTATGTTGCTCTCTTGCTTACTATTATGATCATTAATATGTGGGTCTTCCGCAAGAGTATGAAGCCGTTGTACCGATTGCTGGACTGGTTGGATAATTATAGGCCGGGAATAAAGAATGTGCCTCTTGACAATCCTACGAATATTACGGAATTTCGTAAACTTAATGATTCGATTGAAAGATTTGCCGCACGTAGTGAAGATTTGTTTGAACAGCAAAAGCAGTTCATCGGCAATGCTTCACACGAAATGCAGACACCATTGGCCATTTGTCGCAATAGGATAGAGATTTTGTTGGAAGACGAGTCGCTTTCTGAGTCGCAGATGGAAGGATTGGTCAATGTTCATCGTACACTTGAGCATGTGACAAGACAGAATAAGTCGCTGCTGTTGTTGTCGAAGATTGATAACGGACAGTTTGCCGATACGAAGCTTGTGGATATGAACAGCATACTGAAACGCTATCTTGATGATTATCGGGAAGTGTATGGATATAAAAATGTGAGGTTGAATCTTAAGGAAGATGGTGTATTCCGTATAGAGATAAGTGAGTCGTTGGCCGCCATATTGATTACGAACTTGTTGAAGAATGCGTTTGTGCATAATGTTCCCGGCGGTTGTATAGATATTATCATGACAAGCCGTGAGATGCTTTTCCGCAATAGCGGTATAGCTGAGGCTATGGATGGAAAGCGGATTTTTGAACGCTTTTATCAGGGCAACAGAAAAGAAGGTTCTACCGGTTTGGGGCTTGCTATCGTTTATTCTATATGCAAGCAGTATGGTCTTCGTGTACAGTATGCTTTTTGTGATGGAAATCATTGTTTTTCAATAAAGGCTTCTCAGCATATTTATGCGAGTTCGGTTTAAGAAGGTCCTGTAAAAGTTGGTAATCTTGCAAGGTTTTGTGCTGATGGATTCATAGACTTTCTTATAAATCTTATGGCTGCAAGCTGTTGTTTTCACAGACTCCTTTTATAATTCTTATGGTTGTAAGCAGTTGTATTCACAGACTCCTCCGTCGCTTCGCGCCACGCCCCCTAACTTAGAGAGGAGCCTGGTTACTCAGCAGATGTAAATGCTATCATGTTATCAACCAGTAAGTTGACTCCCTGTTGGCCTTCCAACGAGCAAGGTAACTAAGCTCCTCCCCTAAGTTAGGGGGCGTGGCGCGAAGCGACGGAGGAGTCTGCGAATACACAAGCAAAAGCAGCTGATTTTTTAGTGAAATTTCTTCCTTCTTTTTGATGATAAGTCCACCTATATCGGACGGAATCTTATTAACATAATTAAGATTCGTTTACACTTACTCGACAAACGAATTTTGGATGTTTTATAGATAAATAATTGATTGTCAATAAAATGCTATTTTAGCGGAACTATGCAGTTTTAGATACAAGAAGTACTGGTTGAGATAAAAATAGGAAATGCTGATAATCAACAAGTTATAAAAATACTTGCCCAAGATTCTTGTTTTTTGCCACTTGAATCCATCTTTGTTTTTCGTGGCATTGAAAAATCTGATTTTGATTTTTTAAGAAATCAATTTTGTGCAGCATCAAATTTCAGCCCGAAAACGGTCCTTCTCGATTTTGTTCACCTTGAAAATAAATTTTGTTCACCTTGAAAAATTTTTCACAAGGCACTTTAAAAAATTTTTCAAGGTGAACGAAATTTATTTCCAGCGTACTCTATTTTCAGACAATACACACGCAAATGTGAATAAATGTATCTTTTTTGGAACGCAAATTGTATTTTTTTTACACTTGCGGTTTAAGGCCTGAAAACAGTCTGAGAATCGCGTAAATGGAATTTCAGTCGGGCGCGGCCGATTTTACGCGATTCTCGGAGCTTTGAATTTTAACATTTCAGATTGTCAAAAAAAGGCTTGTTTTTTATGAAAAGTAGACAGTGTGAAGGTGGGGATAACCAAGCCGGTTTATGAGAACGTCTGCCTTGTTGCAACGGACGGATAAGCAAAGTATTATCAGCTCCTGACTTCGCCACTTAAAAACCAACCCAAAAATAGTTCACAGGTTTATAGTCAGACATCCCCTCTGTCGCGTCGTGACAGAGGGGATGTCTTGTAATGTGCGGTTTCTTGTCCGTCAGGTTCCTGACGAACTAATACTTTGTAATTTTTTTCCTGTAGGTTTGTCCTCCAGATTTCATGATGATGATATAAACTCCGGATGAAAGATGTTTCAGACTGATTGCTTCTCCGTCAGGAACATTGCGGAGCGACAATGCTAAGCATCCTGATGAACTTATAATGCTTATTTCGTCCGTATGTCCGGTTCCGGAAGATAAGTGAATCTTGTCTGAGGTTATTGCCGGGGTGACATGCCATACGATTTTCTTGTCCATAATGCCGGTGTTGTCATGGGCTATATGGAGTGAATAAGGTTTCTTTCGGCTGCCGAGGACATCAGGAACAAACATTTCCGTTTCTTCTATATCATAGTTCTTTCCCGTATTGTTGTCGATGGCCTTGAAAGAAATGTATTCTCCGTTTTCGCCATAGACGGTAAGGTAAAGTAGGCCTTGAACATATTTGCCGATACCTCGGCATTCTTCTCCGCAAAATGCACCGATACTATAAGTTGTGGCTTCTGTTCTTGCCTGATCTTCGTATACTTCGGAAGTGATGTTCATGGTGTTGGGGTATTTGTGCTTGTTTGTACTCCACACCGGCAGGGGTTCACCGTCTGCTGACATGTATGATGTGGCGGACTTGGAAGAGAACTGTAAATGGTTGTTGTAAGTAATTCGCTTGTTGGATACAGATTTGTAGAGATAGCCATAACCTGAAACAAGCGCGTCGAGAGTGCCTTTCCATTCTCCTTCTTCATAGATGGCATATCCGTCCTGACCGCAGACGACATCTCCGTCCTCTGATGCAGAGTAGCTGAAAGCATCGGCAAGAGACTGTGTGCAGTCTGCCGGACAACCAATCCAGTTCCAACCCTTATACAGATCGATATATGATTCGTTGTCATTCAGTTTGTATCCGTCGATTGTTATATCGGCATCACCGCTCATCTTTACTTTGTATGCCGACAAAGGCTGGAGTACGGTCAGATTGCCAGAAAATCCGTGTTCCGGGGTGTTTGCGCATTCCTTTGTCTGACCGATGATTTGTTCTGCATTGTCGTTGAACACAGATACCGGAATCAGGGTTTTCAGTCCGTGGGAAATCCAGTTCCATCCCTCAGACAATTCATATTGTTGTATGAATCGTTCTTCTTCTTCAAATACAGCCTTGATGGTCATGTCTTGTTCTACAGGGATTGAAAGAATGTCGGCACATCCTGCGTCTATATTGTTCACAATCCAAGATTTCAATATATAACCTTCGTCCGGCACGGCAACGAGAGTTATCACAGTGCCGCTGTCATATATACCATCTGTTGCACCGCTGAGGCTTCCTCCGTTTCCGTCGAGTGTTATCGCAACTTCATATTGGTCAGGATTAGGCACGAAGGTCAGTATATATGTGTGGCTTCCGGCCGTTGTTTTGTCCGCAATATGCAGGCGATTTTCATATAGAGGTTCTTTGCCGTCACGCAAAGTACAGTTTGTCTGCCAGAAATTCCGTGAATCGATTTCTGTTCCGTCGCTGCGACAGACGGACGAGAGTGTCATCTGTCCCATTGTCGGGTCGCTTGTACAAGCGTAAATCCAGCTGTCAGCGTCTGCACTGAGGGTCAATATGTATTGGTGGCCGCCAATTGTTTTGCATGAGACAGAAGATGCGATATCCACTTGCTCGGTGGTTCCGTCAGACAGATGCAACATGTCCGGCAGGTCTTCTGCATCGGCAATGTCATTGACAAGGAACGCAACGATGCTTTCTCCTGTTGCAGAAACTGCCTTTATGCTGCGCACAAGTTCGTGTACCGATACATCATTGAGCAACGATAGACCGTCATTGCCATAGTTGGTTATATGGGTCGCTTCTACTTTGTAGTCTGTAAAATGTCCCAGCAGCGAACTTTTCAGCCACCATTGAGCATACACTGCTTCTTGGGCCGGAATTGTACCGATTTCAGTCGATGTCGTTTCACCGATGGCAATAGGTTTGTCCTCGCCGTTGAATGAAGAACTGATGATGTGCATGTCTATCGCCAGCCCTTTGTCGTTGGATACTATCTGTGGCTGACGGATATTGAAGCTTACATCTTGGGCGTCGCCATAACCGATGTTGTGGAAGAGGACTGAAAATTCTGCTGGTATAGATGCTTCTACAACATCTTCTGTCAGAGGGTCGTCTGCAAAGATGTCTCTTTGGACAAAGAAGCTGATGTTCAAGTTGGGTGTTGGATTTACATTTATCGTGGTTGGAAACAGAGCGCGAGTGACTTCAAGTCCGGTGAATGGATCGGTATAGACAATGTCTCCTCCCAAAGTATATTGGGTAACTTGCTTCTCTGCCGCGTATTTGGTAGGGATGAACAATATTGTTGCAACTCCTGTGGATTGTGCAGGAAGTTCCCAGCCGCTGTCGACATACAGATCACCCACGAATGTATTCAGTGTTTCCACTGTTATTTGCATCTTGGAATTGGCATTTATGCCATTGTCGTCCCAAGCTAACAGGTTCAGCTTTACATTCTTCATCGATTCTGTGTCATGTCCGTTGACCACAGTCAGGGTTCCTCTGAAAGCCTGGCGCGTCATAGACATATCTTGAGAGAACAGTAGCGATACTGACGAGCATACTGAAGATGCTGATATCTCAGCCTGTTCTTGTGCGTCCTCCAGATTCTTGGTAAGTAAATCCTCTATGTCTGTCTTGCCGTTTTCTTCAAGTTCCGCTATAATGCTGTTGCATGTACTTAATATCGAACTTATTTTTCCGGTGTCGACAGCATTGCCGGAAACTTGATGGTCGGGGAAGAAGGAATTGTTCCATCTTTCGATTAATGCCTCAAACTGTTCGTCTGTCACTTCTTTAGGCTTGTATAGACGGATATACCCGTCATGCTCTAATGTTTCAGACGCATCATAAAGAGCGTTTTTCAGGGGAGCCATCTCGGATTCAGGAATGTCAAGCCATATCTCGTCACCGAAGATTTCTTTCGTGATTTCTTCGTCAGCTTCAATGAGTGCCAGAGCTTGCGACATGTTGGCTTTGAATACCGTCAATGCAGATGCTTCCGCTGCATTCCGGTTACGGAGCTTGGCTTCGTTGCCTTCGAGATTACAGTCTTCCAACAGTGGTGCTATGCAAGAATATTTCTTGAGGAACTTTCCTGTATTGGTAAACCTCTTTGCGAGTTCTGGAAAGACATTGGATGTTTCCATCAGAAATCCTAACGAAGCATTGACATTCTGTAGTGCAGTGTAAGCCTGAGCATAGTCGGCCTTGCCGGAGGGTAACGCTCTCTTCAGATCTATGCCGTTTTCCACCAAGGTCTTGATGTTCTTGATGATCTCTTTGCGTTTTCTTTCTTTTTCATTGGCGCTTTCCGAATCGACATAATAGTCAATCGCAGCATTGGCTACATCCAACACTCTTTCTCCTATCGCTTTGTATTCCGCCTCTGAGACGTCTTTGTCCCAGATTGCTTTTACGAGACGGTCGATGTCCATAAGTGTGTTGTAGAAACGCTCAAGTCCTTCGACAATGCCCTTTGAGTAAGGACATTGTCTCATCTTGTTCATCAAAGTCTCATCTGAAACGAGAACTCCTATACACTCTGCTCCTTTTTTCACTTCTTTGGCTCCTTTTATAGCTGCTTTCACGGCCGGTATGCATGAAGCCAAATCAACTAAGAACTTGTTCTGGCATGGTTCGCATCCTTTGTCTTCTCTTTTCAGGGACGACTGTTTTTCTGTCGGTTCGTATACTTGCGGAATGTCCTTGAACGGATGGTTTTGTGGGAACAGCTCATAGAGTCGGTCACTTCCTGCCGACAGCAAATCCGCCGCGCCTTGAAGTATCTGTTCGAGAACTTTACGTGGAACTTCTCCTATCCCTTTTGGGGGAATATCATTATCTTCGTCATTGTGAGTTCCCTGATTGACTGATGTTGAATCACAGGAGCCGGCCCGGAAGGCAACTCCATACCGATGCATTTTGCGGTCGGAACCGCAATCCCAATAATATAAAGTTCCTATCTGGTTTACACACGGATCGTTGTCGATAGGTTTGGTTCTTGCATTGACTGTTGTCGGTATGGCTGTTTTTGTCACTCTTACAGGAATAATCACTGTCTGGTGCGGAGCTATACTGATTGCTGTCAACTCGTTTACCGGGGTGAATTTGGCTGTGTTGAGATTGCCGGGTAGCAATAGCTCTACATCTTGTGCCTCAATCAGGCCTTCATTGGTCAATGATGCCATGAATATCAATGAATTGTTGACAGATAAGGTATCGACTGGGATATATTCCGGTATAGAAAGAACCACTTGCGGAACAGGTACATTTGTCTCAAACACGACGCTTTGCTTAAATGTATATACATCTTTCACGCTTGTTTCTTCGTATTTCATGTCCACGCTTATACCGGAACAGGACAAATTGACTGTCTCTTTGGTCTCTGTTGCAGGCGAAACCAACAGGTTGTTCTTGTACGAATCATGTTTGTCTGCTTTTACGGATACTGAATAATATCCCTCCGGCAAGGTCGTGCTGAAGATTCCATGGGCATCTGTTGTGCCGTTGGCTATTACAGCTCCTGTTGTAGGATGTTGTACGACAACTTCTGCATGCTCCACGTGTGGGGCTTCTGCCGTGTTGTATGTGTACTCGTCACAGACGTCGATGGTCAGGGTTCCGTTTACATCCGAAACAGGCTCTATGGAATAATCTACAGGGATGCCGTCTCCGTTCTCTGCATTTATTCCGATTCGTCCTGTTACCGGATTGTTCAGTTGCATGTCCTCTGTGGGAGCAAAACGAAGAATTACGGTTGCTGACTGACCAGATGAAAGGGATGCCATTGTAGCACCGGTTGCCACACTCATCCACTGTGGCAAGGCAAAGCTGATCTTTCCTGTTTCTCCTTTACCTGTATTTGTGATGACAAAAGAGTAGTCACGGGTTTTGCCTTTGGTCATGGTGGTCTTGATTTGTGAGACTGTAGACTTCAGTTCTGCTTTAGGAGAACGACAATAATAGTATATCGTCAAGTCTGTCGATACTCCTTCTGATGATGTCAGATGAACCTGTAAGGTTTCCCAATCGTCGGAAGAAGTAGGCGCATGTCCGGTCAGTGTGTAGCTCAGCATGGCTTGTGAATACCCTTGTATAGTTTCCGGCATCTTGATGTCGATATCACAATTGGCTGGACTTGAGACCACTTGGGCTGTTATGCCTGTCAAGGCTGTGCTGCTTGGATTGTATATGTAGATTCCGCCGTTGTGCGTTTCTCCGACTAAGGTCTCGCATGAAACATATCCGTTGATTCTTTTTTCAAATCCCATCACATCAAATTCCGCCTGTGCACTGGAAGTCTTTTCGTTCGGATAGCATGCGCCGGCCGTGAAGTGCCCGATTTGCCCTGTGTATGGAGTGTATTCTGCTGTGAATGCACCGGAAGCGTCTGTCTTTGCCTTGATGACATGGCGATATCCGGCATTGAGCACATAAATATCCACTTCTGTGTTTGCTGCGACTGAACCTGTTGCTTGGCCTTTGAATACGATGGTCTCGCCGGATACATACGTTTGCTTGTCGGAAGATACTGTTGCTGTGAAACGAGGGAGCAGACATACTGTAATCTGTTCTGACGAGTTGTTGCCGTAAAACAGTTCCTTGACTGTCTGTGATTCATTCACCACTGCTTTCATCGTATAGTTGCCGGTCAGGTCCGGCATGTCGATACTTGCTGACAGGATTTCGCTCGCTCCCGATGCTATCTCTTCGGTCGTATACAACGATGTGTACAGATAACCGTTGAAGTAGATGGATACCTTTGTCCGGACCGGAAGAGGAGCATCACCCTCATTTGCCACTTTTATCATGATGTCGGTGCTTCCCTTTGCCTCTGTGTTGAATGAAGAGAGAGTCACCCCCTGTATGGAAGCGTCCGGCAGTGTACGGTCGGTAATCATGAGCCAGCAAGTGCCGTTGGAGAAACCTTCACCTGCAACGCTGAAGGTCACTGTACGGTCATCGCCTGCGACGCTGTTCTTCTTGATAATTACCGGCACTTCAACAGTGGCGGCGCCGACAGGGAATGATATTGTATGCTCATATTCTAAAGACTCGTCATTGTCGCTTGACAACAATACGGACACAGCCTCTGTCACGGATGTGTTCCGCGAAAGGGTTATGGTTGTTGTCGTACCTTCAAGGGCTACTGTCTTGGAGGTTTTCAAACTCAAAGACGGACCGTCATCATCGAGAACTGTTACTTTCTGTGATACGGTTCCGGCCGTTGTGCCTGCAGTGGAACAGTTGCACGATGAGATATACACGGAGGCTGTTACGTCGTAGGTGCGTGTTCCGTCGACAACATTGTTGTTCTTTACACCGACGGTAAACATATTTTCTTCTACTCCGGCTTCAAGAATCAAAGTCTTTGTTGAGTATATGAGTTCGCCGTTTGAATTGTCTGTCAGTATCACTGTCACTTTGCCCTCTTTGTTTGTCGTGCGTCTCACTTTGCCGACAATAGCAGCACTTCCGGCCGACTCGCTCACAGTCTGAGGTGTCAGAATTAGTTCTATTTCCGGAATATCGTTGTCGTTTAGCATGATGTAGCCCTCTCCGCTCTCGTGGCGCTCAGCTGTGGCTGTAAAGGTGGCGTCTATAGTCACATCCGGCAAATTGTCGTCGGTGGCAATGATGTCCACGCTTGCCGAATTGCTGCCTTGAGGTAGGACAATCTGTGATGGATAAGTGAAGCGTTTGGGGTAATCGCATGACAGGTACACCGTAAGCGGATCCGATACGGTGCGTTCTGCTTGTACGGTGAGTGTAAAGCGGTCGCCTTCTCCGATTACATTCTTTGACATCTCAATGCTGAGTTTGGGCAGTTCGTCATCTTCAAGTGTGACAAGGGCATCAAGCGGACTGTAGTCGTTGCCCCATACCTTTACATAAATCGTAGAGTCTTTGTCGAGTATGTCATTGTCTTTCACCTGCATATAGAAGATAGCTCCCGACTGTCCAGCCTTGATGCTCACTTCATTGGGCAACAGCAGACGCGCGTCACCATCTGTTGACAGACTGAATGTCTGGTTGGTAGCCCAGCTTCCGCTTCTGTACAGTTTGCAGGCTATAGGCGCAGTGTCTTTCTCCGAAACTGCGGATATCGGTAGTTCAAGTGTCAGTTTCCTGCCAAGTTCTATCTGTTCCTCTGATAAAGCGATGTTGTTTCCTGCATCTGTAGGAAGTTCACCGCAGTTCTTGTCTGCAACAACTGCCACTTCCACACTGACATTTCCGCCAATGCCGGGAAGCAGTGCGATATTGAAGTCGGCCTGTCGTGCTATGCTTGTCCCTGCTTGCAGAGTACCTTCATGGTACACTGTTCCGAGGAAATATCGGTCACCTGATGCTGATACCAGACTTACGTTCTCTTTCCAACTGCCGGAGATGTCTAAATTTCCGATATTGGATACGAGCCATGAAATGCCGATTTTGTCACCGGGAATGAATGCAGTTCCTGAAGTACATACATGGTCTGCCTTGATGTCTGGTCTTGGCTCGTCTGTAATTCTGATGCGTACATCTTCAAAATCTGCATTGCAGATATTGTTTCCGTCTGCATTGCTAATAATCTGTTGGCTGCATGTGATAGTATATTCTTCGCCTGCCGTATAAGTTTCCGGCACTTTTGCCGAAATGTAGAACACCTCTCCAGAATTGCCTCGTAACGGTTTGTTGGAGGCTGAGAAGAGTACAAAAAGCCAGGTGTTGCCGTTGAGTCGGCGCATGGAGATGCTATGTCCGTTACTTCTGTCTGACAGACGGCATTCTGCCTGCTCGTCTATCTCGAAAGGCAAGTCGAGCTTCAGTTGCAGCGCCACAACTTCTTCCTCCTGATTTTTCAGGCATACCGGTATGGTGATGGCTTTTCCGGCTCCGCATTCAAATGGCTCTATGCTGACGACATTGGTCTGCGATGTGGCTGTCAGGGATATCGCAGACATGACCATGAGCATGAAGACGTATCTTATATATTCTTTCATAAATATTTCTATGTTTTCAAACTGTTAGTGCTTTATTTTCAGGGTCCTTGTCCATTGGTCGCTGCTTATCTTGGCAATATATACTCCGTGTGCTGTCAAAGGAGGGGTTATGGCGTGTGTGCCGGCAGACAAGCGTCCGCAGTTCTGGACAGCGAGTGCATGGCCTTGCATATCACAGTAAGTAACGGAAATGTTGTTGTCGGACGGTATCTCGATGACAAGCTGCCTGCCGTTAAAATGTGCACTGATTTCGCTGCTGCCATCAGCGAGTTCTATTCCGTTTGCTATGTTGTCTATGCTTACAGCAATGTAGTGTGCGTGGGTATCTGCTAAGCTGGCATGCGTAACTTTGGACTGGCTGTTGCAAACTTTCGCAAGTTCTGTCTGCCCCTCTGCGAATGTTGCACCTGTAAGAGAGTAGATCAGCATACGGAGTGTGTGGTCGGCTGATTGTCTGCATATACAAGTGAATTTGCTGCTGTTAATAAGAGAAAGCAGCTCGCCTTCGTCTGCATGGTCTATCGTTATGTCGATGGCTGCGACAGGAGTATGGGTGTCAAGTATGAGTCTGCCGTTCTGTATGAATACATGGGCCTCGGCATTATGTGCTGTCGCATATCCGGTGAACCTCCTCATTGGGCTGCTGCTTGCCGGTTCGGTGTCAAGCACAATGTCCACTGTCTTCACGATGTCCTGAACCGTCAGTGTTGCATCTTTGTAAGTGTCGGCCGCCGCGAAGTTGAACGGTAGGCTGCACTCTTCGCCTCCCGACAGAATGTAGTTCAGGGAGTGCTGTATATCGAGTACGTCTACTGTGTGGTCGATATTTGCGTCGCCCATTGCGTAGTCGAGCAGCACGTTCATCGAATATCCCGATGCGAGGCCGGATTCTTGTATGGCAACAAGTGTATCCGTGGTTGCGTATTGCCATTCCTTGTCGAGCGGACATTTATATGTCCTGATATCCGGGTCGTATTTCAGATAAAGTCTGGTTGTACCGTTTTTGTCCGCGATTTGAAAGTCCGGTGCTTCATTCAGGTTCCCTTCCTCATCGGTGAATCCATAAAGTTGCAATGTGTTGAGCGGAATATCCATCGTCTCGCCAAGTTGTAGGATGTGGGTCGGGGCATTACGTACAAGCGAAGGTATGCCGGACTGTTCGTTGAAGTAGTTGACGAACTGATTCGACAGGTCTGCCTCTTTCAAACTTTCAGGCAGCTGACTGCTGATTTCCGTCAGCCGATTACCTGAGAGATTGAGCTTTTCAATGGCAGGGATGGCCTGGGCGAATGCAGAGACTTCGCCGCACAGTTCGTTGTGGCTGAGATTGACGGAAGAAAGAATGGCCGAGGCGGTCTTTTCTCCTATTTCCGCGGAGATGCTGTCTATCCTGCCACTTAACTTATTGCCGCTCAGGTTGATGTCTGTAAGTTCGGTGAGTGTGAAGATTTCGGCTGGCAGTGTACCTGTCAGGTTGTTGTCCGGCAGATAGATGTCATACACCTTGCCGGCTCTGAAGTTCACTCCGTTCCATTGATCGGCATTGATTTCTGAAGACGAGATGTCCCAAGTTTCGTTCCATTCCGCACCTCCGGTGGCATGATAGAAGGCTTTGAGAATTTCATAGTCTGCCAAATCCATTTGCAACCGGCCTTTGGTGAATGTGTGCGAGATAAGTTCGCTCCATTGACCTTTAGAGGTCTTGAACCTTATGTGAAAGACGTTTTCCTTGTCCTCTTCTGCGTCTTTGTCTTCGTCTTCGGCTGAAATATTCCATACAGAAGTCACATCTATGTGCACGTTCTTCATGTCATAGACCTCCACCGGCTCGATATGCTCAAACTTGCGTTCGTCATATTCTTTATTGAACCAATACTCGTAACCGATGATTTTCGTTTCTCCTTCTTTGCAGAACAGACGGCAGTAAGGAGTGCTCCATGCGCTGTCGGTATCTTGCACGCGCAGGTACAGCTTGTGCAGTCCGTCGGTGAGTCTGCTCAAGTCCAGTTCGGTGTCAAACTCTCCGGAACTGTCGGTGCTGATTTTCTGACGGGTATTGCATTCTTCGTCCAGATAATATTCGATATAGGCGAGTGCTGCCTGTTTCGGAGGTTCTACATGATAGAAATATTGTATGTGTGGTGTGCTCCATTGTCCTTCACTGTCTTTCGTCCGTAAGGACAGTTTGTGGAGTCCTGTTGAAAGCGAAGATGCGTCGATGTCGAAATTGATCTGCTCTATTCCGGCAGCATCGACTGTGATTCGTCCGTCGGCATTGTTGTCTACATAGTATTCGTATGCACAGATTTCTGTTCCTTTGCTTTGTGAAGTGCGATAGAACAGCTGTGTGTAGGGGGTGCTCCATTGGCCGTTGCTGCTCCGGAAGCGCAATGACAAGGCATGAAAGCCGGCAGACAATGCGGAAGCATCGACATTTAGATTGATATTTCCGCCTTCTATGCTCCCTCCTTTTATGTCTGCTGTGTTATAGTCTGTCCAATATTCGTATGCTACGACATCCTGTTCCTGCTGTTTCGACACCCGATAAAAAAGCTTGGTGTAGGGGATACTCCACCTGTCCTCACTGTCGTGTACGCGCAACGTGAATGTATGAAAGCCTTCTGAAAGGGAAGATACGTCCAGATTGAAATCGATATGGCCGTTTTCTATACCGCCTCTTCCGATTTCTTCCGTATGCTGGTCTATCCAATATTCATATTCCGTTACTGACTGTGCGTTCAGTGGTGAGGAAAACAAGGTGGCAGACACCCATAATGGGAAAATCGATTTTCTCATAAGTTCTGCCGTTTTTTTACTTGGTTTATTTACTTTGGGCGGCTACCTTCACGCTTACTTTAAGTATGCCGTCCGCTGTAGACTGTGCTGCTATGTTGTTTTCTATAATCTGAGGATAGGTAGGAGTAAGACTGTAAGGGGTCGTCCCGCCGTATATTCCAACCTGTGTGCCATCTTGCCCGAGATAGGTGCTTGCTGCCTCTTCGGTCAGAACATAGTTTGTGGCATCTGCATAAATGTCTGCATGGTCTATGATTGTATTTCCGGCTTGCTGAATGACACTGTTTGCATTTCCTTGAGAGCTTAAGAACAGGTTGTTGTAGGCTGAGCAGGTGGAACGCAAAGACTTGTTGTTGTGATAGCCGTATACGTTGTTTTCACTTCCATACCAATATACCTTTCCAATGATATTGTTTAAAAAGAATGCTGTGACAGCGGAGTTTACACTGCCTAAAAAGCAGTTCCTGAAACTTAGAGTTGAGGTTGTGGAATTTGCTTGGGTGCCATCAGGGTAGCTTAAATAAAGCCAACCGATTCTTGAGTTGCTCACGATTACCTCTTTAGAAGTATTTGCGATGTCCATATTTGCCATTAGGCACTGATTGATGTTTAGGTTGTGTGAGGTGGTGAACCCCAATGTGTAAGCTATATGGCATTTACGGATTATTGCGTCCTTTATCGGTTTGTCTATAGACAAAAATTCGGTATATATTCCTTCAAGAACTAATCCTTTATGAGTCGTATCCGGCAAGTTGATTGTTATTGTATTGGTTGTATATCGGTTTCCGTTATAGCGTCGTTCTCCTATATAAGTTATTCCTGTTCCTGCGTCTTTATTTGTTATGGCTCCGGCTCCCTGCACGGTGATAGCCTTGGTGATAGTCGTAGTGGTGAATGTGCCCGGTGACAGATAAATGATATCTCCGTCAACAGCCTCATTGTGTGCGTTTATGAAGGCGCCGGCACCGTTGAATACTTTGAGTTCGTCACCATGCTGCAAAGTGGCAGTCAGAATTTCCTGTGCGTTAACTACTATAGCCGAAAAAGCTATTAACAAAGAAGAAACAATAAGTTTGATTTTCTCCATGATTGAAAGAATGTAATAAAAAGTCTATAAACTCCCCGAATTTGACATTGTTTTTGAATTGTTTTCTTTTTCCTCTCATTTATAAAAGTACAGGAGTTTGTTCCTGATTTTCAACAGCCCTATGTGTCAGGTCAACAAGGTATAGTTATATCAAGAAGTCCCCTCTATAATAGAGTGTGGTTGTAAAATCATCTGCTCAATAAGTATGATTATCCCCGTGATGATAAATACTTTGCAAAAATAGTTAAAAAAAGTATGTGCTGATAGCTTGTGAAGATTTTTTTAAGTATACTATATAAGGTTTTCTGTTGTATTGATTGTTTTGTGGGTGTATTCATAACGCGAATCCGGTTTAAGAAAGTCCTGTAAAATTGGCAATCTTGCAAGGTTTTTAGCTGGTGGATTCATAGGTTTCTCTTGTGATTTTTAGCAGATGTATTCACAGATTACTTTTGTAATTTTATGGGTGTAAGCAGTTGTATTCACAGACTCCTCCGTCGCTTCGCGCCACGTCCTCCGTCGCAAGCTCCCCAATTGCTCCTATCCCGCAATTGCCCCTAACTTAGGGGAGGAGCCTGGTTACTTGTTCGGTGTTAATGCTATTATGTTAACAATCAAGATATTAGTTTGCTGTTGGCTTTCCAGCGAGCAAGGTAACTAAGCTCCTCCCCTAAGTTAGGGGCAATTGCGGGATAGGAGCAATTGGGGAGCTTGCGACGGAGGGCGTGGCGCGAAGCGACGGAGGAGTCTGTGAATACACCTGCAACAGCATCAGACTTTTTAACTGACATTTCCTCTTTCTTTTTGACACTAAGTCCACTCATCACGGACGGACTTTAATTAACATAATTAAGATTCGTTTACGCTTGTTCGATTGCCGAATTTTTGAAGTTTTATAGATAAACAATTGATAATCAGTAAAATGCTATTTTAGTAGAACTGTGCAGTTTTAGGTACAAGAAGTACAGGTTGTGATAAAAATAGGAGATGTTGATAATCAGCGAGTTATAAAATTATTGGCCGAAGATTCTTGTTTTTCGCCACCGGAATCCATCTTTGTTTTTAGTGGCATTGAAAAATCCGATTTATACTTTTTAAGAATTTAATTTGTGGCACACCCGATTTTAGCCCGAAAAACGGACATTCTCAAACTCGTTCACCTTGAAAATAAATTTTGTTCACCTTGAAAAATTTTTTTAAGTGCCTTTTAAACAAATTTTGTTCACCTTGAAAATTTATTTTCAGCGTACTCTTTTTTCAGACAATATACGCGCGAATGTAAATAAATGTGTCTTTTCGGGATGTAAATTATATTATTTTTACACTTGAAGTTCAAGGCCTGAAAACAGCCTCAGAATCGCGCAAATGGAACTTCGGTAAGGTTCGGCCGATTTTACACGATTCTGCGAAGCTTTGATTTTAATATTTCAGATTGTCAGAAAAAACTCGTAATTTATGACAAAATGAATATTAGGAAAGTCCTTCGTAAGGGCGATTGTTGTGTTTTTTGTGAATACACCTACTTGCACCCACAAGCATCACAAGAAGAGTCTGTGAAAACACCAGCAAAAGCACAAGCAGGAAGAGTCTGTGCATCCTGTCTCCGCTTCAAATGTCAGGATACCAGTTCAGTTCACCGTTATTTTATATCCGAATCCATATACAGCCTTTATTTCGGCTGTTGCTCCGGCATCTTTCAGCTTTTTGCGCAGATTCTTAATCTGGGCATACATGAAGTCGAAATTGTCCACTTGGTCTATATGGTCGCCCCATACCGATTCTGCCAGCGTATTCTTGTCTATCATGCGGTCGGGGCGGTTCATGAAATAATGCAGTATGTCGTATTCCTTGCGTTTCAGTTCAACAGGTTTGTCGTTGACAAACACTTGAAAGGTTTCCGGCTGTATGCGTATGTTTCCCAATACGATACTGTCTTCTCCATTCCTGTATTTGCGTCGGAGCACACTCTTTATGCGCGCCGTCAGTTCGGCAATGTGGAACGGCTTGGGCAGATAGTCATCGGCACCGAGTTCCAAGCCAAGCACCTTGTCTTCCAGTGAATCCTTGGCTGAGATGATGATGACATTCTCGCGCTTGCGCATGGCCTTGAGTTTTTGGAGCAGTTTCAGTCCGTTGCCGTCGGGCAGCATGATGTCGAGCAGCACACAGTCGTAGTCATAGATTTCTATTTTCTGCAATGCGGTATGGTAGTCGCTTGCTGCCTCCGTCACATAACGCTCTTTCTTCAGTGAGAGCTGAATCAGTTCGCGGAGGGAAGGTTCGTCTTCTACGATAAGTATTTTCATTCGATGATTTTGCTTGTTTTCATATCGGTATGCGTTGTTTTTTACATCGCCTTGCACGGCTTGTGTGTATAAGGGAGGCATGTCGGCCGTGTGTTGCAAAGGTATGTTTTTATTGGAATTCGGTCAAAGTGTTTTCCGATATTTTCCTGTTTTTTCATAAGAAAGCAACTTGATTTTTTTTCTTGACATCATGAGTGCGCTTAATGTGCATTGTTTTTTAGTTGGCTATGTTCATTCCTTCATCGCGGATTCGGTATGGCGGATTCTTGGATTGATGGGATGAATTTTAGTATGCTTCTTGTTTGTCAATGTAAAACAAATATGTATATTTGCAAAAATCATGATTCTATGATTCCATAGCCGGAAACCGGAAAGTTGAACCCTCTGAGAGATATATTGAAAATAGAAAACTTTAAATCATACTTATGTTTACAAATCTTTTGCAGTCGTCCTACTTCGCCCTTTTTCTTATTGTGGCATTAGGTTTCATGTTGGGAAGAATAAAATTTAAGGGAGTGTCGCTTGATGTCTCCGCAGTGATTTTCATTGCTTTGCTGTTTGGGCATTATGGAGTGTCTATACCGAAGGAACTTGGCAATTTTGGCTTGGTATTGTTTATCTTTACGATAGGCATTCAGGCCGGACCGGGATTCTTCGATTCTTTCAAGAGCAAAGGCAAGTCGTTGATAATGATAACGATTCTGATTATAGCGTCGGCATCGCTTACGGCCGTAGGGTTGAAGTATGCATTCGGGATAGACAGTGCGAGTGTCGTCGGTCTTATCGCCGGTGCGCTGACAAGTACGCCGGGGCTGGCTGTGGCAATCGACAGCACCGGCTCTCCGCTTGCTTCGATAGCGTACGGTATTGCCTATCCGTTTGGAGTGATAGGGGTGATACTTTTTGTCAAACTGTTGCCTAAGGTATTGCGTATAGACCTTGAAAAGGAGGCACGGGAACTTGAGGCGCAGCGAAGAGGGAAGTATCCGGAACTCAGCACTTGCCTGTTTAAGGTGACCAATTCGAAGGTGTTTGGGTGTACTCTTGCTGAAGTGAACATGGGGAGGATGACCGGTGCGGTTGTTTCGCGTATGAAGTCCGGTAGCAGAATCATGATTCCGATGGCAGACACGGTCTTGAATGAAAATGACTGGTTGCAGGTGGTGGGTAGCGATGCGGCGTTGAAACAGGTGGCGGTGCTGATCGGCGAACGTGAAGAAGGCGAACTGCCTTTGGTGGATACACAGGATATACAGTCGTTGTTGCTGACCAACAAGAATATGGTGGGAAAGCAGCTGGGCGACATGAGATTACATCAGAATTTCGGTTGTACGGTTACGAGGGTGAGGCGAAGCGGTATCGATCTGTCTCCTTCTCCAGCTCTTGAACTTAAATTCGGCGACAAGCTGATGGTGGTTGGAGAGAAAGAAGGACTGAACAGCCTTGCGCGAATGTTGGGGAACAATGCAAAACTTTTGTCTGACACCGACTTTTTCCCTATTGCCATGGGCATTGTGCTGGGAGTCATATTCGGAAAACTCAACATTTCGCTTGGAGAGGATGTTTCATTCTCGCCGGGACTGACAGGCGGTGTACTCATTGTGGCGCTCGTACTCAGCTCTATCGGCAAGACTGGTCCTATAATATGGTCTATGTCAGGACCGTCGAATCATCTTCTTCGTCAGTTGGGATTGTTGCTCTTTCTTGCCGAAGTGGGGACATCGGCAGGAAAGACGCTGGTGGCGACATTCCAGAGCAGCGGTCTGCTGCTCTTCGGGATCGGGGCGGCAATAACGGTTGTACCGATGTTTGTGGCGGTGATTGTAGGACGGCTTGTCTTCAAAATCTCTATCCTTGATCTTCTGGGCACCATTACCGGAGGAATGACGAGTACTCCTGGGCTTGCTGCTGCTGACTCTATGGTCGATAGCAACATTCCGAGTGTTGCGTATGCCACCGTATATCCTATTGCAATGGTGTTCCTCATCATCTTTATCCAATTGATAGCGGCGGCATTCTGACGTGTCGGCGGTTGGGCCGTTTTTTTAAGTTTAGATAGTGTATATGCCTGTAGTATTGAAAGAAAATGAAGGTATACCTTCGTTCGTTCTTGCTATGCTTGCTGTGATGGCGGGTGTGTCGGTGGCGAACATCTATTATTGCCAGCCGTTGCTGGGCTTGATTCGCATGGAACTGGGAATTAGCGAGTTTCAGGCTAATCTTATACCTATGCTTACGCAAGTGGGGTATGCAGCAGGGCTATTGCTTGTAATTCCTATGGGAGATATTTATCATAGGAAGAAAATTGTGGCTGTCTGTTTTGCGGTGTTGACGCTGGCTTTGCTGGCGGTGGCTTTTTCTTCATCATTGTATGTCTTCCTTTTGGCGGCATTACTCATTGGAGTCTGTTCGGTAACCCCTCAGATATTTATGCCTATTGCGGCATTGTATTCCAAGCCGGAGTACAAGGAACGTAATGTAGGCATTGTTCTCTCCGGGCTTCTCACCGGCATTCTTGCTTCGCGAGTAGTAAGCGGATTGGTCGGTGAATGGTTGGGATGGAGAGAGATGTATGTGATGGCTTCGGTGCTTATGCTGATAGCCGGATGTGTGGTGTTGAGGGTGTTCCCGGATGTGGCGCCGACATTCAGCGGACGTTTCATAGACCTGATGAAGACCCTTCGCGGACTTGTTGCCGGCTATCCCGAGGCGCGCATCAATTCGCTCCGGGCGGCTTTGGCCTTTGGCTCGTTTCTTGCCGTATGGGCTTGTCTTGCTTTCAAACTTAAGGGCGAACCGTTCAATGCTGGCAGTGATGCTGTGGGGATTCTTGGCTTGTGCGGAATAGCCGGGGCATTGACGGCATCGAATGTGGGCAAGTATGTGAGACGGTATGGAGTTGTGAAGTTGAATAGGGTGGGGATGTGCCTGATGTGTGTGGCATGGATGGTAATGTGGATATGGGGCGATTCCTACTTTGGACTTGTGCTCGGAGTTGTCGTTATGGACATTGGGATGCAGTGTATACAGCTCAGCAACCAGAGTGTTGTGCTGAAACTTTGTCCGTCGGCGTCCAACAGGATGAATACGATATTTATGACTACGTATTTTGTTGGTGGGGCGCTGGGGACATTTCTTGCAGGCAGCGCCTGGCAGATGGCAGGCTGGAATGGGGTTGTGGCTGCTGGCTTGTTCATGCTGTTTCTGGCTTTTGGAGTATCAGAACTTTTTGGGAGAAGATAGATGGGCTTGGGAATGATAACAGAACAGTTTGTCCGGGGCAAGATGCATGACCGGTTGTTGTGTGAGGATGAGATTGTAGTGACAAAAGACTTTGTGGCTGTGGTTGACGGTTCGACGAGCAAAGGGACTGTAAGGTATACGGAAAAGAGTACGGGAAGGACTGCTGCGGATATTGTGTCTTTTGCGCTGAAAGAACTTGTGCCTGCCGATACCGATATGGCTTCTGCTGTGAGTATTGTCTCAGAGGCGATACATGGTTTTTATTTGCAACTCGATGTGCTCGGTATGGTGAGTGATAATCCTGAGAACAGGCTGACGGCAAGTGCTGTCATATACAGCTGTTGCCGGGAGGAAGTGTGGATGGTCGGCGACTGTCAGTGTATGTTGGATGGAATACTTTATGCGAATCCGAAACGCATAGACGCGTTGCTTGCGGAGGTTCGTTCTTTGTATTGCAGGCTTGCCGATGGCAAAATGGATGGGCGTACATGGGACGGTGTGGATAAGGGCCGGGAATACATTCTTCCGCTTTTGCGTCGGCAGTGTCATTTGCAGAATGCTGCTGTAGAGGATGAGTATGCTTATGGTGTTTTTGATGGGATTGGTTCACCTTTGCCTTTCTGCAAGCTGATTCATTGCCGTGGTGCACACGAGATTGTGCTTGCCTCTGATGGTTATCCGGAATTGTGTGCTTCTCTTGATGAATCGGAACGAAGGCTTGAAGAATTGATGAAGTCTGATCCCATGTGCATTGGGGTGTTCAAATCGACAAAAGGTATGATGCCTGGCCAATGTTCTTTTGATGACAGAGCTTATGTGAAAATGGTGTTTCCTGTGGAGTGATGGATATGGTAAACTTTAACAAATAGGGGATTTCCTGAAGTTGAATGAAAGGAAATCCCCTATTAATATGCAGTCAATAGCAATTATCCGTTACAGTTCCGCAAGTTCAATGACTTTGTCAATAGCAGCTTGCAGACCGTCAGCGTTTTTACCGCCGGCGGTGGCAAAATGAGGCTGGCCTCCTCCTCCGCCCTGAATCAGTTTGGCTGCTTCGCGGACAATCTTTCCTGCGTTTTTGCCTTCTTTTACAAGGTCATCGCTGAATGCTACCGTGATTCCCGGTTTGCTTCCGATAGGAGAGCCTATTGCAACGACCAGATTCTCCGGGAACTGGGCGCGCAGTTGGAATGCCATGTCTTTGGCACTCTGTGCAGCGACCGGAACAACGGCACTGATGACTGTCACACCGTTTATTGTCTTTGCTGTTTCTACAAGCTTTGCCTTGAGTTCGCTGACCTTCTGGTTCATGAACTCGTCGACTTGTTTCCTGAGTTCGGCATTTTCATCGATGTATTTCTTGATTGCAGATACGAGATCCGGAGCGTTGTTGAAGAGGGAGCGCAGATCAGAGATACAGTCGATGAGGGTATCCATAGCTTCTTCCACTTTCTTGCCTGTTATGGCCTCGATACGGCGCACACCTGCCGCAACAGAATTTTCGCTTATGATACGTACCATTCCGAGACGGCCTGTGCTGCTTGCATGGCAACCGCCGCAGAATTCTACAGAGGTGCCGAATTGTACAACACGTACCTTGTCTCCGTATTTTTCTCCGAAGAGAGCGATGGCGCCGAGTTTCTTTGCCTCTTCGATAGGATAGTCACGGTATTCCTTCAAAGGTATGTCCTGACGTATTTTCTCGTTGACAAGATGTTCGACTTCGCGAAGTTGCTCTGACGTAACCTTTTCAAAATGGGAAAAGTCGAAGCGAAGTCCTTCTGCGCTTACGTATGAACCTTTCTGCTCGACATGTGTACCGAGTACTTCACGCAAGGCCTCGTCAAGAAGGTGGGTACAAGTGTGGTTGGCTTCAATGGCACGGCGCTTTTCCACATCAACGCATGCCATAAATTCGATTTCCGGATTCTGCGGAAGCTTGTCGGCAAGATGTATGGACAGGTTGTTCTCCTTTTTGGTGTCAAGGATTTCAATGGTCTCCTCTTCGCTTACCAACACACCGGTATCTCCGACTTCTCCACCCATTTCTGCATAGAAAGGTGTGCAGTCGAGAACGATTTCAAACAAAGTCTTTTTCTTTTGTTTAACTTCGCGATATTTGAGGATGCGGCAGTTGTATTCTGTATAGTCATAGCCGACGAACGAACTTTCTCCTTCGCGAAGTACAGTCCAGTCGCCTGTTTCGATAGCGGCAGCGTTGCGTGCACGCTCTTTCTGCTTTTGCATCTCGATATTGAATCCTTCTTCGTCGACAGAAAGACCGCTCTCACGGCAGATGAGTTCCGTCAGGTCCAGAGGAAAGCCGAATGTGTCGAAGAGAGTGAATGCCTTGCTTCCGTCGATGATGGTCTTGCCTTCCGCCTTTGTCTCTTCCATTACTCCATTGAGCAGTCGGATACCATTCTCAAGAGTGCGAAGGAAAGAGTCTTCCTCTTCCTTCATAACCTTCATTATCAGTTCTTTCTGTGCAGAGATTTCAGGGAATGCATCTCCCATCTCGGCAATGAGTACAGGCACAAGACGGTAGATGAAAGCTTCTTTCTGTCCGAGGAAAGTATATCCGTAGCGCACGGCGCGGCGGAGTATCCGTCTTATCACATATCCCGCTTTCGCATTGCTTGGGAGCTGGCCGTCGGCAATGGAGAAGGCTATTGCACGAAGGTGGTCTGCCACAACGCGCATTGCCACGTCCGTTTTTTCATTTTCACCGTATTTTACTCCTGACATGTCACCGATAACTTTGATGATAGGCTGGAATACATCTGTGTCGTAGTTGGAAGTTTTGCCTTGCATCGTTCGTACAAGACGCTCAAATCCCATTCCGGTATCTATCACCTTTGCAGGAAGCGGTTCAAGTGAGTGGTCTGCCTTACGGTTGTACTGCATGAACACAAGATTCCATATCTCAATCACCTGCGGATGATCCTTGTTGACCATTTGTGCACCGGGCACTTGGGCTTTTTCTTCTTCACTGCGTGAGTCGATATGTATCTCGGAACAAGGTCCGCATGGTCCCGTATCGCCCATCTCCCAGAAGTTGTCGTGCTTGTTGCCGTTGATGATATGGTCTTTCGGCAGATACTGCTCCCAGATGGCAGCAGCCTCATTGTCGCGTTCAAGTCCTTCGTCCGGTGCACCTTCAAATACTGTCGCATAAAGGTCTTTCGGGTCGAGCTTAAGCACGTCTACCAGATATTCCCAAGCCCACGAGATTGCTTCCTTCTTGAAATAGTCGCCGAAGCTCCAGTTGCCCAGCATCTCGAACATAGTGTGGTGATATGTGTCATGCCCCACTTCCTCAAGGTCGTTGTGCTTTCCGCTTACACGCAGACATTTCTGGGTGTCCGTCATACGGCGGCACTTAGGCTGTACGTTGCCAAGGATAATGTCCTTGAACTGGTTCATACCTGCATTTGTGAACATCAGCGTGGGGTCATCCTTGATGACCATCGGCGCTGACGGAACGATAAGGTGTTCTTTGCTTTCAAAGAATTTCTTGAAAGACTCTCTGATTTCCTTAGCTGTCATTGTATAATTGTCTTTTTACTCTATTTCCCAATCCGTTGATTATGCAAATTTTGCAACCGTAATGGAATTACAAGTTGCAAACTGCTGAATCTGTGTTGTAAAACGTGCAAAGATAGTCATTTCTTATGATATTTTCACAAAACGAGGTGGGTTATCTCGTGAGACAACAATAGAAAAACTTAAATTACAGGCTGATGGGTTTTGTTTTCTTCCTTTCTTATCACAGACTTATCTCGTGCTTTGGGTGGTTTTAAGCCGGTGCAACTATCCCCCACGTCACACCATCTACTTGTCATAAATTACAGTTTTTTTTGACAATCTGAAATGTTAAAATTCAAGGCTCCGAGAATCGCGTAAAATCGTCCGAACCTTACCGAAGTTCCATTTGTGCGATTCTAAGGCCATTTTCAAGCCTTGAATCCCAGATGTAAAAATAATACAAATTGCATTCCGAAAAGATACATTTATTCACATTCGCGTGTGCATTGTCTGAAAATAGAGTACTCTGGAAATAAATTTCGTTCACCTTGAAAATTTTTTTAAAGTGCCTTGTGAAAAAAATTTCAAGGTGCACAAAATTTATTTTCAAGGTGCACAAAATCGAAAAGTACCGTTTTCGGGCTGAAATTTGATGCTGCACAAAATTGATTTCTTAAAAATATTGAAATAGATTTTTCAATGTCACGAAAAACAAAGATGTTTTTTGGCGGCGAAAAACAAGAATATTGGGCAAGTAATTTTATAACTTACTGATTATCAATACATCCTATTTTTGACACAACCTATGCTTCTTGCACCTAAAACTGCATCATTCTACCAAAATAGCATTTTACTGATAATCAATTGTTTATCTATGAATTTTTAGAAATTTAACGATTGGCAAGATGTGAATGAATCTTAATTATGTTAATAATATTCTGTTCGCTATGGATGGGATTTGTGTCAAAAAGAAAGGAGGATTGCACCTAACTTAGGGGAGGAGCTTAGTTACCTTGCTCGTTGGAAAGCCAACAGTGAGCCAACTTGCTGGTTGATAAAATAATAGCATTTACATCTGCTGAGTAACCAGGCTCCTCCCCTAAGTTAGGGGCAATTGCGGGATAGGAGCAATTGGGGAGCTTGCGACGGAGGGCGTGGCGCGAAGCGACGGAGGAGTCTGTGAAATACACAACTAAAAACCATATTCTTGAGGAATGAAGAAAGAAATAAGATCGGTTAAGTTTAATAGAATACTCCCCGGATGCGCTGTGAAATGCCTCTGGGGATTTATATGCTGAATCTGAAAAACTTACAGGGATTTGCTTATCAAGTTGATAGCCGTTAGAATCCCTCTGTCGGTTTTGTCAATGAAATATGATTGATAGTCTTCCTTTACCTGTATATCAGGAATGAAACCGCAACCGACAAATTCTGTGCCGTCGGCTGCCGTATCGTGTTTGGAACAGATATTGGCCCACGTTTTTGTGTCGGGAATGAGTGGGATGCGTATGCCGTTGCCTGTGCTTCCTCCTGTGGGCAGGCCGATAAGAATACCGCGTTTCATGCCACGGAACACTCCGCAGAAATCTTCCGCGGCGGAAAATGTGCCGTTGTCTATGAGAACTACAACTGGTTTGTCGTATATCTGCTTGCCTTCCATGGGTTGCATGTAACCGGAGGCTTGTTCATGCCACATTGTGCCATATCCCCATGCCTTGAATGCCGGAATATGTTTAGGGCTCTTCCAGCTGTTGGTCTTGATGCTGTCGGCACTCAAATGGCGAAGGATATAGTCGGCATTGTTTGAATGGCCGCCTTCATTTCCGCGCAAGTCGATGATGAGTGCTTGGGTATTGAGCAATCGGGGATAGCAGTCGTCAAATGCTTCCTTAAGTTTCGGGTCGTTGAAAGTTGAGATTTTCAAATATCCGATATTCTTCTTCAATACAGAAAACTCCATGATATCGTTCTCTCCGGATAAGTCCCATTGATGTTCTCCAACTGTAGTTTTTATCTTGAAACGATACTCTCCGTCTTTGAAATCAAGAGCAATGCTGTCGCCATAGTTGCGTCTTGTCAATCCGAAACCTTCGTAAGTGACATGCCTCAACCATTGTTCTGTCGATGAAGCGACATAAGGTTCTATGTGTTCTTTTGCATAGGCTGTTACATCTTTGTTGTCTATGGCTGTGAGTTCAATGCCACGTCTGATACCCTGCTTTGCCAATTCCGAACTCAACACTTTGTCTACATATACTTTCCCTCCTATCAATTTTGTCTCCATAGGGAATGGTGTGCCGTCTTCACCGGCTACAAAAGTATGGCCGTCGTGCACTTGGGCAATCATCTGTTTCAGTAGGAGTACAGCTTCTCTGTCGTTTTTCGCAGCCACCATTTGCGGAATCATTTCCACATACAGACTGTCCCAATCTATCGGAAGTCTGTCCATGAATGCAAAGTTGTATTTGACATCCGCCCATAGACGACTAAGCCCCAGCATGCGTTTGGTCCTGTTGTCCGCTCTGTCGATAGCTCCCGGTTCGCTGCCTTTGAAGTAATCGCGTGTTGTCCAGTCTGCCGGGATGCAGATTTCTTCTTCTGCCGTTGCTTTTATAAAGTAATCTTTGCCGTGCTTGTCTGTGGCATAACCGTAGAATGTGCGTGTGCCATCCTCGTATGTGGCAATCATGTCGGGTTTTACGGAAACGTGCCCGGTGACATTCCGGTACGAGCGGAATATATTTCTGATTCGTGCGGAGTCTTCTTTGCCGATGTGCACAGATTCTATGCGTGTTCCTTTTGTCCAGCCTTTTCCCCATCCGCGTTGCCAGACGAAACTGTGGCATTCATGATTGAAGCTTCCTGTATATTTTACTTCTGTGGCTGAAGCGCCGCTACGTTGTGACAAGGCCTCATAGATGGAGTCAAGCCTGCTTGTGTCAGCATGCCGGGTATTGCCGTTGTCAAAGAAATCCGTTGTTTCCCAGCTTGACGGCACACAGATTTCATCTTCAAACGTAGCGTGCATGAAATTCAGACTGTGGTCTTTGCTGAATGAAGCAATGAAGAAGTTGTTGCCGGCTTCATCTTTGAGCATGACAGTTTGGTTATATGCAATAAGGTTGACAGCTTTGTTGCTGCCGAAAAATGATACGAACGCTTCTTTTATTCGCTTGAAATCGGTTTCCACTACATTCTCCAATGTGTATCTTGTGCCTTTTGTCCACCCTTTGCCACTTCCTCTTTGAAAACAGAACGAACCGTTTGTTCCTGTATATCTCACTTTTACGGAATCGACACTTCGCCCATAGCTTAGATTCCGGAAGGTTTGTTCTATAGATGAGAAGTTCGCTGTGCTGACAATTCCCTTTTCGCATGTCGTTGTATTTGCAATAACAGATACGTTTGTCCCCATATCGAATAGCAGATAACCGTCATTGTCCCAAAATGCAGATGCGTTTTTCTGATTCAACAATTCGCTTTTGGCGTTTTTTTCGGCATTGTAGACAATCGTGCTGCAAATGGAATCTTTATATGCATACTTCATGCATTTGTCCGTAGAAGGGTCTGCGTGGTTCCATGCTTCCTCATACAGACGGACAAGCCGGTCCACTTCCGTGTCGAGCATGGCATTGCGTTTAAACCTGAAATCATGCCGTATTTCCACTGTCTTTTGTGTGTTTCCGACAGGCTTGCACCGGTACTCGATGCGCTGTGCTGCGTCGGGATACTTTTTCATCAATAGTGCGATATATTCTGTAATGCTTTCTTGTGCTTTGCTTGGTGCGACAAGCATTCCGGACAGCACTGCTGCCAATATCATTCTTTTCATGTTTTCTAATATAGATGGTTCTCTGTTAATAGTTCATTTCTTTGTTTCTGTATCTCCAATATACCCGATTCAAGTCTTTCTGCAATCACATTGTCCATGTTTTGCTCTTCCACGATGAGAGGGTAACTTGCTTCTGAGCCAGACGCATCTTCATGCTGATACTCTTTTTCGGATATCCTTGCCCCTTTTGTCTTGCCGGAAAATCTTTTTGTCTTTGAAAGCCGTTGCTCATTACCTTTGTTTGCCATAGTTGTAGCAGCTTCTTTCTTTGTTTCTTTTTTATATTTAGGCATGTTCATCTGTGTTCCGGCAACAGGCAAACTGGGGGTATGCTGAAAATCTGCACTACCTTTATGGCTGATGTACAGATAAAAGACGATAGCGGCAACAGCCACAACCGATGAGATGCAAGCAAGAATCCTCTTGCCGTTTGGTCGCAATTGCACTTTTGTTGACATCCTCCGTATGACTTCTGATTCAAAATCAGTGGATAGTTCCGGAGTCTTGGTATATATGTTTTTCAATGCTGTACGTATGTCTGTATCATTATACTTGTTATTGGTCGTTTCCATTGTCTGTTCTTTTTATATCTAATTGTTTCTGGATTTGCTTATAGAGCCGGTGCCTTATGCGGTAAAGTCTGGACGAGAGAATTGTCGGTTTGGTATTCATGATATATGCAATGTCTCGCATTGTTCTGTTTTCATAATAATAAAGAATCAGCAGTGTTTTTTCATCCGCGGGCAGAGCCTCTATTGATTCTTCAAGAATTTGTATGCGTTCTTCGTTTCCGGTAGACAACTCCTTGTCAAGCTCTTCATCACTGATTGGTTGAGTGTCCTTGGCATTTCCTGTAAGAAAATCTTCATTGGACGGACTGTTATGTATTATCTCTGAGAAAGGGACAAAGGAGGGGCGTTTTCGTTTGAGATAGTTGACAGCGTTGTTGTATGCTATACGTGAAATCCATGTGTAGAATGTTGCTTTCGTTGCATTAAAGGATTCTATATGCCGGAATGCCTTGACAAATGTGTCTTGTGTCAATTCTTCCGCATCGAGTGGAGAATCGACCAGTCGGGCGATGAGAACGAATATTGGCTGTCCATACAGTTTCAGTATCGTATTATATCCGTTCTGACGCCCTTGTATGATTTCAGTTATTATTTGACTTTCATTTACATTCATGTAGACTTCCTTCTTTACTTATTTATACACTCTTTGAAGACGAATATTCTTGTTGAGGGCATGCTCTTATAATTTTTTAACAGTAATAAAAAGAGCGTATCAGTCGCTGACATGCTCTTCCCGAATAAAAAACAATCTTTTCTTTTCAAGGTCTTTTTGCCCGATTGCAGATACATCTGCCACATGTATTCGCGCTTTGCCTGGTTTTACTGCTTCATAGTCGATTTGTGGCAATGCATTCAGTTCCTTTTTCCTTTGTTCAAACGCTTCCGTCGCTTTGGGGTCGTTGAGACTCCCGAACTGTCGCAAGTCTGCATACATCGGATGGAAGGCATACAACCTCAGAATCGCACAAACGGAACTTCGGCAAGGTCCGGACGATTTTATGCGATTCTGCGAGGCCTTGATTTTAACATTTCAAATTGTCAGCAAAAGCCCGTAAATTATGACAAGGCAGACGGTGTGAGGGTGGAAATGGCCAAGCCGGTTTATGAGGATGCCGGCCTTGTTGCGGCGTGACAGCCGGACTGGTAAAAAAGGTCTGTATCTGTACCCGACTTCGTCACTTAAAAAACAACAGAAATATAATTGTCAACGCGAGCCCGATTTAAGAAAGTCCCGTAAAAGTGGGTAATCCTGCAAGCTTTTTTTTGTATCTTTAAAGTTAATATTCAAATACTTACAAAAAAAACAAGCAATGATTACCCGCTTTTAAAAGATTTTTCTTATCCCGAACTCACGTACTTCCTGCAACAGATACGTGTAACTCGTTTTTTCCTGTATAAGTCAGTTCTATGCTTTTATCTTGTCAAATCCTTCGCCATAGACGCCGGCTGCTTTCGTTTGCGATATGAAAGCGTGAGGATCTATGTCTTGTACCATTCGGAATATGGTCACAGACTGTTGTTTCTTGACTATGACCATGATGATGTTGACCGGTTGTCCGCTGTAGCAGCCTGTTCCCGGGATGAGCGTCGCTCCACGGTCTATCTCATTGATTATGGCCTTGTATATTGGCTCGTATTTCTTTGATATGATGAAGAATTGTACGGATTGCTGTACATAATTCATGACGTAATCGACAAGTAATGACAGCACGAACATGGTGACGAATCCGAATACCACTCGTTTCCAGTCGTGAAAGATGAAATAGCACGAAGAAATGATGATGATATCACAATAAAGAATTGTTCGTCCCATCGAAATGTTTTTGTACTTGTTGACGATCGCTGCAATGATATCGGTGCCTCCGGTGCTTCCCTGATGTAAAAAAGCTTGTGCCAGTCCTATGCCGCAGAGGGCTGCACCGAGTATACATGCCATAAATTCTTGACCTTCGCCGAGAAACTGTGGCAGTCTCTCTTCTCCGTTTCGGAATATTATCTGTAGCATCCACAGCATGAATGAAAGCATGAGTACGCCATAGATAGTCTTGATGCAGAATTTCAGACCGAGGATTTTGACCGCTATGATGATCAATATGGCATTGATTGTAAAATAAGTCACTTGTATTTCAAGTCCGGTGATGTAGTAGACGATGGCAGATACTCCTGTTACACCTCCGGCTGCAATTTCGTATGGAAGCAGAAAGGCTGTCCATCCCAAAGCATACAGCAGTAGTCCGAAAGTAATGTAGATATAGTCGTGAAGCTCATGCTTTACGTTGTTCATATTGTAGCTCATTGTTTGTTAGGTTTTTCTTGTTTTTCGTCAGTGGTTATTAGTTCTTGCAGGTCATGATGTCAAGTACGCATCGGTCTGTTTCCGTCATGGCATATTTGCCGATTTTGGTCAGGTTGTGTATGCTTTTGTCCACATCGTTGTCGATGATGCCTTCTACACTGGTGACACATTTCTTCTGTATGGCAAGCATAGCGGACAATATGCAGGTGGAAACCCCGCTTGCAAGTTTGAGTGCACAGCTTGGTTTTGCACCGTCGCATATCATTCCCGTAAGATTGGCGATCATGTTTTTTACAGCAGCGGTAATCTGCTCAAAAGTGCCGCCCATGAGGTAGGTGATTCCGCAGCTGCTGCCTGTAGAGGCCACAACACATCCGCATAGGGCGGACAGTTTGCCGAGGCTCTGCTTGATGTATATTGCGGTAAGGTGGCTGAGCATGAGCGCGCGTATGAGTTCTTCATCTGTGTTGTGGTTTTCTTCTGCGAATACAACGACAGGCAGTGTGGCACATATTCCCTGATTGCCGCTGCCTGAATTGCTCATCACGGGAATCATGGCTCCTGCCATACGTGCATCGCATGCGCTCGCTGTGGCCGAGATGATGTGTGAGAAGATGCTTTCTCCCATGATGCCTTTGCCCAAAGGACGCGAGAGGGTCTTGCCGAGTTCATGGCCGTAACATCCTTTCAGCGCTTCGTTTGCAGCTTTCTCGTTCAGTTCGCGTGCTTCACGTATAAATTCTATTTCGCTTAGTGGGGCAGTAGTTGCAAATTCATACACTTTATGCAGATTGAGCCAGCTGTCATCGCACTCATCGTCTTCTTCTTTGTTTGCGTCTGCATTTTTGTCCAATAGTGTCTTGCCGTTCTTCTCAATCAGCACAAAACAGGTGTGTCCGCCGCTGATTATCGCCTTTGCCGTGGAGTTACCAGCTTCGACAGATACTTCTATATATAATTTCTCGGTTATGTTTTCTTTCAGGCAAATGGAGATGCGGTTTTCATTGATGTATGTTTTTCCTTTCTCTACATCTTCCTGAGTGATGTCTTTCAGTACTTCAAGGTTGTATTCCGGTTTTCCGGCCAGTGCTCCGAGAGCTATGGCTATCGGCAGACCGGTCATGCCGGTGCCCGGAATACCTACTCCCATAGCGTTTTTCAGGATATTGGCACTTAGCAGAAGGGCTATCTTGTTCGGAGTGCATCCCAATGTTTGTGTGGCTTTGGCCACACACAGGGCGACTGCTATAGGTTCGGTGCACCCTACTGCTGGAACTACTTCGCTTTTGACCAAAGCTATAATCCTCTCTCTCTCTTCTTTTTCCATAAATAATATGAATTGGATATTTTCAAGGTGTCGGGCGTTGTATGTGGATATTGCTGCATACAACACCCGACACCTTGAAAACTCGGAAATCTTATTTCATTTCAGCGAGTAATTGGCGAGTCCTTCTTTCAGGAACTGCAGGTAGTGCTCTACATTTTCATCGAAGGAATAGCTTCTTGTCAAAGGTCTTCCTTCGTTGTCGAGGAGTACATAGAATGGTTGTGCAGTAGCGCCGAATTTGGAACTTTGCAGATAGCTCCATTTGTCTCCTACAGAGCGCAGCTTGCGTATCTGTCCGTTGTCATTGACGATAACCGGTTCGGCGAGTGGAGTCTTGTCGTCCACATAAAGCTGTATAAGCACATAGTCGTCGTTCATGATGGACGCTACGTTCTGATCTACCCATACGGCTGCTTCCATCTTGCGGCAGTTTACACATCCGTAACCTGTAAAGTCTATCATTACAGGCTTGCCGTGCTGCTTCGCGAATGCCATGCCTTCGTCGTAGTCCATGAACTGAGGACGTACTTCGTTTTCTTCATACAGGTTGAAGTCCTGAGTCTTCATTGGCGGAGCAAATGCACTTACTGCTTTCAGCGGTGCGCCCCACAGGCCCGGAATCATGTATACGGCAAATGCGAATGAGGCCATTGCGAGAAAGAATCGGGTCACACTGATGTGTTGTCCGTCGTCATCGTCATCATGAGGGAACTTGATTTTGCCGAGCAGGTACATGCCGAGCAACGCAAAGAGCACAATCCAGATGGAAAGGAATGTCTCGCGGTCGAGTATGCGCCAGCCGTATGCGAGGTCGGCAACGGACAGGAACTTGAGCGCGAATGCCAGTTCGATGAATCCGAGGACCACTTTCACATTGTTCATCCATCCTCCGCTTTTGGGCATCGTCTTGAGCCAGCTTGGGAACATGGCGAAGAGTGTGAACGGCAGAGCGAGCGCAATGGAGAAACCGAGCATGCCGATTGTCGGTGCAAGTATGTCTCCTGAGGTGGATACTTCAACGAGCAGGAAGCCGATAATCGGACCTGTGCAAGAGAAGCTCACAAGGGTGAGAGTGAATGCCATGAGGAAGATACCGAGTAGCCCTCCTGTCTTTTCTGCTTTTGAATCTACCGCGTTGCTCCATGATGAAGGCAATGTGAGTTCGAATGCTCCGAAGAATGATGCCGCGAACACGACGAGCATCAAACAGAAAAATATGTTGAACACGGCATTGGTTGCCAAAGAATTGAGCGCATTTGCACCGAAGATGGCTGTAACGGCGAGTCCGAGTACGAGGTAGATGATGACAATTGATGCTCCATATGTCCATGCGTCACGTATGCCCTTTTTCTTGTCGCCCGAGCGCTTCAGGAAGAAGCTGACGGTCATCGGGATGATCGGCCATACGCAAGGTGTGACAAGAGCGACGAGTCCTCCGAGGAGTCCGAGCAGGAATATCTGCCAAAGGGAGGAGTCCGCAGCGGATGCGTTGCCTCCTTCTTCAAACTGCTTGAGCTGGCTGATGACCGGAGTCCACAGGCTGCCGGAGCCTATTTCTTCTGCACTTTCTCCTGATGTCGGGGTTGCTGGGAGGGCTGTGCTCACTGTTGCTGAGTCGGTTGCCGGCACTGCTACCTCTACCGGCTCCTCCGTTTGCTTAGGTGCTTCCTCCTTTTGAGTTTCCTCTGCCGGTGCCGGTGTTTTCGCCTCTCCCGTAAATTTGAAGTCAGCGGCAGTCGGAGGTATGCAGTTCTGGTCGTTGCATGCGCCATATTCCAAGTATCCTTCTATTTCGTATGGACCTCCGGTTAATAATACTTTCTGTATGAACTGGCCCTTGTTCTCGAAGAAGTAGACGTCTGCTTCAAACATTTCCTCATAATGTTTCTTGACATCGCCGTTGGCACGCAGTCCGCCGTCTATCTTCGCACCTTTGATGTTCTCCACATTGAATGTGGCTGCTGTCGGGCCGTCGGGCACTACATTGGTCGAATACATATGCCATCCGGCTTCGATGACTGCATCGAAAATAATCTCTGCTTCCGTGTCGGAAATCATTTTCAGGGAACTCTTCACCTGAACGGGGCTCTGCATCTGTGCACCCGCCATGCTTGTCATGAGAAGGGCCACCATCGCCAGAACATTCCTTAGTTGTCTCATAGTCTTATTTTGATTTTTATTTGTATTCTTTCCCTTGGTTGTTTTGCCTGTAAATGTAATAAATTCAGCTTTAGTGTAGAATGGTCTATTCTCTGCAAAGATATGTATTTTCAGCGAGAAGGCGCACAAAAGTTGAATATTTTGGTGGGGTTATGGTAGGAGGACCGCTGTTTTTTTCTTGTTGCAGGGAACAGCCTTTTGTCCGCTTCCTTCTTCTCTTGTGTGTGCCTCCCTTCTTTTGTCTTTTGAAGGTGTGACGTTTGCTTGTGGCTTGTGCTTTCTGACTTTTTCTGTATACCGCACAGATTACTTCTCTTATATATATAATAAGGTATAGAGGCCAAAAGAATGCTGTCTTGATGTTGACATAGAGTTGTTCTGTATTTTGCCGCAGTATTTAATAGTCGTTTGCCGGGCCTGTTTTGCTGTTATTTCCCATCTGGAATCCATTATTTTTTGTTTTGAACGGATTTTTGATTTCCGTTCAAGCCGATTCTTTTCTGTAAAGTATTGAAAAACTTTGTGTTGCGTCCTGTTGAAAGTTGGGAAATCCCCATTGAAAAGTTGTTTTTACCGCACCGATTTTTATAATCAGCAGTGCTGATTATAAAATCAACAGTGCAGTTTTTACAATCAGCAGTGCAGTTTTTATAATCAGCACTGCTGATTTAAGAAAATAATGCAGTGGATTTGACTTTTCAGCAAGATGATTTCATGTTTCCTGTGCAGTCACTCCAAAGATGTGGCATTTGCTCCGGACATATCTGCTATGGAAGCCCGGACAACACCTTATTATATAATAAAGGTTGTTCTGCCGGTGTATTCACAGGCTCATCTTGTTTTTTGTATCTTCAGTGGATGCCTACACAGCTCCCTTTAATATCATGGGATGAGTCAGAGAGGACACCGGCTAAAAACATCAAAAGTATAAGATGATTCTGTGAATACGCCATCTCAAAATCATCAAAATCATAAGAAAAGTCTGCGAGAACCCTGATCTGAATCCGTCAGACTCCCATTTTTTTGCTATTTTTGCATGTCTTTTACGAAAAACAAAAATATATGGAGTTATGGAGGTGACAGAACTAATAAAAAATATAAGGGAGAGAGCAGCGGCCACACATGCAGCGGTGAATCAGTTTTATGATGATACCAAGCCGTATAGTTATCATTTGAACATGGTTGCGGATTTGGCGATGAAATATGCGGACTATGTTTGTACGGATGCAAAAGATTATCTGCCTCTTGTGTTCGGGGCTTATTTTCATGATAGTATAGAGGATGCACGTCTTACGTACAATGACGTCGTGAAGATTGCACGTGAATATATGGACGATGCCCGGTCGCATGTTGCTGCAGAGATTGTATACGCGCTGACAAACGATAAGGGGCGTACACGGGCGGAACGTGCCGGAGAAAAGTATTATGCAGGCATACGTTGTACGCCGTATGCTCCTTTTGTGAAGCTTTGCGATCGTATGGCGAATATGGCATACAGTTTTCGTATTTCTTCCATGCTCCCAAAGGAGGATGCCGCTTGCACAAATGCTGCAAATGCACATATGAAGGCGGTGTACAAAAAGGAGTTCCCTCATTTCATCGAAGCGCTCGATTCGCACAGTGATGACAGACGGTTGCAGCTGCCCCAAACCATGGTTGACGAGGTACGGGCAATGCTTTCTGATACGGAAATGCGCTTTTCGTAATACCGCGTTTGTGATGATTCCCTGATTCATGTAGAGACGAAAAAAGTACTGAAAAAGATTTTGTATAGTTAAATAAATTTAAAAATAAGCCCGTTCCGATTTCATGGCTATGGGCAGGATGCATTTTCTTGTGATAATAATGTGCTATTTGGCGGAAAATTGCTAATTTTGCACCGCTTTTTGGAGTGTTGTGCCCCTTTGTCAAGTACATCAGGGCATTATAATGAATGCGAAATAATAAATAATAATATAAAATTAAAAACTAAACAAAATGCCTACTATTCAACAGTTAGTTAGAAAAGGAAGAAAGGTACTGGTAGACAAGAGCAAGTCTCCCGCATTGGACTCATGTCCGCAGCGTCGTGGAGTTTGTGTGCGTGTCTATACCACAACACCTAAGAAACCTAATTCGGCGATGAGAAAGGTCGCTCGTGTACGTTTGACAAACAAGAAGGAAGTGAACTCTTACATACCGGGAGAGGGACACAACCTTCAGGAGCACTCAATCGTTCTCGTTCGCGGTGGACGTGTGAAAGACCTCCCGGGTGTACGTTACCACATCATCCGTGGTGCGCTTGATACTGCAGGTGTGGCAAGCCGCACACAGCGTCGTTCAAAGTATGGTGCAAAGCGTCCTAAGGCAGGGGCAAAACCGGCTGCAGGCGGAAAGAAAAAGTAATCTTCCGGTTAAAAGTTAAAAACAAAGTTTTTGGTTTGTTGGAAAGCTATAAGGGTTGAGTAAATGTTCCGGTGGGAATGTTGAAGAAAACGCAAATGCAACCTCAGACTGAATAAATTCAAAACAAACAATGAGAAAAGCTAAGCCAAAGAAGCGCGTGATCCTTCCGGATCCGGTTTATGGAGATGTTAAGGTTACAAAATTTGTGAATAACCTTATGTATGATGGAAAGAAGAGCATCGCCTATTCCATCTTTTACAACGCTCTCAAGGTTGTGGAGGGCAAAATGAAGAACGAAGAGAAATCTTCTCTTGAGATATGGAAGAAGGCTCTTGAGAACATTACTCCGCAGGTGGAGGTGAAGAGCCGTCGTATCGGTGGTGCCACTTTTCAGGTGCCTACAGAGATCCGCCCGGATCGTAAGGAGGCTATCTCTATGAAGAATATGATTCTTTTTGCACGTAAGCGTTCAGGAAAGAGCATGGCTGAAAAGCTTGCTTCTGAAATCATGGATGCATTCAACGAGCAGGGCGGTGCATTCAAGCGTAAGGAAGATATGCATCGTATGGCCGAGGCTAACCGTGCATTCGCTCACTTCAGATTCTAAAATTTAACAAGCTAAAAGAGACAAGACTTAATTATGGCAAAACGTGATTTGCATTTGACGCGTAACATCGGTATCATGGCGCACATCGATGCCGGTAAGACTACTACTTCGGAGCGTATCCTTTTCTATACCGGCCTGACACACAAAATCGGCGAGGTACACGATGGTGCTGCTACTATGGACTGGATGGCTCAGGAGCAGGAACGCGGTATTACTATTACTTCTGCCGCTACTACTACATATTGGAACTGGAACGGAAACAAGTATAAGATAAACTTGATTGACACTCCGGGACACGTGGATTTCACAGCTGAAGTAGAGCGTTCTCTCCGCATCCTTGACGGTGCTGTCGCTACATATTGCGCCGTTGGAGGTGTGGAGCCTCAGTCCGAGACTGTATGGCGTCAGGCAGACAAATATAATGTTCCGCGTATCGGATACGTTAACAAGATGGACCGTTCCGGCGCCGACTTCTTTGAGGTGGTACGCCAGATGAAGGAAGTGCTTGGGGCAAATCCGTGTCCGGTTGTTATCCCTATCGGTGCAGAAGAAAACTTCAAGGGTGTGGTCGATCTCATCAAGATGAAGGCTATCCTTTGGCATGACGAGACAATGGGCGCGGAATACTCTGTAGAGGAGGTGCCTGCAGACCTCGTGGACGAAGCTGAAGAATGGCGCGGAAAGATGCTTGAGACTGTAGCTGAATACGATGACGCTCTCATGGAGAAGTTCTTCGATGATCCTTCTACTATTACTGAAGAGGAGATTCTTCGCGCTCTCCGTGCTGCTACTGTCGCAATGGCATGTACTCCGATGCTTTGCGGATCTTCTTTCAAGAATAAAGGTGTGCAGACTCTTCTTGACTATGTATGTGCATTCTTGCCTTCTCCGCTCGATACTCCTAATGTGGTTGGTACTAATCCTTCAACAAAGGAGGAAGAGGACCGTAAGCCGGACGAGGATGACAAGACTGCCGCTCTTGCATTCAAGATTGCTACAGACCCATATGTAGGTCGTCTTACATTCATCCGTGTTTACTCAGGAAAGCTTGAAGCCGGCTCGTACGTTTACAACACCCGTTCAGGAAAGAAGGAGCGCGTAAGCCGTCTGTTCCAGATGCATTCTAACCACCAGAATCCGGTTGAAGTAATCAGCGCAGGTGATATAGGTGCCGCTGTAGGTCTGAAAGATATCCATACCGGTGATACGCTTTGTGACGAGTCTGCTCCTATCATACTTGAATCTATGGATTTCCCGGATCCGGTTATCGGTATAGCTGTTGAGCCTAAGACGCAGAAAGACCTTGACAAGCTTTCTGTCGGTCTTGCTAAGCTTGCAGAGGAGGACCCGACATTCACAGTGCATACTGACGAACAGAGCGGTCAGACAGTAATTTCTGGTATGGGTGAGCTTCACCTAGATATCATCATCGACCGTCTGAAGCGTGAGTTCAAGGTTGAATGCAATCAGGGTAAGCCACAGGTTAACTACAAAGAGGCTATCACTAAGACTGTCAACCTCCGTGAGGTTTACAAGAAGCAGTCAGGTGGCCGTGGTAAGTTTGCTGACATCATCGTTAATGTAGGTCCGGTAGACGAAGACTTCAAGGAAGGCGGACTTCAGTTCGTGGATGAAGTAAAGGGTGGTAACATTCCTAAGGAATTTATCCCTTCTGTTCAGAAAGGATTTACAAACGCAATGCAGAACGGTGTACTCGGAGGATACCCGATGGATTCAATGAAGGTTACTCTTGTGGACGGTTCTTTCCACCCGGTAGACTCGGACCAGCTTTCATTTGAAATCTGTGCTCTTCAGGCTTACAAGAACGCGTGTGCACAGGCTAAGCCGGTACTCATGGAGCCTATAATGAAATTGGAGGTTGTCACTCCTGAGGAGAACATGGGTGACGTTATCGGTGACTTGAACAAGCGCCGTGGTCAGGTTGAAGGCATGGAGACAAGCCGTTCAGGCGCTCGTATCGTGAAAGCTCTGGTTCCGCTTGCTGAAATGTTCGGATACGTGACTGCTCTTCGTACAATCACTTCAGGACGTGCCACTTCTTCTATGCAGTATGACCACCACTCTCCGGTGTCAAGCTCAATCGCTAAGGCTGTGCTTCAGGAGTGCAACGGACGTGTTGACCTTGTATAAGGTAATAGGCCGGTCGACTGATTAACATCATCTTACAGACAGAACATGGGCAGGGAGGTGCAGATTAGCAAACGACTCTTAATCTGCATACCTCCTTCCTCTTATAAATATTATAAAAATAAATAATAAAACAAATGAGTCAGAAGATTCGTATTAAATTGAAATCTTACGATCACAACTTGGTTGACAAGTCTGCTGAGAAAATCGTTAAGACGGTGAAGGCTACGGATGCTATCGTTAGCGGTCCTATTCCACTGCCTACACACAAGCGCATTTACACAGTAAACCGCAGTACTTTCGTAAACAAAAAGTCGCGTGAACAGTTTGAACTTTGCACTTACAAGAGACTGATAGACATCTACAGCTCTACAACTAAGACCGTGGATGCTCTCATGAAGCTTGAGTTGCCAAGTGGTGTAGAAGTAGAGATTAAGGTTTAATATTTTGAGAACAATTAAAAACAATTGAAATGCCAGGATTATTAGGAAAAAAAATCGGAATGACATCCGTTTTCAGTGCTGATGGCAAAAATCTGCCATGCACTGTTATCGAAGTAGGTCCTTGTGTTGTAACTCAAATCAAGAGTGTTGAAAAAGATGGCTATGCTGCTGTTCAGGTCGGCTTTCAGGAAGCTAAGGAGAAGAACACTGCTAAGCCTATGATGGGACACTTCCAGAAAGCAGGTACAACTCCAAAGAGACACTTGGCCGAGTTCACTTATGACGAGGAGCACAATTTGGGTGATGTAATCACTGTTGAGCTTTTCAATGACGCACCTTATGTCGATGTTATAGGAACTTCCAAAGGTAAGGGGTTTCAGGGTGTTGTAAAGCGTCACGGATTTGGTGGTGTAGGTCAGATGACACATGGCCAGGATGACCGTCAGCGTAAACCGGGTTCTATCGGCGCATGTGCAACTCCTTCACGCGTCTTCAAGAATGTGCCAATGGCAGGACAAATGGGAAATGCACAGGTTACAACACACAACCTGCAGGTTATTAAGGTTATACCGGAACACAATCTTCTTCTTGTGAAAGGTTCTGTTCCTGGGTACAATGGTTCAATCGTAATAATTAAGAAGTAATGGAAGTTTCAGTTTTGAACATTAATGGTGAGGACACTGGAAAGAAGGTTGAATTGAATGATGAAATCTTCGGAATTGAACCTAATGACCATGTTATCTACCTTGCCGTAAAGCAGTATCTTGCAGCACAGCGCCAGGGTACTCACAAGTCAAAAGAGAGAAGTGAAATAACCGGTTCTACTCGCAAACTCATCCGTCAGAAAGGCGGTGGCGGTGCTCGTCGCGGTGATATAAAGTCACCTGTTCTCAGAGGTGGAGGCCGTGTGTTCGGTCCAAGACCACGTGATTATTGGTTTAAGCTCAACAAGAAAGTAAAGAGCCTTGCACGCAAGAGCGCGCTTTCTTACAAGGCACAGCAGAATGCCATTATTGTAGTTGAAGACTTTAATTTTGAGGCTCCTAAAACTAAAGAATTTATAAAAATACAAAATAGCCTTAAAATTGAAGGCAAGAAGCTTTTGCTTGTTTTGCCAGAGAATAATAAAAACGTATATTTGTCTGCTCGTAACATACAGCGCGTAGAGGTTATGACTGCATCTGCACTCAACACTTATAAAGTGATGAATGCAAATGTTCTTGTTGTGACTGAAAATGCGCTTAAATTGGTAGACGAAACTTTTAACAAGTAAGGAGGCTGCAAGATGGGTTACATAATCAAACCGTTGATTACTGAAAAGATGACGGGTATCACAGAGAAGCAGAACAACAAGTTCGGCTTTATCGTGAATCCTAAGGCCAATAAGATCGAGATAAAGAAGGAAATTGAAGCTAAATATAATGTAAATGTAGTTTCGGTTAACACTATGAACTACGCTGGAAAGCGTAAGAGCCGTTACACAAAGGCTGGTGTTATCAAGGGTAAGACTAATGCTTTCAAGAAGGCTATAGTTACTCTCCGTGAGGGTGAAACTATCGATTTCTATAGTAACATTTAATAGTAAAAATGGGTATTCGTAAATTCAGACCAATTACTCCAGGTCAAAGACACAAAGCTATTGGTATATTTGATGATGTTACTACATCTGTACCAGAAAAAACTCTTGTATACGGTAAGCGTAGTACAGGTGGTCGTAACAATCAGGGTCGCATGACTGTTAGATACAGAGGTGGTGGCCATAAGAGACTTTATCGTATTATCGATTTCAAGAGGGATAAAGACGGAATACCGGCAGTTGTGAAGACTATTGAGTACGATCCGAACCGTTCGGCACGTATTGCACTGCTCTTCTATGCTGACGGGGAAAAGCGCTATATCGTTGCTCCTAATGGACTACAGGTCGGTACTACTATCATGTCAGGAGAAAATGCTGCTCCTGAAGTTGGAAACACTCTTCCGTTACAGAACATTCCGGTTGGTACTGTAATACACAATATCGAGTTGTGTCCTGGACAGGGTGCCAAGATGGTAAGATCTGCAGGTAATTTTGCTCAGTTAACTTCACGTGAAGGGCGCTTCTGCGTAATCAAGCTGCCTTCAGGTGAAATTCGAAAGGTTCTCTCTACTTGTAAGGCTACAATCGGTAGCGTAAGCAATTCTGACCACGCACTTGAGTCATCAGGAAAGGCTGGACGTTCACGCTGGTTGGGACGTCGCCCACATAACCGTGGTGTTGTCATGAATCCAATAGATCATCCTATGGGTGGTGGTGAAGGTCGTCACACAGGTGGACACCCACGTTCGCGCAACGGCTTGTATGCTAAGGGACTCAAGACTCGTTCGCCTAAGAAGGGCTCTAACAAGTATATAATTGAAAGACGTAAAAAATAAAAGTTAATTGAGTAAAATATGAGTCGTTCATTAAAAAAAGGTCCATATATAAATGTAAAACTCGAAAAGAAAGTGCTCGCAATGAATGAGAGCGGTAAGAAGAGCGTTATAAAGACATGGGCGAGAGCGTCAATGATTTCCCCTGATTTCGTGGGGCATACCATTGCTGTTCACAATGGAAATAAATTTATTCCTGTTTATGTTACAGAAAATATGGTTGGTCACAAGCTTGGTGAGTTTTCTCTTACTCGTACTTTCCGTGGACATGCTGGTAACAAGAAGAAGTAAACAGGCACAACTTGATAAAAAGAAAATTATATAATGGGAGCAAGGAAACACATAATGGCCCAGAAAATAAAGGAGGCCAAAAAGACTACTTACTATGCTATTCTTCGCAATATCCCTTCATCACCTCGAAAAATGCGCTATGTCGCTGATCTTGTAAGAGGTATGGAAGTTGGCAAAGCTCTGGCAACTCTGAAATTCTGCTCAAAAGATGCTTCTAAAGATCTGGAGAAAGTGTTGCGTTCTGCTATTGCAAATTGGGAACAGAAGAACGAGCGTAAGGCTGAGAATGGCGAATTGTATATTAGCAAGATATTTGTTGATGAAGGTGCTACGCTGAAGCGTATGAGACCTGCTCCACAGGGAAGAGGTTATAGAATTCGCAAGCGTTCGAATCACGTTACTGTTTTTGTGGACGCTAAAACTACTAATGACTGAAAGTAATTATGGGACAGAAATGTAATCCAATAAGTAACCGTCTCGGAATAATAAGAGGCTGGGACTCTAACTGGTTCGGAGGAAGTAACTTCGGAGACAATCTTCTTGAGGACAGCAAAATCCGCAAGTACCTTAATGTGCGTCTTGCAAAGGCAAGCGTATCAAAGATTGTTATAGAGCGTACACTGAAACTTGTGACAATTACAATTTGCACTGCTCGTCCGGGCGCTATTATCGGTAAGGGTGGTCAGGATGTTGAGAAACTGAAAGAAGAGCTCAAGAAAGTTACGGACAAAGACGTCCAGATCAATATTTTTGAAATCAAACGTCCTGAACTTGATGCTGTTATTGTCGCTAACAATATAGCACGTCAGATTGAGGGCAAAATCGCTTACAGACGTGCCATCAAGACTGCTATAGCCAATACTATCAGATCGGGTGCGGAAGGTATTAAAATCCAGATTTCCGGACGTCTCAATGGAGCTGAAATGTCTCGTTCTGAAATGTATAAGGAGGGTCGTACTCCGCTGCACACTTTCAGAGCTGATATTGACTACTGTCTTGCAGAGGCACTTACAAAGGTGGGACTTCTTGGTATCAAGGTGTGGATATGCAGAGGAGAAATATTCGGTAAGAAGGATTTGACTCCTGATTATACTCAGACAAAGGAGACTGGCCGCAGCAACAATGGCGGTGGTAGGAGATTCAGAAACAGAAAGTCAAACCGCTAATTTTTTGAATTATGTTACAGCCAAAAAGACAGAAATATAGAAGACCGCAAAAAGGCCGTGGTCGTTGGAAAGGTGTTTCACACAGAGGTACTGAGTTGGCATTCGGAAGCTTCGGCATAAAAGCTTTGCAGACACGCTGGATCACCGCTCGTCAGATAGAGGCTGCGCGTGTCGCTATTACGCGTTATATGCAGCGTCAGGGACAGGTTTGGATCAGAATTTTCCCGGACAAGCCTATCACAAAAAAACCTGCTGATGTACGAATGGGTAAAGGTAAGGGAGATCCGTACGCTTACGTATTCCCTGCTAAACCAGGACGTATACTTTTTGAAGTAGAAGGTGTTTCGTATGAGATTGCTAAAGAAGCTTTGCGTCTCGGAGCACAGAAACTTCCTACAACTACTAAGTTTATTGTAAGGCGTGATTACGACAAAAATGCTTGATTATGAAAATTTCAGAAATAAGAGAACTTACAACTGCAGAGCTTGCAGAACGTATTGATGCAGAAGTTGCCAACTATGGCAATATGAAGTTCAACCATCATATTTCTCCTTTAGAGGATTGTTCACAGATTAAGAAATTGCGTCGTGATATTGCTCGGATGAAGTGTGAGTTGCGTCAGAGAGAACTTAATAAATAATTTGCGGCTACATGGAAGTTAGAAATTTAAGAAAACAAAGAATGGGTGTGGTTACGAGCAATAAGATGGATAAGACTATTGTTGTTGCTGCAAAATTTAAGGAAAAGCACCCTATTTATGGTAAATTTGTCAGCAAGACAAAGAAATACCATGCTCATGATGAGAAGAATGAGTGCAATATTGGCGATTCAGTATTGATTATGGAAACTCGTCCTTTGAGCAAAACAAAAAGATGGAGATTAGTACAAATCGTAGAAAGGGCTAAGTAAAATATGATACAGACAGAATCAAGATTGACAGTTGCTGACAATAGTGGTGCACGTGAGGTTCTTTGCATACGAGTTCTCGGTGGAACAAGAAGACGGTATGCCTCTGTTGGTGATGTGATTGTTGTTGCAGTTAAAAATGTGATTCCTTCAAGTGAAATAAAGAAGGGAGCAGTATCAAAGGCTTTGATTGTACGCACGAAGAAGGAAATACGTCGTGCTGATGGTTCTTATATTCGTTTCGATGATAATGCATGTGTTCTTTTGAACAATGCCGGTGAGATGAGAGGAAGCCGTATTTTTGGTCCTGTAGCTCGTGAACTCCGTGCTGCTAATATGAAAGTGGTTTCTTTGGCTACAGAGGTTCTTTAATTTATAAAGATTTATAGTAATGAGTAAGTTACATATAAAGAAAGGTGACACGGTCTATATAAATGCAGGTAACTACAAGGGACAGACAGGAAAGGTTCTTTCTGTCCTTGTTAAAGAGCAGCGGGCCGTTGTGGAGGGTGTTAACATTGTGTCAAAGAGCACAAAGCCAAGTGCAAAGCATCCACAGGGAGGTATTATTAAGCAGGAGGCTCCTATCCATATTTCTAATCTTAACGTGCTTGATCCTAAGACAGGAAAGCCGACTCGTATTGGAAGAAGGATCGGTGAAAATGGAAAATTAGTTCGTTATGCTAAAAAATCAGGGGAGGAGATTTAATGAGTACTACTGCTAATCTAAAGAACATATATGCTGAACAGATTGTTCCAGCATTGATGAAACAGTTTAATTATTCTTCTCCTATGCAGATTCCTGTATTGAAGAAGATTGTTGTGAATCAGGGATTAGGTAAGGCTACTGCTGACAAGAAGATCATTGAAGTGGCTATGGCTGAAATTGCACAGATAACTGGACAGAAGCCTGTCGCAACATTGTCAAAGAAGGATATATCTAACTTCAGACTTCGTAAAAAGATGCCTATCGGAGTTATGGTTACTCTTCGCCGTAATACTATGTACGAGTTTCTTGAGAAACTGATTCGTGTTTCTCTTCCTCGTATACGCGACTTTAAGGGTATAAGCACTAACTTTGACGGACGCGGAAATTATACTCTTGGTATTCAGGAACAAATCATATTTCCGGAAATCAATATTGATCAGGTGGACAAGATCATGGGTATGAACATTACTTTCGTTACGTCTGCTAAAACTGACGAAGAGGCATACGCTCTTCTTAAGGCTTTTGGATTACCATTTAAGGATGCAAAAAAATAACAGATATGGCAAAAGAATCAATGAAGGCTCGCGAAGTTAAGCGAGCAAAACTTGTGGCTAAATATGCAGCAAAGCGTGCAGCCTTGAAGAAGATTGTGAACACTGCTGAACCGATGGAGGCTTATGAAGCTGCTCGCAAACTTCAGAGTATACCGGCTAATGCTAACCCTATTCGTCTGCATAACAGATGTAAGCTTACTGGACGCCCAAGGGGATATATACGCCAGTTCGGCATTTCACGCATACAGTTCCGTGAAATGGCTTCTGCTGGTCTTATACCGGGTGTAAAGAAATCAAGTTGGTAATTTTTTATTTAAATATTGTCGGGACAGTCCCGATTAATTTAATTTTATTATGACAGATCCTATAGCAGATTATTTGACGAGGTTGAGAAATTCCATTATGGCAAAACACAAGATCGTGGAAATACCAGCCTCTAATTTGAAGAAGGAAATTACAAAAATCCTTTTCGACAAGGGGTATTTGTTGAACTACAAGTTTATTGATGAGGGACCTCAGGGCACTATTAAGATTGCCTTGAAGTATGATCCTGAGACAAAGACAAACGCTATCGTAAGTTTGAAACGTGTCTCTCGTCCGGGATTGCGGAAGTACATTGGCTACAAAGATATGCCGCGTGTGATTAACGGATTGGGTATTGCTATTATATCTACATCCAAAGGTGTGATGACAGATAAAGAGGCTTCGGAACTGAAGATAGGGGGCGAAGTTCTTTGTTATGTATATTAATGTAAGGAGGATATATAATGTCTAGAATTGGTAAATTGCCTATTATTATTCCTGCTGGAGTAACTGTTACTCATAAGGATGACATTGTAACTGTAAAAGGTCCTAAAGGAGAACTCTCTCAATATGTAAATCCTGCTATAAATGTTGTGATTGAGGACGGTAAGGTGACAATGGAAGAGAATGTTGAAATGATGGTTGATAATCTAAAACAGCGTCATGCTTTTCATGGATTATACCGTGCTCTTGTAAACAACATGGTTATAGGTGTATCTGAAGGTTATAAGAAGACTCTTCAGTTGGTAGGTGTTGGTTATCGTGTTTCAAACACTGGTAATGTTCTTGATTTTGCATTGGGATATTCTCATGCTATCTGCTTTGAACTTCCTAAGGAAATCAAAGTGGAGACAAAATCAGAGAGAAATCAGGATCCTCTAATCATGCTCGAATCTTGTGACAAACAGTTGCTTGGTATGGTATGTGCTAAAATTCGCTCATTCCGTATGCCTGAACCTTACAAGGGTAAAGGTATCCGCTTCCAGGGCGAGGTGATCAGAAGAAAGTCTGGTAAGTCAGCAAGCGCTAAATAAAAATTTTTAATTGTACGAGTATGATAACAAAATTGGAAAGACGTATTAAAATCAAATATAGAATACGCAATAAGATTTCTGGTACTGCCGAGCGTCCAAGAATGTCTGTATTCAGAAGTAACAAGCAGATTTATGTACAGATTATAGATGATGAAAAGGCTGCGACTCTTGTTGCTGCATCATCACTCGGAATGGAGAAATGTACAAAATGCGAACAGGCTGCTAAGGTTGGCGAACTGATTGCGAAGAGGGCTATAGAGGCTGGTATAACTACTGTAGTGTTCGATCGTAACGGCTATTTGTATCATGGGAGAATTAAGGAGGTAGCTGACGCTGCCCGTAACGCTGGACTTAAATTTTAATTTAGATTATGGTTAATAGAGTTAAGATAGGAAACGATATCGAATTGAAAGATCGATTGGTTGCTATTAATCGTGTTACAAAAGTTACAAAGGGTGGTAGAACATTTACATTCGCTGCCATTGTAGTTGTTGGAAATGGTGATGGTGTGATTGGCTATGGTCTTGGAAAAGCTGGCGAAGTAACGGCTGCTATTGCAAAGGGGGTTGAAGCTGCCAAAAAGAATCTGGTAAAGGTTCCTGTACTTAAAGGAACTGTCCCTCATGAGGCTTATGCTAAGTTTGGAGGAGCACGTGTGTTGGTGATGCCTGCTTCAACCGGTACTGGTGTTGTGGCGGGAGGTGCAATGCGTGCTGTCTTTGAGAGTATTGGTATTACTGACGTGCTTGCAAAGTCTAAGGGTTCTTCAAATCCGCATAATCTAGTAAAGGCTACAATAGTAGCTCTTACTAATATGCGTGATCCTAAGACTGTTGCAAAGAATCGTGGTGTTAGTTTAACTAAAGTTTTTAGAGGATAAGAGGAAGGTTAGTAATGGCAACAATTAAAATTAAGCAGATTAGAAGCCGAGTTGGTCGGCCGATTGAACAGAAACGCACTCTCGATTCATTGGGCTTAAAGAAAATGAATAAGGTGGTTGAATTTGAGGATACACCTTCATTGCGTGGAATGATTCGCAAGGTCCATCATCTTGTTGAGATTGTAGATTAATTGAAAAAAATTATTTTTTTGAAGACAATGGAATTACATAATTTGAAACCGGCTGAGGGCTCTACTCATAATAGTAAACGTATCGGACGTGGATATGGTTCGGGGAAAGGACGTACTTCTACACGTGGACATAAAGGAGCCAAAGCAAGATCTGGATATAAGAAGAAAATCGGTTTTGAAGGTGGACAGATGCCTTTGCAGCGTCGTGTACCTAAGTTCGGATTCAAGAACATTAACCGTATAGAATACAAAGCGGTTAATCTTGGTGATATTCAGAAATTGGCTGAAGATAAGGGACTTGCTAAAGTTACATTGGCAGATCTTATTGAGGCTGGATTGGCAAGCGTAAAACAGCTTGTAAAAGTTTTGGCTGATGGCGAGTTGGCTTCCAGACTGGAAATCGAAGCTCATGCTTTCTCACAGAAGGCAGAAGCAATGATAACAGAAAAGGGTGGCAATGCTGTAAAACTCTAAAATAATGGGAAAAGCAATCGATAAACTTAAGAATATCAAGATTGTTAAGACATTGTCTAACATAGGGAAAATTGAGGATCTCCGTACGAGACTCCTTATAACCCTTATGTTTGTTGTTGTCTATCGTTTTGGATCCTACGTTGTTCTGCCTGGTATTGATACTGAGGCGCTTCAGGGTTTGCGTAACCAAACAGAAGGTGGGTTGATGTCTTTGCTTGATATGTTCTCAGGTGGAGCTTTTTCTAAGGCATCTATCTTTGCTCTTGGAATAATGCCCTATATTTCTGCTTCGATTGTGATGCAGTTGTTGGGTATTGCTGTTCCTTATTTTCAAAAGATGCAGCGTGAGGGCGAGAGTGGAAGAAGAAAGATGAATCAATATACTCGCTATTTGACTATTTTGATTTTACTTTTTCAAGCTCCCTCTTACCTCATAAATTTGAGAATACAGACTGGGGGTACAGCTCTTTATCCTTCATTGGATTGGACTCTCTTTTTGATTACTGCTACAATCATCTTGGCTGCAGGAAGCATGTTCATATTATGGTTAGGAGAAAGAATTACTGATAAAGGAATCGGAAATGGTATTTCGTTGATTATCATGGTAGGTATCATTGCACGTTTTCCACAGGCTTTCATTCAGGAACTTACGACTCGTTTTTCCTCTCCAGGACAAGGTGGACTCATAGTTCTGCTTATAGAGATTGTGGTTCTTCTTGCTGTTATAGCTGCTGCTATTCTTTTGGTACAAGGAGTGCGTAGAGTGCCTGTACAATATGCAAAAAGGGTTGTCGGAAATAGACAATATGGTGGAGCGCGTCAATATATCCCATTGAAGCCGTATGCTGCAAATGTGATGCCTATCATCTTTGCACAGGCTATAATGTTTATTCCGGTAACTGTTGCAGGGTATGTGTCTGGTGGGAAACTAAGCCCATTTATGAGCCAGCTGATTGACAATACAAGTGGTGTCTACAATTTGATATTTGCTGTATTGATTGTTGTTTTTACATATTTGTATACAGCTATTACAATCAATCCGACTCAGATGGCTGAGGATATGAAACGAAATAATGGCTTTATTCCTGGAGTTAAACCTGGAAAGAATACTGCGGATTTTCTGGACAGAATAATGTCGCGTATTACATTCCCAGGCTCGTTGTTCTTGGCTTTTATCGCAATTATGCCTGCATTTGCTGACATGTTTGGTGTACAGCGTGAATTCGCACAGTTCTTTGGTGGAACATCTTTGTTGATTCTTGTTGGTGTCGTTCTTGATACTTTACAGCAGATAGAGAGTCACCTTATGATGAGACATTATGATGGACTTCTTGAGACAGGGCGTGTTCGCGGTGCTCATACTGTCAATGTTGCTTATTAAATAAGAGGATGGTATATCTTAAAACTGACGAGGAAGTAGAGCTTTTGCGGAAGGCAAACCTCTTGGTAGGACAAGTTCTTGCTGAAATGGCTAAGGTGATTAAGCCGGGAGTTACAACTAAACAGCTTGATGTGCTTGCTGAGACTTTTATTAGGGACAATGGGGCAAAGCCGACTTTCAAAGGATTTCCTAATCCTTACGGTGAACCTTTTCCTGCCAGTATTTGTACTTCTGTTAACAATCAGGTTGTACATGGAATCCCCAATGATATGCCCTTGAAAGAGGGAGATATAGTCTCTGTTGATTGTGGTACATTATTAGATGGTTTTTGTGGAGATTCTTGTTATACTTTTGCTGTGGGTGACATATCCAATGATGTCAGAGAACTGTTAAAGACAACAAAAGAAGCCTTGTATAAAGGTATAGAACAGGCTGTTGTGGGCCATAGGCTTGGGGATATATCGTATTCTATTCAGACTTATTGTGAGAGTAAAGGATACGGGGTCGTCAGGGAGTTTGTGGGACATGGTATAGGACGTGAAATGCACGAGCCACCACAGGTTCCTAACTATGGCAAACGAGGTAATGGTATGTTGTTGAAAAATGGACTTTGCATAGCAATCGAGCCGATGATTACTATGGGGCATAAAGAGATATACTTGCAGACTGATTGCTGGGGAGTTGTTACTCGTGACAGCAAGCCGGCGGCGCACTTTGAACATTCTGTTTGTGTGCGTAAAGGAAAAGCAGATATTTTGTCGTCATTTGAAGAAATTGAAAAAGTACTAGGAGATAAATCATTTTAATTATGGCTAAGCAGTCAGCTATAGAACAAGATGGGACTATTGTAGAAGCATTGTCAAATGCAATGTTTCGAGTGGAATTGGAGAATGGTCATGAGATCATCGCTCACATTTCTGGTAAGATGAGGATGCATTATATCAAAATTCTTCCAGGAGATAAGATACGTGTAGAGATGTCGCCTTATGACTTGTCAAAAGGAAGAATTGTATTTAGATACAAATAAAAAATCAATATATGAAAACAAGAGCATCTTTGAAGAAGCGTACACCAGATTGCGTTATTGTTAGACGTAAAGGACGTTTGTTTGTAATTAATAAGAAGAATCCTAAGTATAAGTTACGTCAGGGATGATTCTATTGTTAGAGAATAAATAAGAAAAATATATGGCAATAAGAATTGTTGGTGTAGACCTCCCGCAGAATAAGAGAGGTGAAATTGCGTTGACATACATTTATGGTATAGGTCGCAGTAGTTCAGTTAAAATATTGGAAAAGGCTGGTGTTGACAAAGATTTGAAAGTCAAGGATTGGAATGACGAACAGGCTGGTAAGATTCGTGAGGTCATTTCAAAGGAATATAAGGTTGAAGGTGATCTTCGTTCCGAGGTACAGCTTAATATTAAGCGTTTGATGGATATAGGATGTTACCGTGGTATTCGTCATCGTTTGGGTCTTCCAGTTCGCGGCCAGAGTACTAAGAATAATGCACGTACTCGCAAAGGAAAGAAAAAGACTGTTGCAAATAAGAAAAAAGCTACTAAATAATAATCAGATATGGCAAAGAAAACAACTTCTGCTAAGAAAAGAAATGTCAAGGTCGATGCACAAGGACAGCTTCATGTCCATTCGTCATTCAACAATATCATTGTTACTTTGGCAAATAGTGAGGGCCAGGTTATTTCATGGTCATCGGCTGGTAAGATGGGATTTAGAGGTTCGAAAAAGAACACTCCATATGCAGCGCAGATGGCGGCTCAGGACTGTGCAAAGGTTGCCCATGACCTTGGCTTGAGAAAGGTTGTTGCTTATGTGAAAGGTCCGGGAAATGGACGTGAGTCTGCGATCCGTGGTGTTCATGGTGCAGGAATTGAAGTTACTGAGATTATAGATGTAACTCCACTTCCACATAATGGATGTCGTCCTCCTAAAAGAAGAAGAGTTTAATTATTATTTATCTGTATATTCCATTCGTGTTAATTTGACTGCATCTTTCCTTTCTGTAGTCGTGGCTGCAATACAATGGGTATACTATTAAAAAACAGAAAGAATAATGGCTAGATATATTGGACCTAAATCAAGAATCTCTCGTCGTTTCGGTGAGGCTATTTTTGGACCAGATAAGGTTTTAGCAAAGAGAAATTATCCAGCAGGTCAGCATGGTAACAATCGTCGTAAGAAGTCATCTGAGTATGGTCTCATGCTCGCTGAAAAACAGAAGGCAAAGTATACTTATGGTGTGCTTGAACGTCAGTTCCGTAATTTGTTTGAGAAAGCGGCTTCTACTTCAGGTGTTACTGGTGAGGTGTTATTGCAGAAGCTTGAGGCACGTTTGGATAATGTTGTCTACCGTTTAGGAATAGCTCCAACTCGTGCTGCTGCTCGTCAGTTAGTTGGTCATAAGCATATTACTGTTGATGGTAAGGTTGTGAATATTCCTTCTTATTCTGTAAAGCCTGGTCAGATTGTTGCTGTTCGTGAGAAGGCCAAGTCTCTTGAGGTTATAGCAGCTTCGTTGGCTGGTTTCAATCACAGCAAGTATCCATGGATTGAGTGGGATGAGAATGTTATGGGTGGAAAGTTCTTGCATTTGCCTGAGCGTGTTGACATCCCAGAGAATATTAAAGAGCAGATGATTGTCGAGTTGTACTCTAAATAATAATTAACAATGGCGGTATTAGCATTTCAAAAACCAGAAAAAGTAATAATGTTGGAAGCCGATGACAAGTACGGAAAGTTTGAATTTCGCCCTTTGGAACCTGGCTTTGGTATTACAATTGGTAATTCCCTTCGCCGCATTCTTCTCTCCTCACTTGAAGGTTATGCCATCAATACTGTTCGTATAGCAGGTGTTGAACATGAGTTTTCTACAATTCCGGGAGTGAAGGAAGACGTTACCAACATTATCTTGAATCTGAAACAAGTCAGATTCAAGCAATTAGTTGATGAGAATGAGTCTGAACGAATTTCCATCGCTATCGAAAATTCAACAGAGTTTAAGGCTGGAGATATAAACAAGTATCTCAGTGGATTTGGAGTGTTAAATCCTGATTTGGTAATTTGTCATTTAGATCCTCAAGCGACATTGGATATAGAATTGAGTATTAACAAAGGGCGTGGTTATGTTCCTTCTGAGGAGAACCGTGAGTTCTGTCATGAAGTGAATGAGATAGCTATAGACTCTATTTATACTCCTATACGCAACGTCAAGTTCGCAGTTGAGAACTATCGTGTACAGCAGAAGACCGACTATGAAAAGTTGGTTCTTGAAATTATGACAGATGGTTCTATTCATCCAAAAGATGCCTTGAAAGAGGCTGCAAAGATTCTTATTTATCATTTCATGTTGTTCTCTGATGAGAAGATCACTCTTGAGAATAACGATCTTGATGGTAATGAAGAATTTGATGAAGAAGTATTGCGTATGCGTCAGTTGCTTAAGACTAAACTCGTTGAAATGGATCTTTCAGTCCGTGCACTTAATTGTTTGAAGGCTGCGGATGTTGAAACCCTTGGCGATTTGGTACAATTCAACAAAACAGATTTGCTTAAGTTCCGTAACTTTGGTAAGAAGTCACTCACAGAGCTTGACGACTTGCTTGAGAGCTTGAACCTGTCGTTCGGAACGGATATTTCTAAGTATAAATTAGATAAAGATTAAAAGATGAGACACAATAAGAAATTTAACCATCTGGGTCGTAAAGCTTCTCATAGAGCAGCAATGTTGGCTAATATGGCCATTTCTTTGATTGAGCATAAAAGAATAACAACGACTCTTCAAAAAGCGAAAGCTCTTCGTATGTATGTTGAGCCACTTATTACAAAATCAAAGGAAGATACAACTGCTTCTCGTCGTGTTGTTTTTAGCTATTTGCAAAATAAATATGCTATAGCAGAACTTTTCGGAACAATTGCGACAAAGGTTGCAGATCGTCCGGGAGGATACACACGTATCATAAAGCTTGGTAAGCGTGCTTCTGATGATGCTGATATGGCGTTCATTGAGCTTGTTGACTTTGATGAGAACATGGCAAAGGCTGAAGTCAAGAAGACTCGCACTCGTCGTTCAAGAAAGTCTTCTGTAAAAGTTACAGAAGCTCCTGTTGAAGCGACAGAGGTAGCAACAGAAGAGCCTGTTGCAGAATCTTCTGCAGAATAAGATTGATGCTTTATTTTATCATGTGTTCGTTATAAATGACATTTTGGTAAATTAGAGCTATTGTTTTAGACAGAGAGAGGAGGGTGTGCCGAAACTAAAATGACTACTCCCAAAAGTTACAGATTATAACTATAATATTTAAAAGGGTCGTATCAAACTCTGTATTGAGTAATGATACGGCCCTTTTTTTAGCTTTTTAGTATCCATCCGAAAAATGCCGTCTGTCCCCGCTTCTTATTACCCGCTAACTTTGGCTCAGTAGCAAAAAGGGGTCAGTCCTAAAACCCTGTGGGTATGTTATGTTAATACGTGAACATAAGCTATCTGTAAGCATTAACTGAAGTACACCTTTTAGTGGTTATAGTTGGGTAGTAATTTTG
>CAZKOB010000006.1:0-59261 GCA_964554265.1 uncultured Bacteroides sp. | reverse complement strand
ACGCTATGACGGTTATCACTTCACCTGGCCTTCTCCTGATATCTACAATCCTTTCTGCCTGATGAACGCATTTGCCGATGGCAAATTGAACGACTACTGGTTTGGCAGCGGTACCCCTACATATCTGATAGAGATGCTTCGTAGGTTCGGGGTGGCACCCCAGCAGATTGGAGGCAGACGTGCCAACGCTGTGTCCTTTGATGCTCCAACAGAGCGGATGACTGACATCACCCCTCTTCTTTACCAAAGCGGCTATATCACGATAAAGGACTGCTCTTTTTTGACGGGGCTTTACACTCTTGATATTCCCAATAAGGAAGTGAGGGTCGGCTTGATGCAGAGTCTGTTGCCATGTTATCTAGGTCGCCATACGACGGAAGGTCTGACTACGGTGGGACTTATTTACGAGGCTGTTTATTATGGACACATGGATGAGGCCCTGAGACTCTTGCAGACGTTTTTGTCCACTCTTCCGAAATGTGACAATACGGATTATGAAGGACATTATCAGTCCTTGCTGTACACGATATTCAGTCTGTTTGGGATGTATGTTGATGTGGAGGTTCGTACCTCCTTTGGTCGTGTTGATATGGTTATGCGCACTCATGATACGCTTTATGTGATTGAACTGAAGCTGGACCGCAGTGCAGATGCCGCAATGCGTCAGATAGACCTGAAGGACTATCCTTCGCGCTTCGCTCTGTGTGGTCTTCCGGTAGTGAAGGTGGGGATTAACTTCAGCAGTGAGGAGCATACCATTACAGACTGGAAGATAGAGAAAGTGTGATTTTTATAAGTGTTTTTTTGTAGCTTCCTTCTGTGTAAGAACTTGTAGGGAGCAATTCTTATCTCGTTATTTCCTGAAAACATGTGCGGTGGAGATTGACAGGCATCCGGAAATGGATGCGGCGGTCTTGAGCGGATCTGCACATCTGAATTTTTATATCCCGTATCCGGTCCCACTGTTGTAAAACGGCAATGGTGCAGGCTGTTCGGCTGCATGATATATACATTGTCATTGTCCTTTCATGTATTTTACATATTGAAAGGATGGCAGGATACTATTTCCTGTCTCCATTTTTTATTATTTTCCATTATTTTCATTGAGAGATATCAAATCTACAAAATAATCAATTTTTTTTGTTCCGCAAACTTCTTTTCCATGAGGATATTACTTCTTTTTCAATGCAACTTTACCGGAGTAATTCCTCATGGTAAGAGGTTCTTGAGCTTGATTAGAACTTAAATATTTTGTGAAGATAATAATGTATATAAATTCATAATCAAAAAAATCAGAACAATTCATAATCATAATGAAAGAATTTGAAGATATAAAGATAGCCGTAGCCGGCACAGGGTATGTCGGCTTGAGCATTGCCACGCTCCTGTCTCAGCACCATGAGGTGGTTGCCGTGGATGTGATACCGGAAAAGGTGGACCTGATTAATGGTGGCAAGTCCCCCATTCAGGACGAGTATATAGAGAAGTATCTGGCGGAGAAGGATCTTAACCTGAAAGCGACCCTTGACGGAGCGTGCGCATACAGGGATGCGGACTTCGTGGTGATAGCCGCCCCGACGAACTACGATCCGGTGAAGAATTTCTTCGACACCCATCACATAGAGGATGTGATTGACCTTGTGCTGAGTGTCAATCCTGATGCGGTGATGGTCATCAAGAGCACAATTCCGGTGGGCTACTGCCGCAGCCTGTACGTGAAGTATGCGGAGAAGTTCGCGGACTCTCAGGAATTGCAGGGCAGAAAATTCAACCTGCTCTTCTCTCCCGAGTTCCTCCGCGAGAGCAAGGCGCTGTACGACAATCTTTATCCGAGCCGCATCATCGTGGGCTGTCCGAAAATCATCAACGACAGCAGATTTGAGGAGGAGAACGCAGCCATCCGTGCCATTGCCGATGTTCCTGCGCTTGAAGAGGCAGCAGGGACATTCGCTGCATTGTTGCAGGAGGGTGCAATCAAAGAGAACATCGACACCCTTTTCATGGGTCTGAAGGAGGCTGAGGCGGTGAAGCTGTTCGCCAACACGTATCTCGCCCTGCGCGTGAGCTACTTCAACGAGCTTGACACCTATGCGGAGGTGAAAGGGCTTGATACCCAGGCTATCATCAACGGTGTGAGCCTTGATCCGCGCATCGGCCAGCATTACAACAACCCTTCCTTCGGGTATGGCGGCTACTGCCTGCCGAAGGACACGAAGCAGCTGCTCGCCAACTATGCGGATGTGCCTGAGAACCTCATCGAGGCCATTGTGGAGAGCAACCGCACGCGCAAGGATTTCATCGCCGATCAGGTGCTGAAGAAAGCCGGTTACTATGACTACTACAACCGTGGCGACTACAGTCCGGCATCTGAAAAGTCCTGTGTGGTGGGTGTGTACCGCTTGACGATGAAGTCGAACAGCGACAACTTCCGCCAGTCGTCCATCCAGGGTGTGATGAAGCGCGTTAAGGCGAAGGGTGCGGATGTGATCATCTATGAGCCGACCCTTGAGAACGGCAGCACGTTCTTCGGCAGCAGGGTGGTTAACGACCTCGGCGCGTTCAAGGCGCAGAGTCAGGCGATCATCGCCAACCGCTATGATGCTTGTCTGGATGATGTGCAGGACAAGGTTTACACGAGGGATGTTTTCAGAAGGGATTGAGTATAAAAATAAGAAATTTATATTGATGAATAGCGAGAAAAATGAGATTTTAGGTGGTATGATTTGGAAATTCGTTGAACGAATTTCATCACAAGGAGTGTCATTTGTTCTTTCTGTGATATTGGCTCGTTTGTTAATGCCGGAAGAATATGGGCTTGTTGCTATGATAAACATATTCATCGTATTTGCAAATGTTTTTGTTACAAGTGGATTTACATCAGCTTTGATACAGAAAAAGGATGCAGATGACATAGATTTTTCAACTATATTTTATTGTACGTTAGTAACATCTATATTAATGTATGGTATAATATATCTTGTATCGCCTGTTATTGCATCTTTTTATAACATGCCAGAATTATGTTTATTGACAAGAGTATATGCTTTATCATTAGTTATTACGAGTTATCAAACCATTCAGCAGGCATATATATCAAGGCACCTTCTATTCAAAAAAACATTTGTATCAACTTTTATCGGTACTCTTGTTTCTGGATGTATAGGTGTTGCAATGGCTTATAATGGATTTGGAGTATGGGCATTGGTCGTACAATATATATCAAATATTATATTGAATATGTTAGTATTAATGCGTATAATCCCTTGGCATCCGCAACTTGTTTTTTCATGGTCTAGAGCAAAATATTTGATGGATTATGGTAGCAAAATCTTGGCAAGTTCATTAGTTAGTACAATGTATAAGGAAATAAGGCAACTTATTATTGGAAAAATGTATTCTCCTGCTGATTTGGGATTTTATAATCGTGGAAATCATTTACCTTCATTGGTAAATACAAATATGGACATTACAATACGTAGTGTGCTATTTCCTGCAATGTCAAATTATAGTGATAATCCTAAAAAGGTTTGCTTGATGCTTCGTAGAGGAGTAAAAACGAGTTCTTATATAATATTTTTCTTTTTGACATTAATGGCAACTGCTTCTGAGCCTTTAATTAAAATTTTACTTACCGATAAATGGATAAGATGTGTACCTTATATGCAGATCTTTTGTATCTCATATATGTTTCTGGTAATATCTGGTTATAATATAGAGGCAATTAAAGCTATTGGAAAAAGTCAGGAAGTGCTTAAACTTGAGACATTAAAAAAACCTATCTTTTTGATTGTGATATTGATTGCGGCTCAGTTTGGTGTTTTTGCAGTTGTTCTAACATCTCCTTTTAATTCATTCTATGCGATGCTTATGAATATGAAGCCAACAAGAATTTATCTTGGGTATAGTTTTAAGCAACAGGTTGGAGATATATTACCTGCTACATTACTGGCATTAGCTTTATTTATATCGACATGGCCTTTAACTTTACTTGCTTGTAATGAATTTATTATCATGACATTGCAATTTATAGTTGGTTCTTTTGTGTATGTTGGATTATCAAAAGTATTTGATGTAGAGAGTTATAGATATGTAAAAGATACAGTTATCGATATTTATAAAACAAAAATTCATAGAAAAAAATGACTAGAGTTGTTGTTATTGGTCGCAATTACACTTCGCGTCTTGGAATGATTCGTGCAGTTGGAAAAGCTGGTTATAATGTGACGGTCATTAAAACTAATAGGGGACGGGGCAAAGATATTGATGCTTATAGTAAGTATGTGGATTGTTATTTATATGCTTTTGAGCCGGATAGACACTTACTTATTGAAACTATAATGTCATTGAAACCATCAAAAAATGATAATGTTATTCTCATTCCTGTGGATGATTATGCAGCATCTACAATTGATGATAATTTAGATATCCTTAAAGAGCATTTTTTATTTCCAAATATTGGAATGCGTCAAGGTGAAATCACTCGTATGATGGATAAAGATGCTCAAAAAAAATTGGCATGTAAAGTCGGATTAAAAGTTGCAAAAGGTTGGGTCATAGAGATAAAGAATCATAAATATACTATTCCGTCTGACATACAATACCCATGTTTCCCTAAACCACAAATTAGTTTTATGGGCAATAAACGTTGTATGTGTAAATGTTCTACAGAGTCAGAACTTCGTTGTGTTATAGATGAAGTGGCTGCACAAGCGAATTGTCCAATACTTGTTGAGCAGTTTTTTAATATTGATAAAGAATATGCGACATTAGGTTTTTCTGATGGAGAAAATATCATTTTGCCAGCAATGATACGAATGCTTCAGGATGGGTGTGGCAGTCATAAAGGAGTTACTTTATTAGGAGAAATATTACCATTTGATGAATTTGATGACTTTTTTAATTCTTTGAAAGAATTCATACGTAGTATTGGTTTTGTTGGATTATTTGATATTGATAGTTTTGAAAGTAACGGACAACTATATTTCAATGAATTGAATCTTCGTTTTGGTGCCTCAGGATATGCAATAACTAATATGGAAATTAATTTACCGAATTTATTTGTCAATACTTTATTGGGTAATGAAAATAAATTTTCTGATATATCTATTGCCAATAGGGCTGTATTTGTGAATGAAAAAGTTGTTTATGATGATTATGTTGCTGGATATATAACGAGTAAGGATTGTCAGAATTATATTCAGACTTCATCATTTGGTTTTATTCAAATGAAAGATGACCCTATGCCATTTAGAATATTTCAATTTCAGCAGAAAAAAAGAGAAGTAAAGAACTTGATAAAGAAACTTATAAGATGGAAGAAGTTGAAATTATAGAGAAACCTGACTCTATAACATGGGATGATATTCATAATGTCTTATATAAAGCTCATGAAGAGAATCGGGAAAAAGGGATATTTATGCGTACTTCAATTCTTACCGGTGAAGAGTTAAGAGAGCGTTTAGGACATGGAGTTTGTTTAGTTGCACTTGTTAAAGGGCAATTAGCTGGGACTGCGTCTATTAAGTTTTTGTATAGGGATAGATGGTATGCACATGAAATGATTGGAGACTTAATGTTGGTAGGAATATTGCCTGAGTATAAGGGGTTATGTATATATACCAAATTATTAAATAAACTGGAGGATATAGCACGGATGCACAAGTTAAGTATTTTAGAACTTGACACAAATGAGAAAAATATTCTTATGCAAAAGATTTCATTAGCAAAGGGGTTTAAGAAAGTTTCGATGTTTGCTTCTCCATTTGTTAAACATTATTCTGTTGTAATGGCTAAATGGCTGAATCAATGTCCATATTCAGATTTATATTTAAAACTTCGATTTTTTGTTTTTTGTGCAAAATTCAAACTTAGAATAAAGCCTGGTAATATAAGACGTTTTAGATATTAATATTATATATATGAAGAAATATAAAATAGGTTACACGCAAGGGACATATGACATGTTCCATGTTGGACATCTCAATCTGATTCGTAATGCAAAAGCTCAATGTGAAAAGTTGATAGTAGGTGTCAATAGTGATGCGTTGGTTCAGCAGTACAAAAACAAGATTCCGGTCATTAATGAGCGGGATAGAGCTGAAATAGTAAAAGAGTTACAAAGTGTAGATGATGTAATTATATGTGACACATTAAAAAAAACATTAATATGGGAAATGTTACATTTTAATGCAATTTTTATAGGTGATGATTGGAAAGGAAATGAACGTTGGACACAGACAGAACATGACTTGGCAGCTGTGGATGCAAAGGTTGTATATTTGAAGCATACTAATGGAATTAGTTCAACACTCTTACGGACAAAAGAAAATAATAAAGTTGAGGAATATTAATTTGTATGGTATTGAAAGATTATATTGCGTGCTATGGAATATATCATGCTTGGGAAATACTGATACTTAAACCCTTTGTGAGATTATTTTTGATCATTTATCAACAATGGGTAAAGTTCTTTTTTCCTGTAAATGATTCTGTTGTTGTTTTTTGTAGTTCGCCAGATTATGCTGATAATGCGAGGGCATTATCAGATTATATGGTAAATAATGGATTTACAGATAGGTATAAAATATACTGGATGGTAAATGATGTAAAACATTATACCCATGTATATCCAAATTCCAAAATATGTTTCTTTAATCAATTTAATAAATTGAATGAACATACAATGCTAAGTATTCGTATTTTATCTACGGCAGGGTATATTATGGGAACTCATTTTACAATTCTTCAAAAGAAAAAAGCACGGTATGGGCAAAAGTTGATATTGCTTTGGCATGGATGTAGTTTTAAAGACGCAACAAAAACCGATAGAAGAGGTGAAGTTTTTGATAAGGTTTTGGTTGCAGGTCCATTATTTGTAAAAACAAAGATGCGTTTTTGGAATATTTCAGAGAATTGTATTATTGCGAAAGGATACCCTAGATATGATTGGTTATTAGCTAACAATGAAAATGCAAAAATGTTGTTTGAGAAAATTCGCAAAAGCCATGAAAATAAAGTAGTAATGTGGATGCCTACATTTCGCAATGATAAAAATAATGTTTTTAATGAAACAGACGAGATAAAAGATTTTCCTTTAATAAAAAATTTGGATACTTGGAAAAACATAGATAAATTGTGTCAGACATTAAAAATCATCTTGGTTGTAAAACTTCATCCTAAGCAGAAAGAATATCTTATTCCTTTTGATAAATTTACGAATATATTGCAACTTGATAATGAAGATTTTGAAATGGCCAATATTGCTATGTATGAGTTTGTTGGATTAACAGATGCTTTAATAACTGATTATAGCTCTATTGCTGTTGATTATTTGGTCGTAGATAAGCCTATTGCTTATACATTAGATGATTTTGATATATACCGTAATGCTCGTGGTTTTGTTTTTGATGATCCTCGTGGGTATATGCCGGGACATCATTTATATAGCATTACAGACTTGTATCATTTTTTACATGATATATCTTATGGACGAGATGATTTTGCAGAAAAAAGGAAGAATGTAAGATCGGTTGCCGTATATAATACAGCTTGTTACTGTTCAGAGATATTATCTACAATTGGTATTAATTTATAGTGATTTGATTTAATGAGAATAATCATTCATACACTTGTCTTTTTGTATGCTTTTGCTTTTGGGGGAGTAATAGACTCTCATCATACAACAACAATATTGATATTAGTGCTTATAAGTATCGGGTGTTATAAAAAAAAATTGCCTTTTAATAACTTTTTAATTGCAATAGCTATTTGTTTATTGGTTAATTTTCTTTTGTGTAATTATTATAGAGGACAGGAGATATTTACGACATTAAAAGGGACTAGTAGTATTTTATTATTATTTTTATATTGGTTTTTTTATAGATGGAAAATAGATATACAAACATGGGAAAAATATATATATAATATCTGTTTAGTTTTTTGTATTTGCTATATGATTCAATATTTAACTTTTCCGAAAATAATCTTTGGAGGTCAAATACGAACTTATAGTGAAGAAGCAAGAGTGTCAATATATGGTCAAGGTTTGGCTTCTTTGTCAGTTTTATATGGGATAAATAAATTTATAGTACATCATTCTTTGAAATATATAGCTCTTTGTTTACTTGGATTATTTGCTGTTTTTGGATGTGGCTATCGTAGTATAGTACTTTCTTTAGTTATAAGTATTTGTCTTATGTTAGTTTTTGGTGGATTTTCTAAAAAGAAAATATTTTCTTTTTTTTCTGTGGCATTGCTTCTTTATTTTTTTATACAGAATGTTGATTTTGTACAACAGCAAATTGGTAATATGACTGCTCGTAATGAATCAATGAAAGAGCAGGGATTGGAAGATAATATTAGATATGTGAATTTCCTATTTCACTATACTTCTTATTTTAAATCTCCTATTGAATTGATTTTTGGTTCTGGTATGCCTTATAAAGGTTCTCAATATAATTCTTTTATCGATAAAATGAATGAGTATCATTATTATTATCAAGATTTGGGATTGATAGGGTTGTCGTGGATGATTGGAATCCCGACAGTTCTGTTGATGGTATGTTATTCAATAAAGATTTTCAGAACAAAACTTCCTATGGAATATCTTTATATAAGAATTTATTTTATTCAGATATTATTATCGAGTATTACTGCACATGAATTTTATTTTCAATTGAATTTTGTAGTTCAAGCAATTTTGATGTGTGTATTTGCACATGTAATAAAATGCCGTACTTTGAAGAATTGCTCATCATTTGAATAAGAATTTGTTTTGATTTTATTTCAGAAATCTCTTGAACATAGTTTGAATGATGCCAAAACTATAGCTCAACATAGAACTCACAATCTAATCTTTTATAATTTTCAAGCCATAAGAAAGTGTGTGGCATAATACTTCTTGGATACAGGACTTGTAAATTGTAAATTGAGGAATATAATCTTTTTTAGTTTGTAACAAAATTTTATATAATGCGCAATTTTCTCAAATTGGCAGTGCTGTTTTTTATAAACTACAGTATTGATTAAAAAAATAATGAGTGATTTTAGCTTTTAACTCTTATTTGCTCAAAAAACATTTCAAATAGAATCCTGTTTTTAAGTAGTTAAATGGATTTTATAATCTTGAATATTATGAATAGTTTAATTGCCTTTTTTCGTACTTGGCCTGTAGCTGTAGCTATTTGGTATAAGACAGAAGTATTGCATGATGAATATGCTTCACGCTGGGCAGATGATGTTAGTCCCTTTGGTAAAAGTTTTTTTTCATTAATGGCGGAACGTCCTTTTTACGTGAATCTTGCTTGTCACAGACTTGGACGTTTAGGGTCTGCGTTAATGCTTTTATGTGGATATAAATCGGGGGGGGGAATTTTATATTCGATTTAAAAGAATACAGGATTGTCCTGTTGGTGGCGGTGTCTATATGGACCATCCATTCGGAACATTCTTCAATGCAAGGAGCATTGGCAGTAATTTGCATGTAAAACATAATGTGACTATAGGTAACGCAAATGGTGGTTTGCCTGTAATTGGTAATAATGTTCATATTGGTTGTGGAGCTGTTGTCGCTGGAAATATTACAGTTGGTGACAATGTCATGATTGGAGCTAATTGTGTTGTTGTAAAAAATGTCCCTTCTAATTGTACAGTGGTCGGTAATCCTGCTTACATTGTAAAATTGAATGGTGAGCGTGTAAACATTAAACTTTAGAAATGAAAATATATTTTTCTGTCAATGACTTATATAAGCAATTCAATCCTTATACATGGACATTGGCTGATGATTTGAAGACTATAGATTCATCTGTGGAAATTGTTTGGGGACACGAGTATTTCTGGAATGATGAGATCTATTCATGCGATATTGTTCATATTCATTGGCCTGAACAATTGCTGATGAAACATGGACAGCATACTGCAGCAGATTTAGAGGCTAGATTATTTGATTTAAAGCATCATGGAGTTAAAATTGTGGCTACTTGTCATAATTTGGAGCCACATACAGACAAAAGTATTGAACGTATAGCAAGCTATGATGCCGTTTATGGTATGTCTGATTTGATTTTTCATCTTGGTGAGTATAGCTGTTCTCTTTTAGCTGAAAAATATCCTCATGTAAGACATGTAGAAATTCAACATCATGTATATGATACAGTGTATGCGGATATACCATCATATTCAGAAGCGGTTAAGCATTTACATTTGAATCCCAAATATAAATATTTATTATGTTTTGGACAATTTAGAAATGATGAGGAAAGAAAATTGGTGTTAGATGTTTATGAGGAACTTAGAAAGGAAGGCTATCGTATTCTTGCACCCGGATTCTCTCCTGTGGCTCATCGTAGAAAAAATATCTGGTTGCTGTTAAAGACTCGTATTCGCTATTTGAAGTATTCTATTTTATATCCTTTTATAATCAAGGCTTTTGATTTTGTCTCGGATGAAGATGTTCCTTATTATTATGCTGTGTCGGATATGTGTCTTATTCAACGAAAGGAAATTCTGAACTCTGGTAATGTGCCATTGGCTCTTTATATGGGCAACGTGGTTGTTGGTCCGAATATGGGTAATGTTGGTCCTCTTCTTTGTGATACAGGGAATCCTACATTCAATCCAAATGATTCCTGCTCTGTGATTGCTGCAGTACGTTGCGCTTTGAATTTGTCGCATGAATATGGGGATAAAAATCGTGAATGGGCAAAAAAAAATCTACTTACAGAAAAAGTTTGTACAAAAATGATGGACAGTTACAAGAGTGTGTTGACTTGTAATAATTAGAGTCGGAATATATCTAAGTCATAAAATATTTGTTATAATATGAATACTCCTAAAGTTTCAATTATTGTTCCGACATATAATGTAGAGAAGTATCTTCTGCAATGTCTGGAAAGTATTGCAAACCAAACATACGAAAACTATGAAGTGATAATTATTATAGATGGAGCTACAGACCGTTCGTATGAGATTGCAAAAAAGTTTTGTGCTACGCATGAGAAATTTGCAGTTTATTGGCAAGAAAATGCAGGAAGCGGACCTGCAAGAAATAACGGACTTGACCATGCAAACGGAGAGCTTGTAATGTTTGTGGATCCTGATGATTGGATTAATAAAGATTATATAGATAGTTTATTAAAATTACAGGAAAAAGGTGATTTCGATTTGGTTACAACATGTAAAACGACTATATATTTTGATAACCATTCAAAAATAAAAAAAATACGTCCTTCACATTTTCATGAGATGAGTTTTACGGGTGAAGAACAACTTCATGAAAATTATGTTTTATTATTTACAGAAGGTGCAATACAGGCACCACATTGTAAAATATATAAAACAAGTATTATTAAAAACAATAATATTCGCTTTCCTGATTTGCGACGTTCACAAGATATTGTTTTCAATTACAGATATTATGATTATATTAAAAGTGTCATTGTCAGTAATTATTCAGGGTATATGTATCGTGTTGTAAGTTCTGAACGTTCTAAAAGATTGAAAAGTGATTACTATAAAACGATAAAACTTATATATCATGATTTAGAAAATTTACATAACAAGTGGAACATTGTCTTTAATAAAAGAATTGTTTGCACCGTCTTATATGATGCTGTATATCCGTTTTTTGAATCAACTCTTGTAAGAGGTGAGAATTTAAAATTAGTAGCAGAAGATATAACGATAAATGATATTATCGTAAATGCTCGACCTGTTAAGTGGCATTTGTGTTTAGTGCGTATTCTTGTTCTTAAAGGGAAATACAATATAGCTGCAATAATTGTGAGATTATTTTTCTATTTAAAAATATTGTTGCGTTAATTATGAGATTCGTTTTTTTTTATTTATGCCATGTTTATTTTGGTGATATCAATTGTATATATACCATTTTTGAATAAGCGTAATTTGACTCTGATAAAAGAAGACTTTAAGCATTTTTCAACTTGGAAATCATATCCATTTACTTTATTTTCGTTCTATGTATGTTTTGCAGAATATATAGAGTTTCGGAGTGTTGTGTATCGAAAATTGAATAAAGCACGTTTTTTAACAAATTGGTTACTAAAAGGTATGTCTAATTTGTATATCTGTACAGTAGATATCGGGGGAGGACTGATAATACAACACGGTTTCTCAACAATAATAAATGCGAAAAAGATTGGTAAGAATTGTCATGTGTGTCAAGCAGGTGACAATAGGTTTTAATGGAACGGAAGCACCTGTAATTGGAGATAATGTAAGGATATGTTGTGGAGCTAAAAGTTATAGGAGGTATTCATATTGGGAATAATGTTTCATAGGTGCAAATGCCGTAGTTAATAAAAATATTCCGGATAATGTTGTTGCAGGTGTACCTGCGAGAATTATAAAATATTTGAAATAAATATACACATAATGGAACAAAAGCATAATAGTATAAAAAGAATAATTCATCGTTGTATAGAGGAATTAAGAGCAACTTATGATGTTGCAAAGACTATTTCACTGAAGGTTGCATTAATATTCTCTCCGGTTCCTTGTATACTTTCAATGCAACGAAGCGGATACAGACATGAGTCTCTATACCGCACACACCATCTACTTGTCATAAATTACGCGTTTTTTCTGACAATCTGAAATGTTAAAATCAAGGCTTCGCAGAATCGCGTAAATTCGGCCGAATCCGACCGAAGTGCTGTCTGTGCGATTCTAAGGCTGTTTTCGGGCCTTGAATCCAAAATGTAAAAATAATACAATTTGCATCCCGAAAAGATACATTTATTTACATTCGCATGTGTATCGTCTGAAAAAAGAGTACGCTGAAAATAAATTTTCAAGGTGAACCAAATTTTTTTGAAAGGCACTTTAAAAACATTTTCAAGGTGAAGAAAATTTATTTTCAAGGTGAACGGGTTTGAGGAAGTCCGTTTTTCGGGCTGAAATCCGGTATTGCACGAATTGATTTCTTAAAAAATCCAAATCGGATTTTTCAATGCCACGAAAAACAAAGACGGATTCTGGTGGCGAAAAACAAGAATCTCGGACAAGAAATTTTATAACTTGCTGATTATCAGTATATCCTGTTTTTGCCCTTACCTATACCTTTTGCGCCTGAAACTGCACTGTTTTACCGAAATAGTATTTCGTTGATTATCAACTACTTGTCAATAAAACGTCAAAAAATCAGCAATCTGTCAACTGTAAACGATTCTTAATTATGTTAATAAAACTCCGTCCGCTATGGATGTACTTGGTGACAAAAAGAAAGAAGAAATGTCTCTGTGAAGGCATCAGCAAAAAAACTTGCAAGATCACCCACTTTTTACAGGACTTTCTTAAACCTGACTCGCGTAATATTTTACAGGCTCTTCAGTTTGGTGATACAAGTTGTCGATGATTCTGAAATAAATAAAGTATATGATTAAATAGGCGATTATTATAATGAAAAGGGTAATAACATATGGTACATACGACCTGCTGCACCAAGGACATATAAACCTGCTTCGCCGTGCCAAAGAACTCGGTGACTATTTGATTGTCGGTGTAACAAACGACAGCTTTGACCGTAATCGTGGAAAGCTGAACGTGCGCAATAATGTGCTTGAACGCGTGGAAGCTGTAAGGGCTACCGGATATGCAGACCTGATCATCATAGAAGATTATGTTGGCCAGAAGATCGATGATATTCAGAAATATAACGTCGATATATTCGCTATCGGGAGTGATTGGGAAGGCAAGTTCGACTATCTGAATGAGTTTTGCAAAGTTGTATATCTGCCACGTACAGAGGGGATTTCATCCACGATGCTCCGTAATGACAGTCAGAAGATTGTCAGGATTGGCATTATAGGATGCGGACGGGTTGCAAGACGTTTTCCTGCCGAAGCGGATGTCGTAAGCGGTGTAAACGTGTGTGCCGCATACGACATAAACAAGGATGCTTGCGTAAAGTTGTCGATGGACAATAGGGATATATGGGCATACGCCGAACTTGACAAGTTCTTTGACGCAGTGGATGCAGTCTATATCGCGACGCCTCACCTTTCTCATTACGGAAACATAAAGAAGTCACTTGAAGCCAGCAAGCATGTGCTTTGTGAGACTCCGATGGTGCTTGACGGTGAAGAGGCAAAAGAGGCGTATGCGCTTGCAGAAGAAAAAGGCTGCATACTGATGGAGGCCAACAAGACGGCCCACTGTCCGGCCTTCAACCATCTGATGGTGATGATAAAGAGCGGTGTCATCGGTGAGGTCGTGGATGTGGAAGCATCCTTGTCGAAGGTGTGGGGAGACAGGACCTTGCGTGAATTCGACCCCGGGCAGGCAGGAGGCTCGCTCTTCGAGCTGGGAAGCTATCCTCTCCTGCCCATCATCAAACTCATGGGCACGCAATACGACAACCTGAATCTCTATTCCCGGATGGACAACGGGGTCGATGTCTATACCAAAGGCGTGTTCCGGTTCAGGAACGCCGTCTGCTCCTTCAAGGTCGGTCTTGGGGTCAAGACGGAAGGCAATCTGGTAATATCCGGGACAAAAGGTTATGCCTACGTGCCGAGTCCCTGGTGGAAGACGGACTATTTCGAATTGCGCTATGAAGACCAGAACGAGAACAAGAAGTTCTTCTACAAATGGGATGGCGCAGGCCTGAGATATGAGATACAGGAGTTTGCTTCCTGCATCATAAACAAGCGTTTCTCTTCGGCAAGACTGCGAAGAAGGGAAAGCGTCTGTATGGCTGAGGTGATGCAGCAGTTTGCTGAACGTAAAAATTTTATGGAGATATAAAACATTAAAAATATGAAATATGCAATAGTAACAGGCGGCACATCCGGCATAGGCTTTGGTGTTGCCAATATGCTGATGAAGAAAGGTTATCATGTATTTGCCACCTATGTCGGCAATGATTTTACAGACAGGATCGAGAACTTTGAGCCGGTAAAAGTAGACCAGACATCAAGGGAAGAGCTTTATAAGTTTATAGCATACATAAAAGGGAAAGTGCGGACTATCGCCTGCATTGTATGCAATGCAGGCATGACCATACGTAAGTCATTCACGGAGACGACGGATGATGATTGGGATAAGATGATGGAAGTAGCCGTCAACTCACATTATATATTGATAAGGGAATTGTATTCTTTAATTCCTAATGGCTCACGTATATTGTTTACCGGTTCGCAAATGGGACTTTCCCCTCATGCCACGGTGCTTGCCTACGGAGTGACGAAAGCTGCGGTTCACTCCCTTACAAAAAATCTTGTGAAAGAATTCGAGGGTACGGGAACAACCGTCAATGCCATTGTTCCGGGATTTGTGGAAACTCCCTGGCAGAAGGAGAAGCCGGAAGAAATAAAACAGAATATCTACAAGAAGACCGCCATACACCGTTTTGCGTCTGTTGATGAGGTTGTCGATGCTTACAGATTCTGCATGGATAATCCGTTTGTGAATGGAAGTCTGATAGAAGTTAACGGTGGATACAGCTATAAATAGAATTGATGTGATTTAAATTCGTTTTTTTATGCAAGAAATTTGTGACATCAAAGATTTGCACGGCATCTTGTTGGAAATTGCTAAGACTTTTCATCGGATATGTGTAGAAAATAATATACCATATACAATGTTGGGTGGAACAATGTTGGGGGCAGTTAGGCATAAAGGATTCATTCCGTGGGATGATGATATGGACTTTGGTGTTCCTCGTGAATCTTTTGAACGATTAAAATGTATTCTATCAGAAAAACTTCCTGAAAAATATGGTGTATTGACAATGGATAATTCACCAGCATTGTTGACGGATATATTAAAGATTCATGATAAGCGTACAATAATTCATGAACTTTATAAAGAGTATCTTACAAATGATTTTGGCATAAATATAGATGTATTTCCTTTGGATAAAGTTCGAGGACTTAATCGTTTGAAAGCAAAAAAAATAGATTTTCTTATATCTATAGAGTATTATCGTTTTCTTTCTATAAAATCTCGTCCTTTTTTGAAGCGTATATTAGCCTTGACAATAAAAGGTTTTTTGTTTTTTTTAAATCGTAAGACTATTATTAATTATATAAATAGGCATATGATTGAAAAAGATGGCTCATTCTTGGCCAACCATTATGGGGCATGGGGAATAAAAGAAACGGTAAAATCTGATTGTATATTCCCTAACCAATTATATGATTTTGAAAACGTCAAATTTTATGGTGTAGCTCAACCTGATAAATATCTGACGGCTTTATATGGTGATTATATGACACTTCCTCCTGAGGATAAAAGACATATTCATATAAAAGGGATGTACAAAAAATAGTCTTATAAATGTAGAATAAGAAATATCAATAGTCTATGCGAAAATATTCAATAAATAGATTGCTTTGTATGCTTAATATGGCAATTATACGTAATATGCCGATAAGTGGACAAAAACGGTATAATTTGTTGGCGAAATTGGGGGGTAAAAATTGAAGGTCAGAGGGGCTTTATAGGTAAGGATGTCTCTTTTGATACAATTCGTCCTGATTTAGTAATTATAGAGGATGGAGCATATATAACAGAAGGATGCGTGATATACACTCATCATCTGGATACAAGGATTTTCCATACAGGCAAAGGAGATTGGTGGAGGTATGGAGGTGTCAGAATATGTAGGAATGCTTTTATTGGCTCTCATTCCATAATCTGTAATTCTGTGACAATTGGCGAAGGGGCTGTTGTCGGTGCTGGTTCTGTCGTTACGAAAGATATTCCTTCATACGAAATATGGGGTGGGAATCCAGCCAAGTTTATCAAAAGGAGATTGATAGAATAATAAGTATTTTTGCTGTATAAATCCAATTCTGCCCAACTGAATTCTCGAATCAGCAGTGCGGTTTGTACAGTCTGTAGCACTGATTTGAGTTTTTTCATGTTATTTCGATTTTTATGGTACAGCAATTATTCATTTGATTTATTGCTGTCCGCTAAAAAAATGTGCTTGAAAACAATATAAAGAACATTTTAGATTTATATCCCATAAATAGGTCAATGCCTATGTGTTGGCTTTCTGTATTATTTATCTATGCGAATTTTATTGGTTAATAAGTTCTACTACCATCGTGGTGGGGACTGTATTTATACTCTGAATCTTGAGCAGTTGCTGAAGGAGCGTGGACATGAGGTGGCGGTATTTGCTATGGATTATCCTGATAATTTGCCTAGTGAGTGGAGTCGTTACTGGCCGAAGAACATGAGCAGGTTAGGTGTGTTTGCAAGACCGTTTGGAAGTAGAGAGGTGAAAATGAATTTCAGACGATTGTTGGATGATTTTCAGCCGGATGTAGTTCATTTGAATAATATACATACCCAATTGTCGCCTGTGGTGGCAGAAATAGCCCATGAACATGGTATACGGGTTGTATGGACTCTACATGATACGAAGCTTGTATGCCCTTGCTATACATGTACAAGGAATGGACGATGGTGTGAAGAATGCTTTGAAGATCAGAAGGCTGTTATACGTCATCGCTGTATGCCTGGTAGTCTGCCGGGGGCGATTGTTGGATATCTTGAGATAAAAAAATGGAATAAGGATAGATTGCAGGAATGTACAGATCTGTTTTTGCCTCCTTCCCGGTTTATGATGGATACAATGGTGAAGGGTGGATATGATGCAAGAAAATTTCGTGTGCTTTGCAATTTTATTGATGTGTCCAAAGTGCTGGAGCCATCCTTGAAGAAAGAGGATTATTATGTTTTTCTCGGGCGTCTTACTGCTGTTAAAGGTATTAGGACTCTTTGTGCTGCGGCATGTCAGTTGGAGAAGAAACTCGTTGTTATTGGTGGTGGAGAGTTGGAAGAGGAGCTATGCCATGAATACGGCAAAAACAAAAATATAGAGTTTAAAGGTCAAATGCAATGGACAGAGTTCCGTCCGCTGATAGAAGGTGCGCGGTTTATGGTTTTGCCGGCAGAATGGAGTGAGAATAATCCTTTGACAGTCATTGAGGCACAGAGTCTCGGTACTCCTGTGTTGGGTGCACGTATTGGTGGCATTCCGGAGCTGATAAACGAAGGGGTAGATGGTATGACATTTACATCAGGTGATGTGGATGATTTAAAACGCAAAATAGTAAATATGTTTGAAACAGAGTTTGACTATAAAAAAATAGTTGAGAATGCAGTGAATAGGTATTCTTCTGATATTTATATAGACAAACTATTGGAATATTACAAAGGATAAAATAGCACAGAATATCCTCTTCTGCCAAAGAATAATCAGACTGCTGTTTTAGATTGGAAACGGTTGAACAAGATTGTGTTTTTGTTCTGTTGTTTTTATTGTAATCGATGTTTGGGGCATATATGCCGCTTTTCGTATAAAATTGGTTACCAAGCATATTAAGGAATAATAAAACATATAAATTTGAATATAAAATTATGTCAGAAAAAAAACTTAACGGTACCGTCATAGTTACTTACCGCTGTAATGCACGTTGCTCGATGTGTAATCGATATAAAGCTCCGTCAAAGGCTGAGGAAGAAATCAGTATTGAGACGATAAAAAAGCTTCCGAAGATGTATTTTACCAATATTACAGGTGGAGAACCCTTTATCCGCACAGATCTGAAAGAGGTGGTGCGTGAACTGTATAAGAAAAGCGACCGTATTGTGATCTCGACAAACGGCTTTTTTACCGACCGTATTATAGATCTTTGTAAAGAGTTTCCACAGATAGGTATACGTATTTCCATTGAAGGGCTGGAGCAGACCAATAATGAAATACGTGGATTGAATGATGGCTATCAGCGTGGATACACAACCTTGAAGAGACTGCGTGAGATGGGCATGAAGGATGTGGGCTTTGGTATGACCGTACAGGATAGGAACGCGAAGGACCTTGTGCCGCTCTATAAAATTTCAGATGAGATGGGTATGGAATTTGCTACCGCTTCACTCCATAATTCTTTCTATTTCGTGGAGGCGAAGAACATTATCAAGGATCGTCCTATGGTGGCAAAGAATTTTGAAAATCTGGTGAATGAGCTGCTGAAGAGTAATTCTCCGAAGAAATGGTTCCGTGCATATTTTAATCACGGTCTCATCAACTATATTTATGGTCAGAAGCGTCTGCTGCCTTGTGACATGTCATTTGATACATTCTTTATAGACCCGTATGGTGATGTGATGCCTTGCAACGGTACAAAGGATAAGGAGGTGATGGGCAATTTGAATCGTCAGACATGGGATGAATTGTGGAACTCATCTGAGGCGGAAAAAGTGAGGAAGAAGGTACGCTGTTGCGACCGTGACTGTTGGATGATAGGCTCAGTAAGTCCTGCTATGCATAAGTATATTGCTACTCCGTTATGGTGGGTTGCGAAACATAAATTAAAAGCACTTTTGGGCATGAAATATTCAATGTATGAATTGCCGATATGTTGTCAGTATCGTGACGGCAAAGTTACAAAGGAAGAACTTGACCGTTGTTCTACTTGTGATCCTGAAGCACAGATAAATAACGGGTTGTCGGAGGCAAGCAAAGAGCAACTGAAAGGCAGACGTGGTGAGGACATCGTGAATGCAGATGTGGCAGGACAAGGATATGAGGCTACAAAAGCCGAAACAGACAAGGAAATAGAAATAAGATAACTATAAGCATATTAGTGCTTCTTGCCTATTATTATCATATAAATGGCAGAAAGCACTGATATAATAATGATTATTATATATTGCGCGGTCTCATGAAGAGACATTAGGATTTTTTTCATTCGTACTGTTTTTTCCCTTTGCAAAGATAATACAAGTAAAATAGGAAATAAGAGATTCATTCATTTTTTTTATGGATGTGAATGACTGTATGTTGTCATTTAAGGTTGTGTTTGGTTTATTTTTGTCAAATCTTATTTGTTGTGTTGTTTGTCATTTTCCCTTTTTTCAACTTGTGAGAACAGGATGATAAACTATTGCATCTATAATTTGAACAGTCGCTAAAACAAGCAGATTTTTATGAAAATATTCGTTACGGGTACGCGTGGCATTCCTGATATTATGGGTGGTGTGGAGACACATTGTGAGGAATTGTTTCCTCGCATTGCATCTATGGACAATGAGGTAACCATTATACGGCGAAGCAACTATGTGCATGATACATTGGCAGAATGGAAAGGTGTGAAGCTTGTGGATGTGGACTCACCTAAGAAGAAATCGTTTGAGGCCATCATCCATACATTCCGTGCTGTCAACAAGGCTAAGAGTCTTGGTGCGGAGATATTGCACGTACATGCCATAGGTCCGGCATTGCTTGTGCCGTATGCCAAGATGAGAGGGATGAAGGTCGTGTTTACGCATCATGGTCCCGACTATGATCGGGATAAGTGGGGGACGATGGCAAAGATGATATTGAAATTCGGAGAGCGTATGGGGTGCTGGTTCGCTGATGACGTAATTGTAATATCTGATGTTATAAAGAATCTGATAGCAGATAAGTATGGTCGTAAAGAGCGTGTACACCTAATATATAATGGCGTTTCTCAACCTGATATGTGTAGCTATCCCGAATATTTCAGGCAATTGGGTATTGAAGAAGGGAAATATATTCTCGGAATGTGTCGGTTTGTACCCGAAAAGCGTCTGCATGACCTTGTGGAAGCATACGCTTATATGATGAAGAATGAAGACTTTAGGATGAAGAATATTAAACTCGTACTGGCCGGCGATACTGATTTTGAGGATGATTACAGTCGGGGACTGAAGAAAAAGGCAAGGGAGAATGGAGTTGTCCTGACCGGATTTATTAAGGGCAGAAAGCTCCATTCCCTATTGACTCATGCTGCTTGTTATTCCCTGCCTTCATCCCACGAAGGACTTCCGATTGCTTTGTTGGAAGCCATGTCATATCGTTTGCCTGTTGTCACATCTGCAATACCTGCCAATCTTGAAGTGGGGCTTCCCAAAGTGTGCTATCATAAAGTCGGGGATGTGGAAGCTCTGGCTGAGAAGTTGGCCCTCATTGCCGATAAACCTCTGCAAAGAATCGATTACGACATGACAAAGTACGACTGGGATAAGATTGCCGGTCTGGTTATGGATGTGTATTTGAAACTGTGTGAATGAGGTATAGTCTACACCTACAGTGTCTATCCTCTCCGGTTCCTTGTATACTATCAATGCAGCGAAGCGGATACAGACATGAGTCTCTATACCGCCAGACACCATCTATTTGTCATAAATTACGCGTTTTTTTTGACAATTTGAAATGTTAAAATTCGGGCTTCGCAGAATCGCATAAAATCGGCCGAACCTTGCCGAAGTTACATTTGTGCGATTCTAAGGCCATTTTCAAGCCTTGAACTTTAAATGCAAAAATAATATAATTTGTGCCCGAAAAAGATACATTCATTTACATTTGCACGTGTCTCGCCTGAAAGAAGAGTACATTGAAGACCAATTTTCAAGGTGAACAAAACTTTTTTACAAGGCATTTTAAAAACTTTTTCAAGGTGAACGAATTTTATTTTCAAGGTGAACGAGTTTGAGGAGGTCCGTTTTTCGGGCTGAAATCCGTTATTGACTGAATTTGATTTCTTAAAAAATCAAAATCTGATTTTTCAACGCCACGGAAAACAAAGACGGATTCCGGTGGCGGAAAACAGGAATCCCGGATAAGAAATTTTATAACTTGTTGATTATCAGTATGTCCTATTTCGTTCTTACCTATACCTTTTGTGCCTAAAACCACATCGTTTTATTGAAAATAGTATTTTGTTGATTATCAATCGTTTGTCCATAAATCTTCAGAAATTCGACAATCAACCAAGTGTAAGCGAATCTTAATTGTGTTAAAAAGATTCCGTCCGCTATGGGTGGACTTAGTGTCAAAAAGAAAGAAGAAAGGCCCACGAGAGAATCTGCTGCTTTAGCCGGTGTATTCACAGATTCCTCCGTCGCTGCGCGCCACGCCCTACCTCGCAAGCTCCTCAATTGCTCCTATTCCTCAATTGCCCCTAACTTAGGAGAGGAACCTGATTGCTTTGTTCGCTGGAATATCAATGATAGGCTGATGCATTTACATCAGCAATGTAACTAAGCTCCTCCCATAGCGGACGGAATCTTATTAACATGATTAAGACTCGTTTACACTTGGTTGGTTGTCGAATTTCTGAAGATTTATTCTTTCAGGCGAGGCACACGAGAATGTGAATAAATGTATCTTTTGGGGATGAGAATCATATCCTTTCGGCATTTACGTATTTGCCGGTTTGTTTTTTCGATGAAGTCAGAAAAAAAGAGTCGTATCAAAGATCCTTGTGAGAATTGATACGGCTCTTTTGCATTTATGAAATACGGATTCTGAATATCATTCCATATTTATAGCCAGATTTGCCGGTTCTATACCTTCGCCTTTTACTGTGAGTGACAATACGCCGTTTTCACCTTGAGGCTGTACAATAGCGATGGCCTGTCCGCGGAATGTGACAGGACGCAGTGAACGGAAGCTCTTCATGTCTGAGTAATGTGCATTTCCGCCTATTACCTTCGCTTTTGTGCCCTTGACTTCGATTTCCAGAGGGATAGAAGCATAAGGAACCACATTTCCGTCTTCGTCCACCACTGAGATGTTGACGTATGCAAGGTCGTTATGAGAAGCTGAAATATGTTCGCGGTCGGCTTTGAGCGCTATGCGCACTGGTTTTCCGGCTGTGGCAAACTCAACAGATGCGGCATCTTTGCGGCTTCCGAGATTCTGTGCCATCAGCACACCCGGTTCATACTTGACGTTGAACACTGTTGTATATGTTTCTTTGTCCACATCCTGTTCCCCTATGAGTTTGTCGTTGAGAGTCAGACGTACACGTGGCGCACGGCTGTAGACCTTTACCGACATCTCTTTGCCTTCATATCCGGACCAGTTCCAATGGTTCTCTTCAAGAGGCCAGCCCCAACCGTTGACATGCTCCTTCTTGCCTTTTGCAACGGGAGGACGAACAGCCATTGCAATCATGCTTTCTCCCCACACTACATCACGGAGATAGGACTGGGGCTTCTTGTTGCCGCAAAGATCGATGTCGCCACACCACGCGTTATACCAAGGCCAGTCCATGAATTGCGGTGAACGTTCACCTTCTCCAAGTTCAAGAGCGTGGGCAAGTCCGGCTTCGCCTACATAGTCGAATGCCGTCCATACGAAATCACCGATAATATACGGATGTTTTTCCACCATATTCCAGCACAAAGCGATGTCCTGCGGATAGGATTCGCTTTGGTACATCACTCGTTGCGGATAGGCTTCATGGTCCTTTTCCCACTGTCGCCACTCATAGTTGTATCCGGCCACACCAAGATGATGGAATGCTCGCCATGAATCCTTCTCCCATGTAAACTGACGACGGTCCCAGAATGCGTTTACTCCCATTGTGGAAGGGCGCGTTGTGTCGTATCTGCGTATAACCCCATTAAGCCTTTCCGCTATTTCCATGCCATGAGGGTCGTCGGCACGCTGTGCAATTTCATTGCCGATGCTCCACATAATCACGGACGGGTGGTTTCTGTCGCGGCGCACCATCAATGCTATGTCGCGATCGCTGTACTGCTTGAAGAAACGATGATAATCTTCGCTGCGTTTAGGCTCTTCCCACTGGTCGAACACTTCGTCTATGACAAGTATTCCGAGGCTGTCGCATGCATGCAGGAATGCCTCCGCTGGAAGATTGTGCGAACAGCGTACCGCATTGAATCCGTTTCGTTTCAGCAGTTCCACCTTGCGCACTTCGGCGCGGTCGATGGCGGCTGCTCCGAGCAAGCCGTTGTCATGATGCAGACATCCGCCCTTCAGTTTGACAGGCTTGCCGTTGAATTGGAAACCTTTCGTTGCACTGAACTCGATAGTTCTGATTCCAAAGGGAATTATAAGCTTGTCACTTGTTTTGCCGTTGCTTACCACGCAGATTTCGGCCTTGTAGCATTGGGGATTGTCCACAGACCACAGTTTCGCATTCTTTACATTGAGGTTCATAGCCACTTCTGTTCCTTTGCCGGCGGAAGCAGAAGCAGATACACGGACTGATGCGACTTGCTTGTCGTTTGGCGAAATGATGTTTGCAACCACATCTACGTCCGCCTCTTCGTCGCTTTCATTGAAGACAACAGCCGACAGTCTTACATCTGCGTCTTTGCCGTTGAGACGCGAAGCATCCACAAATGTGTCCCATTCATCGAGGTGCACATTGCCCATGATTTCAAGCCATACGTGGCGATAAATGCCGGAACCGGCATACCAACGGCTGTTCAGGCCTTCATTGATAACTTTTACTGCTATTGTATTTTCACTGCTGTCGGTCTTGCAGAATTTTGACAAGTCTATTTTGAAGGGCATGTATCCATACACATTGTATGCCGCCTTCATGCCGTTTATCCAAACCTCAGCTTGATTGTACGCTCCGTCAAACAGCAATTTGACAATCTTGCCGCTATATTCATGTGGCAGTTTGAAGGACTTCCTGTACCATCCTTCACCGCCTTCGGTCTGTCCTGTGTCCCAACGTCCGATGCTCGAACGTGAAAACGGACCGACTCTTGCTCCGTCACGTTGTTCCGGCAATGGTTCTATACTCCAATCATGAGGGAGGGAGACGCTTCTCCATCCGCCATCGTCAAAATCTGCTACTTCTGCATTTGCCACACATCCGCGACAGAACTTCCAGTCTTCATCAAAGCACACTTTCCGCGTTTGAGCAGCGAGACTGTCTGTCATCAGTAGACACACTGCAGTCGCAATAAGAAATCTAAACCCTCTCATAATATTTATTTTACAAAAACTTTACAACGCTGTCCGCATACATCTACAACATAAATACCACCTCCAAGATGCTCATTCTCTATTTTCATGCCCTGAAGGGTATATACGTTTACCTGTTCTGTACTTCCGCCGACATAGATCCTGCCTCCGTGAACAGCAATGTCCGTATGGAGAGATGCCGGCTCAATTCCGTCAACCTCATCGTTCCTGCTATAAAGAGATACCCTGTCTGCATTGATTATTCTGCCTGTGGAGGTATTGATAAGCATACAGACAAATTTGATGTTCTTGAGGTTGTTGACTGTGGAAGGAATACTGAACACGATTGTATTCTCTATGTTTGTGTCGCATTTGACGGCATCGGGAATAAGTCCGCTTTGACCGTACAAAGACAAACCTACACATGCTCTTGCCACATCCTTGTAATGATAGCGTACATACGAAGCTCCATACTCTCCTCCGGATGCCCATTCGCCAAGATTGGAATCCGACAAGTTGCTGAAGTAATTACTTTGTATACCGACGAGGCTGTCTTCAAGTATCACGGTAAGAATGTTATAGACAGGAGATTCTACATCCACTGCAAAACGCGTTGTCACCGGAAGACTCACCAATCCGGTCATGTCGTCGTATTCAGGATGTCCGACTGTCAGCGCTGCCTCAGCGAGAGTCTCCAGCTCTTTGGCAAAGATGTCGGCAAATGTCTGGTCGCCACTTTCCGACACAAACACATAGTTGCCGTTCTTGTCGGTTATCATTGGAGACAGGTAGCCCTCGGATCGGTTGATTCGGCCCATAGGATATGCTGAGAAACCGAGGAACGAATTGTAGTCATCGAAAGCGTATGTGTCACCGTTGTGAATACACACCGGAATGACTTTATCAGGGAAAAGCCTCTCCAGATACTCTATGGCCAGTGTGCCGAGCGGACAGTTTCCGCACCACGAACCGGTACCTTCTTCTATGACGATACGTTTTTGTGGCAGGAAAGACACATTCTTGACATACGAAGTTATTGTCTGTACTTCTTCCCCGGCCACGGCGGTAATATCAAAACCTGTCTGTTTGCCTACAACGAGCGGAAGATGTTTTGGAAAAGAGAAATCATAACTGTCTGCGACAGATGGGTCTATTGTAATGTCAAGCGTATCTCCGACAGTCTTGTCGTGCGAAAGGTAACTGACCGTGATTTTGTCGAAATTTCCTTCTCCTACAATCTTTACGTTTCCTCTGACCTCAATGTCGTCTTGGGCGACAGCAAGTTCGTCTGTAGTGTTGACGGTCAATATATTTCCTTTATACAATATACCAATATCGTCGATGAACACCATGCTTTGGGCTTCATTGTCATTTAGGAATGCGATATAGATGTTTTTTCCGGCAAACTCTTCAAGCGAGATGCTGTGCTCCACCCAGTCACCGGCAAGGTTTTCCTCGGACCGGCCCGGCGATTCCACTGCTGCGTATACAAGTTTGCCTTCGTTTCTTATGGCATCGGCAATATCCGGTGAGAGTGAGGAAATGTATTCTTCGTTTTCCCATACATACACCTTAAGTTTGTCCGTACATCCTGTGCGGTACGACTGCGATTTGAATGTAAGGAAATAATATTTGTTGGCCACATACTGTTGAGGTATCACCATCCAGTCTTCCGATTGTCCGGAAGGTGTGTAGCAAGAATGAGAAGCCGCGCAGTAATCGTATGCCCCGTCATCGCGTATCGTGAAATTCCAAGGCGTACTTCCGCTTGTAAATCCGAAATACTGCATTTCTGTGGTAGGAGTATGTCTGTCGCCGTCGTACAGGATAAAGTTGCCGATAGAATTGTTAGGGTTCGAGAAATCGTCGAAAAAGACATATTCGGAGTTCGTTTCGGGAGACTTCACGACAAAAGCACCGGAATAATTCACTTCCAGAGCTTCGTTAGAACAATACCCCATCACATCTGTAACCGCGCCTGCCGGAATCTTTACCACGTAATCACTGCCACGTATCAGTTTCTGAGTAGTTGCAGGATAGGCAAAAAGCAGCTTGCCTGTTGCGGCCAGATTCAAGTTGGCAATAGGCTCCTCAACCCCAATCTTATAAAGTTCTCCGGTTTTTCCCTCTACGACCTTCAGTGAGGCGTCAAACTGCATCATCATGACATTATAGTATCCGAGTTCAGCTACCGAAGAACCGTCGGCAGGCGATACGTTGACCATCTTCACAGGCTCGTGGTTGCGCCCCATATATTTCACATTTATCTCCGGACTGTCTATGTTCTTGCCCTCCACGGTAAATGTTCCGGCCGGGATGGTCAGCACATGAACACATCCGGGGTCAAGATATGCATCACGGGGAAATGCCAACCTTATGCTTCTGCCGCCATTGTCTGTAGCTTCTATACTCAAAGTGGAGGCTACCACATTTCCGTCCTTGTAGAGGTAGGCCTTTGCTCCGGAGGCAATAGTGACTTTTCGTTCAAATGTGATGGTGATGCTGCGCATGCGAGACACATCTGAACCTTCTTCCGGTTCTACTTTGTAGGCTGACAACAGATTTATTCTGTTTGCCACTTCTCCAAAAGGCTCCGGCAGTGTCAGTGAATAGCACGAGCTTCCGATGACGGAAAACGCGGACAATGTGCATCCGTCATTGCTTATCGACATGGGCGTTCCGGAATAATCGAAACCGGTCCCGGCTGTAAATGACATTCCGTACTGCTGGCTGAGAATGGTCTCAAGTTCAATCCATCCATTGTCGGAATGTATATACAGGGTACGCAGCGGAGGATACATCGGTGATGCACCGTAAAGCGTACCGTCATTGCCGACTGCCGCAACGGATATGTTTTGTTCGTCTGGCTCGTCGTATTCTTTGTATACTTTTGTCTCCGTGTCGTAAAGATAACTTACGGTGTATTCGGCAGAGGGCCATTCTCCTCCGTTATATTCTGTCTTTCCTTTGAATCCGCCGACATAACGTCCGTTGTTGCTGATGGCTACTTCGTTGGTCCCGAGTCTGTATTCCACTCTTTCATAAGAGCTGTGTTCCGTGTCGTAGATATAGAAACCGTTTCCTCCGTTCAGGAATACCTTGCGTCCGTCGCCGGACACTCGCAGATATTTGGCTTGTCCATTTCCCGGAACATCCGTGAGATTGGCAATCTCACCGTCTTTCCATAGCATGCTGAGGATGCTCCACGAACTGTTGAACAGATATCCGATCATCCATCTTCCATCTGCGGACATATATTCCACAACTCCCTTGTAGTTCTCATATCCTTCGGGTACAGGAAGAGTGTGCCAACGTCCGTCTCTATAATATGCGGCATATCCGTTGAAGCTTCCGGCAACGGTCTTGCCGTCATCGCTTACATCAAACGTACTTCCGCCGTATTCTCTCTGCTCTTCCGCAAGCGGAAGTGCCACGACCTTTCCTGTGGTCAGGTCCATAAGTTGTACCAAACTGCCGTTTTCTGTTTCTTCGCCGGAACCGACCGCACCAACAGCCCAATGTCCGTTGTCCGAGGCATTGCGCAATGTGCCCAGTCCTTCAAAGGGATACAAACGCGGCTTGTCTTGCGCCTGCAAAAAGCATGTTGAAAGACATATTAAATAGGTCACACATAAGATTCTCTTATCCATATATTTACGTTGTTGGTTGCACAAATATAACGGTTTGTCCGGACATCTCAAAAAGACACAGGGCTTTTCCTCTTGGAAACTGACTTCAAGGTTTTTGTATGTTTGTTTTTGGATGGTATATTTATAGAGTTTTCTCGTATTTTTAATGATTTAGGGCAGATATATTTACAGACTCCTATAGCTTGTGATTTTGTGTGTTGGCTGGTGTTTTTACAGACTCCTCCGTCGCTTCGCGCCACCTCCCCTAACTTAGGGGAGGAGCTTAGTTACCTTGCTCGTTGGAAAGCCAATAGTGAGTCAACATGTTGTTTGTCAATATAATAGCATTTACACCGAACAGGTAACCAGACTCCTCCCCTAAGTTAGGGGAGGTGGCGCGAAGCGACGGAGGAGTCTGTAAAAACACCAGCTCTAAATCATCAAAGTTACAAGATAAGTCTGCAAACGCACCACTTAAATCCGTCTGCATTTTTTGATTTGAACGTAGTCCGGATTTCCGCTCAAGCTAATACTTCCCTGTATAGCACTGAATTTCATTATGTTACAGCCTGTGAAAAATTAAATTCACCCCATTGAAAAGTCAAAATCACTACACTGTTTTCTTAAATCGGCACTGCCGATTATAAAATCTACAGTGCCGATTATACAATCAGCAGTGCAGTTTTTACAATCGGCAGTGCCGATTTAAGAAAACAGTGCAGTGATTTTGACTTTTCAGAAGGGCGATTTCATCTTTCCGGTGCTGCCACTCCAAGAATGCGGCATTTTGTCCGGAAGCATCTGCTATGGAGCCTGAAACAAATGACAAAGGTCCTCATGAGAAATGAGAAAGAGAAGGAAGTGGACGTTCGCAAAAAGTCACAGAAAATCTTTATCTGTCAGGAACGGAAGTATCAGCTTTTTTCCCTACTTTTGCAGCAACAGGCAAGTTCGCATGAGGTAAGTGCGAGAAAAGCCGGAGGAACCGGAAATGGACCTGATCTAATATATAAAGGGGAACAATTATGGAAGAACTGTTACATTATGTGTGGAAGCACAAAATATTTCCGATGCAAACGCTTCATACCACCGATGGCAAAGAAGTGGAGGTTATACATCCCGGTATACACAACAGCAATGCCGGACCGGATTTTCTGAATGCAAAAATCAGAATCGGTGGTACGATGTGGGCAGGCAATGTGGAAATACATGTGCGCGCCAGTGACTGGTTCAGGCATGGGCATGACAAAGATGCGGCATACTCCAATATTATTTTGCACGTCGTTTCTATTTCTGACAGTATTATACTTTATCCTGACGGTTCTCCGATACCCCAGCTGAAGCTTGATCCTCCTGCATATGTCAGGACCAACTATGATGAACTCATACGCTCGGAATATCGCCCAAGATGCAAAAGTACGGTTGAAAATCAGTCTCAACTGATGATTCATTCATGGATGTCCGCGTTGCAAGTGGAGCGTCTGGAACTGCGCACGCAACAGATAATGGCAAGATGGGAATATCTCGGCAAAGATTGGGAGGCGACCTTTTTTGTCACGTTGGCACGCAATTTTGGTTTCGGAATCAATGGAGATGCTTTTGAACTGTGGGCAAAATCAATTCCGCTCTCTGCCACCGGCAAGCACCGTGACAACCTGTTCCAGATTGAAGCCATCTTTTTCGGACAGGCAGGATTGCTTGACAACGGTGTCCGGCAAGACAAATATCACAAAGATATGCAGGATAATGAATATTTCAGATGTCTGAGCAATGAATACCGTTACATGAAGCAGAAGTTCTCGCTGACACCGATACCTTCAAGTACATGGAGATTCATGAGACTGCGTCCGCAGAATTTCCCTCATGTGAGGATTGCGCAACTCGCCATGCTTTATTATGAGCGGCGTATCAATCTTTCACGCTTGATGAATGCGGAAAGCAAGGGTGAAATCCACGATTTGCTACAGACGAAAGTCAGCAAATACTGGCAGGCGCATTATACCTTCTGCTCCGATGTGTCCGCCGAATCGGACAAATGCCTGTCTGATTCTTCTTTCAATCTCATCACTATAAACACAGTGATACCGATTCTGTTTGCGTATGGACGTTATAAGAATGAAGAACGGCTGTGTGAACGTGCCATGCGCATATTGGAGGAAATCAAACCGGAAAACAATTATATCACACGTATGTGGCGGGATGCCGGTATAAAGTGTGAGTCTGCTGCCGATTCACAGGCATTAATACAGCTGACGGCCTGTTACTGCGAGCCTCACAACTGCCTGCGTTGCCGCTTCGGTTATGAATTTATCAGGCAGAATCCGGGGATGTTGAGAGATAAGGAGACCGAGGCTGTCTGGAAATAATGCCACGCACCTAATAAAATATGTCCTTTTGTCTTTATACAGTACGTTATCAAGACGAAAGGACATAAGTCTGACATTTTCTTGTCACAACCACAGAGAGTCAGTCCGACTACTCTGTGGAAAGACATACATAATTACTTCAATTTAGCAAGAGCTTCTTTGATACGCTTCATTGCTTCTGTGATGTTTTCATCGCTTGTAGCATAGCTCATGCGGAAACATTCAGGACTTCCGAAAGCGTCGCCGCCGACAGTTGCCACATGGCCTGTTTCAAGAAGATACATGGCAAAATCTGTGGAATTGTTGATTGCGCGTTCACCGTCTTTCTTGCCGAAATATGCTGAACATTTAGGGAAAAGATAGAAAGCACCTTGAGGGTCGTTTACTTCCAGCCCAGGGATGTCCTTTGCCAGTTTCACAATCAGGTTTTTCCTGCGTTCAAAAGCTTTGCGCATATCTTCCACGCACTGCTGGCTGCCTGTATAGGCCGCTTCTGCCGCCTTCTGGCTGACAGAGCAAGGGCCACTCGTGTACTGTCCCTGAAGCTTGTTGCATCCTTTCACAATCCATTCGGGAGCCGCAATGAAGCCGATGCGCCATCCTGTCATTGCATATGCTTTGCTCACTCCGTTGATAATGACAACCCTGTCCTTGATGTCGTCGAACTCAGCCATAGACGCGTGCTTGCCGACATAATTGATGTGCTCATAGATTTCGTCAGCAATGACAATGACGCGCTCGTGTTTGAGAAGTACATTCTTCAAAGCTTCAAGTTCTGCCTTGCTGTAGACGGAACCGGTAGGATTTGAAGGTGAGCAGAGAATGATGGCACGTGTCTTGGCTGTGATGGCCGCCTCAAGCTGCTCCGGGGTAATCTTGAAATCCTGTTCGATTGTCGCCTCGATAAATACCGGTTCTCCCTCTGCAAGCTTCACCATCTGCGGATAGCTTACCCAATATGGAGCCGGAATGATCACCTCGTCACCGGCATTTACCAATGCCATGACGGTATTGCAAACTGACTGTTTCGCACCATTGGAACAAAGAATCTGTGAAGGCTTGTAGTCAAGTCCGTTCTCGTTCTTGAGTTTGGCCACAATCGCATTCTTAAGTTCCGGATAACCCGGAACAGGACTGTAACGTGAGAAATTGTCATCGACAGCCTTCTTGGCCGCTTCCTTGATATGATCCGGGGTGTTGAAATCAGGTTCACCCACACTAAGATTGATCACATCCACACCTTGAGCTTTCAGCTCGCTGCTCTTCTGCGACATAGCAAGTGTGGCAGAAGGCGAAAGTCTGTTAAGACGATCTGATAAGTTTTCCATATTTTCATCCCCGAACCTGCTTGTGCAAAGTTCCCATGTCCTTATGGCGAGGGGGCGGACTTTGTTGTTTTTATTTTATACTGATCAATATTTAAATCCGTTTCTATAGCTGATAAATCCGTTTCTATAGCTGACGTTTTCAGGGAACGGTCATTTCCTGTTTCCCAAAAAGCGGAGCATGTACAGGAACAAGTTGATGAAATCGAGGTAAAGGATGAGCGAACCCATCAGAGCTGTTTTCTGGCTGCTTTCGTCGACAGACTCGCACTGCATGACCATTGTCTTTATCTTGTTGGCGTCATAGGCTGTCAGACCTGTGAATATGATGACTCCTACACCTGATATGATGTAGCCCATCAATGTGCTGCCGACAAAAATGTTCACCACTGTGGCAATGATAAGTCCGAGGACTCCCATCAGCAGAATTCCTCCCATCTTCGTCAAATCTTTGTTTGTTGTGTGTCCGACAAGCGCCATTGCGGCAAAGGTTCCTGCTGTAATGAAAAAAGTCGGAGCTATGGAAGACAACGTATAGGCAATAAAGATGACAGACAATGAAATCCCGTTGAGAACGGAATAAACTGCCATCATGGTGGCAGCTACGGGGAAGGACATCTTGTTGATGCGTGCAGAAAGAAACATCACTACAGCCAATTCGGCAATCAACAGTCCCCAAAACATGAATCGGCTTGAACAGAGAGCGTAAATCATGTCCGGCACAGAAGCGACATAATAAGCTGTCAGTCCGGTTACGATGAGCGCCAGTGTCATCCATACATACACTTTTTTCATCAATGATGCAAACACTGTGGTCACATCGTATGAACTACCGTAAGAGTAGTTGCGCGAATAAAATTCATTTTCCATATTGATAATATTTGAAGCTGAAGGTATTCAGCCTGTTTGTTTGACTTATCGGGTATACCGGAGAAATGCAAGAACTCTGTTGCGTACAGGCTTTCCGTTGGCTTGCTCATTCTTTTCTTGCTGCTCTTGTCTTGCTCCGGTGTGTGCGCGTTGCTGATGTTTATAGCTGCTTTATCACTTGTTGAAATGAAGCGTATGCCCCATCCTCTCTTGTTTTGTGCGCAGATATCGCTCATTATACTGGTTGGGAGTAATCTCGATAGGTACATTCTCCACAATCTCAAGTCCATATCCTTCAAGTCCGACACGCTTCACGGGGTTATTGGTGAGCAGACGGATTTTACCTACTCCGAGTTCCCGAAGGATTTGTGCACCGACACCGTAGTCGCGTTCGTCCGGATCAAAACCGAGATGAATGTTCGCGTCGACAGTATCATAGCCTTCTTCCTGCAACTTGTAAGCGGCAATCTTGTTCATCAGTCCGATGCCACGTCCTTCCTGATTAAGGTAAACGACCACACCTTTGCCTTCTCTTTCTATAAGTTCCATAGATTTATGAAGCTGATCACCGCAATCGCAACGCATAGAACCGAAAATGTCTCCTGTCATACACGATGAATGCATGCGTACAAGTACCGGCTCGTCTTTGCTCCATTCTCCCTTGAACAATGCGATGTGCTCCAGACCGTTGCTCTTTTGACGGAAAGGTATGATGTGGAAATGCCCGTGTTCTGTCGGCATGTCCGCTTCCACCCCTTTCTCTACAAGAGACTCGCGGCAAAGACGGTAGGCGATAAGGTCTTTTATCTGTATCAGCTTACAGCCAAACTCTTGGGCTTTGAGCCTCAATTCCGGCAAACGTGCCATTGTCCCGTCAGGGTTCAGGATTTCGATAAGTGCAGCGGCCGGACGAAGACCTGCAAGGCGCGCAAGATCTATTGCGGCTTCTGTATGTCCGGCACGTCGCAGCACTCCCTTGTCCTGTGCATAAAGCGGATTGATATGTCCCGGTCGTCCGAAAGTCTGTGGAGTGGAGGACGGGTCTGCAAGTGCTCGTATTGTTGCTGCACGGTCGTGGGCAGAAACACCGGTGGTACACCCTTCCAGTTTGTCAACAGTGACAGTGAATGGTGTGCCCAGCATCGAAGTGTTGTTCTCTACTTGATGCTGCAACTCCAGTTCCTCAGCCCTCGACATGGTAATCGGCGCACAGAGTACCCCGCGACCCTCTGTCAGCATGAAGTTGACTTTGTCCGGCGTGATCATCTCAGCCGGAGTAATAAAATCGCCTTCGTTCTCTCGGTCCTCATCATCGACCACTATGACGAATTTGCCCTGTCTGAAGTCTTCGATAGCTTCTTCTATTGTACTGAATTTGAAGTCTTCCATATTTTGATATTTTATTAAGTTCTTTAGTTATGCATATCTGTCGCCGGCCCGGCCTGTCTTGTATTCCGACTATTCGCATAGTCTGTTTCTCAAACAGGCAGAACATTCGAGGTCGCCAGATATTCGCACCTTTCTTTCAGGCCGATTCCTGCCTTGATGCTTGCACGCAAGTCCTTTTTCAGTCTTCTCCGGAAACGTACGATGCGGAACATCAGTCCGACACCTATCGGGAACAACACTCCGGAGGCGATATTCAGTTTGCGGTTCCGGAAAGGAGCCGTATGCGCATACGTATCAATCACCGGAAGATAGTTGAGTCCCACTAATATCTGCTTGTCTTTGCTGTTTGACAATTCTTCCACGGTTTCTTCCATCAACCGCACGATGTTCTCCACGACTTCATCCCTGTCTGTACGGAAATACAAGTTGATGTAATTAGGGAGAGGATGCAGGCTGTGCGTCCGTTGGTATGTCTGGCACAACCCGACAAGTCGGCCCAGTTTGTCGGCACACGCAGCATAGTCGGGAGTATTGATAATGACTTCTTTGCGCACGATATGCCTCTTGGCCCTTATGCCCCACAGTTTGCGGAAGAATGAAATGTATGCGTCCATATTGAACACGACGGAGTCGTTGTTGGACTTTACAGTGAAGAAAACCCCAAGAGGAGCAAGTACAATCGTACTCAGCCACATGCCAAACCATACGGGAATGCTGCCTTGTCGTCCCAGCTTCATTCCTGCCGTGTTGATGATGTAGTAGATGATGAAGATGATGACCGACACTACCACCGGCAGACCGAGTCCACCTTTGCGGATTATGGCCCCGAGAGGCGCCCCGATAAAAAAGAAGACGATGCAGGCGAGTGACATGGTTATCTTCTCCCAGAATTTCAGCCAGTGCCGCCGTATCTGGCTGTTGCCGTCTTCCATGCTGGCACTTTTGAACTCCGTGTCCATCTGCTGTATAGATACTTTCTGCATGGTGGCTCTGACAATCGCCTCTTGTTCGCCTATGCTCATCTTGGCAAACACACTGTCAAGCACAATGTTTGCTTTCTTGGCGGCTCTTTTGTCCGATTGTGGCTGTGCAGTTGTAGTACTGTCTCTCTCTTCCCTGTTGCCTGTCGGAATGAATAATGCGTTCCGTTTCATCTCCTCATAATAAGAAACTCCCAGGCTGTCGTAATATGTTTCTAGCGAATCGATGTCTGCAACAAGCTGACGTATATTCTTTGTGGTGGCGGAACCGGCGAAAGTGTCTTCATCTGCCATGTTGAAGTTCGTGTCGAAGTCTATGATAAAATGCTTGACCATAAATGTCTCTCGCCTGTAAGGGATGTTGTTGGTCACCAAAGCCCCCGAACGCAGATTCTCAAACTGTTCGCCTTTATATAGATGCAGCAGCAGGTGCTGTTTGTCACTGCTTGTCTCCAGTCTTCCGGAATCGGCAAGTATAATGTGTGCATTGTCCACACCGTCGCGCATATTGTATATGATGATATTGTAAAGCGCACCGGTTTCCTTGTCCTTGTGCTTTACATACAGGTTCAGACCGTCTATCCCGTCATAGAAGACACCTTCCGGAATATCAAGCTCGGGCGATTTCTGTCTCATGGAATACAGGAGTTGCATAAGGTTCTGTTGTGCTCTTGGAGCTACAACATCCTGGAAATAGAATGAGCCGCATGCCACCATCACATTGAAGATGATGAGTGGACGGAGGGTACGGAAAAGGGATATTCCGGCGGCCTTTATGGCAAGAAGTTCAAGACGTTCCCCAAGATTTCCGAATGAGATCAGCGAGGCAAGCAATATGGCCAAGGGCAATGCTAAGGAAACGAGGGTTTCGCCTGCATAGAAAAAGAATTTTGCCATCACGCTCAAGGCAAGTCCTTTTCCTATAAGGTCATCCACATATTTCCACAAAAATTGCATCATGACGACAAAGAGACTGATGCAGAATGTTCCTGCAAACAGTGTAAGATAATTCTTGAGAACGAATATGTCGAGTTTCTTTATGATGCGCATAACAAGCCACAATGACGTATATCAGCTTGCAAAGGTAATGTAAATCGGGCGCAATGCCAAATTATTTGGGCTTTTGAACTCTTTTGTTCTTGAGTTTTTGATTTTCAAAAGTTTAATTTGTTGTTTCTTTTTGCTACTAACTCCACCCATAGCAAACGGAATTTTATTAACATAATTAAGATCCATTTACATCTTGTCAATCGTTGAATTTCTGAATATTTATTGATAAACAATTGATAATCAGTGGAATACTCTTTTAGCGAAACAGTGCAGTTTTTGGTACAAGAAGCATAGGTTGTGACAAAAATAGGAAGTGTTGATAATCAACGAGTTATGAAATTTCTTGTCTAAGACTCTTGTTTTTCGTGGCCAAAACCCATCTTTGTTTTTCGTGACATTGAAAAATCCGATTTAGACTTTTTAAGAAATAAATTTGTGGCACACCAGATTTCAGCCCGAAAAACGGACTTTTTCAAACTCGTTCACCTTGAAAATAAACTTTGTTCACCTTGAAAAATTTTTTACAAGGCACTTTAAAACAATTTTCAAGGTGAACGAAATTTATTTCCAGCGTGCTCTTTTTTCAGGCGATGCACGCGCAAATGTAAATAAATGTATCTTTTCCGAATGCAAATTATATTATTTTTACATTCGCGGTTCAAGGCCTGAAAACGGCCTGAGAATCGCACAAATGGAACTTCGGTAAGGTTTGGTCGATTTTACGCGATTCTCGGAACTTTGAATTTTAACATTTCAGATTGTCAAAAATAAGCTGTAATTCATGACAAATAGATAGCGCACAACAGCGAAGGCAGCCAAGCTGATTTATAAAGACATCGGCTTTGTTGCAGCGTGATAGCCGGACTGATTTTGGGGTGGCACGATGATGAAGTCAGAAGATTTTATCCGGGACTGTATCTTGGGCAGTACCTCTTTTCATCATTCATTAACCTGCCGCGGCCACGAGAGGGTCGGGCATCTCCCTCTCGTTGCCGCCTTTTTCTTGTTATAACCTTTCACCGCAGTGCTTGCAATAATTGGCATCCAGATCTGTGCGCCGGTTGCAGCGCGGACATCTTCCGTTTTTCCCTTTCCGTTTGGTCTCGTCAATCATTGTGGCAGAAACGATACCGGTCGGAACGGCGATGATGGTGTAACCGAGAATCATGACAACCGCCGAAAGAAACCGTCCGAATGGCGTTACAGGGGTTATGTCGCCATATCCTACTGTGGTAAGGGTGACTATTGCCCAGTAGATGCTTGTCGGTATATCCGTGAATCCCGATCCCGGAACAGTCCCTTCCGTCATAAACATGAGTGTGCCTATTGCTGTGACGAGAATGAGTACGAACAGAAAGTAAACCAGAATCTTGTTCATGCTTCTGCGTATGGACTGCATCAGCAGATAGCCTTCGTTGATGAAGGAGAAAAGTTTGAACACTCTGAAGACGCGTATGAGCCGGAAGGAGCGCAGCAGAAGCATGTAGCGGGCCGATGGGAGCAGAAAGGACAAATAGAGCGGGAGGGTCGACAGCAGGTCTATTATTCCGAAAAAGCTTAGGATATATTTGTGCGGTCTGGGGGAACAATAGATGCGAAGCGCGTATTCTATTGTGAAGAAGAATGTCAATGCATATTCCATTATTTTGAGTATGAGTTTGTAGTTGCCGGCCACAAACGGCATGCTTTCTACAAATGCCACAACCAGACTCAGTATGATGGCTGTCATTACTGCAATATCAAAGGCTTTGCCTTCAAACGTGTCAGACTCAAATATGATGCTGTACAGTTCCTTTTTGTCCAAAAGTCTTTTTAGCTTTTTCGTGTTCATGCAACTGTCGTTTTTACAAAATCACTCCAAAAGTACAAAAAATGAGAAAAGAGACATTGAAAATTTTGTAAAAAAGACCGTAAGGTTTAACTTTGTTTCCGAATAGGATGGAAATCCTGACAGATAGTTTTAATGAGATGCAGTCGGTATTCTGTGTCGGAATGCCTGATGATATCTCTTTTGTTTTTTAATCTTATAAGTAAGTGTTTATTCTATGAAAAATCTTATCGGGAATGTGGCTTCCGCTGTATTGCTCTGTTCTGTCTGCGGAACGGCTGTTGTTCAGGCGCAAACAAACGATGTGCAGGAACCCCAAGCGTCATACATTGTCAATCCTACCGCTTTGCGTCAGGTCAATGAAGGTTGGGGCATCTCCTTGTGCTGGTGGGCGAATATGTGCGGCAAGTGGAGCGACAGCGATATAAACAAGATTGTCAACTGGCTTGTCGGCCCTGATAACCTCAATTATAATATCTTCCGGTATAATATTGGCGGAGGTGATGATCCTGAGCACAAGAACTGCACTCTGCATCATATGGGAGCCGGAGGCGGCAAAGGTCTCAGAGCTGAGATGGAAGGCTTCAAAGACTCTTCGGACGGAGATTATATCTGGAGCCGTGATGAGGCGCAAAGGAAGATTATGCTGAAAATCAAGGAAAAGCGTCCGGATGCTGTTTTTGAGGCTTTCAGCAATTCTGCACCTTATTATATGACTTACAGTGGTTGTTGTGCCGGAAATGTGAATGCTTCCAAGGACAATCTGAAACCTGAATATTATGAAGAGTTTGCACATTATCTTGTGGATGTGTGCAAACACTACAGAGATGAGTACGGTATTGAGTTCAAGACTCTTGAACCTTTTAATGAACCTCAGACGAGTTATTGGGGAGCCAACGGGGGACAGGAAGGATGTCATTTCGATATCAGTTCGCAGGTTGCGTTTCTGAAAGTTCTTTCGCCTGTGCTGAAAGCATCCGGATTGAATACCGTGATTTCTGCTTCTGATGAAACCAGTGTCGCACAGTCTGTGTCGGCAATAGAGCAATATAAAAGTGCCGGAGTGCTTGATCTTGTGGGCCAGTGGAACACACACACCTACAGCGCTTCCGACAAGGACCGTAGCAGGGTAGGCTCTTTGGCGAGAGATGCCGGGAAGATGCTGTGGATGAGTGAGACCGGAAACGGTGGGGAAGGTATTCGGGGTAATCTTGATATGGCGCAGCGGCTCATTGATGACATTAAGTATATCATGCCGGATGCATGGATAGACTGGCAATACGTGGAAGAAGGAAATGACCAGTGGTGTCTTGTCAAGGCTGATTTCGGTGAAGGCACATACGAACGTGTCAAGAACTTTTATGTACGCCAGCATTTCAGCAGGTATATCAAGCAGGGCTATACTTATATTTCCACATTGCATCCGCAGACGCTCGCTGCTGTGAGTGAGCATTCCGATACGCTGGTGCTTGTTGCCATCAATCCTTCACTCGAACCTGTTTCTCATGAGGCGGGTCTGGTGTTCTGCGATTCTATTGGGGATATACTATGCCGCAGGACAACGGAGTATGAAAGCAATAAGACGGTCAAGGATTATACTTTGGATAACTATACGCTCCGTTTTGAACTGCCTAAGCTGAGTATTGCTACATTTGTCATTCCTGTCAGGGTGGTCAGGACCGAAGACACCGGTATGGCGGAAGATGCTCCGTATATGATTCTGCCGCAATATAATACGAGTACGTGCCTGTCTGCGGACGGGGGAACTGTCAGCATTGAACAAATCCGGCCGGATCGGGAGAATCCGTCGGGCATCTCTTCTTCGCAGACTTGGTTCTTCCGCCCTGTTGGGGATTCATTTGTCATAAAGAATCAAAATGGTGATATACTTACAGGTACGCTTCCCGGATATTCTCTGACAACGGAAACGGCGGAAGCCGATGGCCAGATGTTTACGTTGGCTCCGGTTGAAAAGTATTTGACCAAGATTGTTGCGGAGGACGGTGTGAAGGCTTTTGACTTGGAAGGTGAATCGAGTTCTCCCGGTACACGGGTAGGGCTTTGGGACTATGGCACGTCTGTGTCGGCAGGCCATCGCAACTGGATGCTCATGCGTTTGCCGAAGGACAAGGCTGTCAATGGAATTTCTCTTCCTGTAGGCTGTGACGATGAGAGCTTTCCTGTGCGGTTGTCGTGCGACAATGACATACTGCGGATTGTTCCCGAATACCGTTTGGTGAATGTGATGCGGATGTCGGCTGCACTGTACTCTTTGAATGGGGAAAAGGTGTTGGACAGACCTCTTCCCGTCGGCGGTCTTGACATTCCTTTGTCGAAAGGCATGTACATTGTCTGCATGAAAGTCGGCCGGAACGATTACTGCAAGAAGGTGGCTGTAAAATAGCTCCGGAAATGTGTGTCGGCAGAGTCTCAATATTCAAGTATATCATTGTATAAACTCTTTAAGCGTGAGCGCAGATGGAGGACGGAATAGTGTTTGCGTGACAATAGTGTATTGATGGAAGCGCCTGTGACGGAAGCGACCTCCTTCATCGTCAAACCTTCAAATTCCGTAAGCTCAAAAACCGCCCGTTGTTCCGCCGGCAATTCCGAAAGGGCTGTTTCGAGCTCTTGCCAGACAAGCGAACGCAGGTAGACGGTTTCCGGATCCGGGTTTCTGCTGTCGAACAGATCGGCAGGGAAATCTGTCTGCAGGAAACCGTCATCGCCGTGCAGGGACAGCGGATACTCTTCTTCAGTCTTGCGTTTGCCTTTGTTGATGACCATGTTCCGGGCCACTCGGTAGAGTCATGAGGACAGGTTTTCTATTTGGCAAAGATTCATGTCTAAAGTGCGGAACAACTGATAGAATACATCCTGTACGATGTCTTCTATGTCTTGTTTGTTGGAAATCCACTTGCGGATAAACGACTCTAATTTCGGACGGTATTTTTCCGCTTGGTGCCGTAGGACCGTTGTGTCGGCTGCTTTTGCCGGTTTGAGGTCTTTCATTGTTCTGTCTCTTCAGTATTCCTCTCCTCTTTGTTCCGGATGTGTCGGAAGCCATTCCCGCGTCTCTTCCTGAGAAACTCCCTGCGCTGCTCTTCTGTCATGCGCACCCATTTCTCATACATGGGATGGGGCATGTGATTGGAGACGGCATGAAACACTCCTCCTAAAAGAAGCAGTCCGAATCCGCCGAACAGGATGTGCGACAATAGCAGCAAGCATACGGCTTGGCCGAAGTTCAGGGGTGACAGACCGAATACGGAAGGAATTGCTGCATTCCATAGCCACATGATGGAAAGGCTTAGAATTGCCGGGATGACGACGAGCAGTGCGCCCAATTTGATAAATCTTAGTTTCATTGTTTTTTCTTTTTTCAGGTGTTGCATATTTATGATGTTTCATACATACAGACAAACCGGAACGGAAAATATTTTACATGAAAGAAAAAAACTCATGCCGGCAAGTAAATGCTTGCAGACATGAGACAAAATTTAGTATTATGAAAGGGGGTGTAAAATGTGAAGTAGGTTCTATCCTTGCATTTCCACGAGTCTGTAAAATTCGTTGCGCATTTCCGTCTGCTGCTTGAATACTCCTGTGAAGTGTGCCACGCACATGTTTCCGTCGTTGCGTACTCCGCGCATGGTCTTGCACAAGTGCTTGCCTTTCATTACGATGGCAAATCCAAGCACATTGCCGTCGAGGGCTTCCGAGAGCATGTCCACGATGTTGCGTGCAAGGCGCTCCTGAAGTTGCAGACGTGCCGAACAATAGCCGACCACGCGTGCTATTTTGGATATGCCGAGGATGCGTCCCGTTGGTGAAGGGACATACGCAAAGTAATATTTGCCGAAGAACGGCAGAACATGATGCTCGCACATGGAATAGAAATCTCCGCTGTCGAAAATGATGTCAGACATGCCTTCTTCATTCTCAAAAGTAGTAATTGCCGGTCGGCGGCTCTTGTCGTAACCTCTGAATATCTCTTTCCACATACGCATGATGCGGTCAGGAGTGCCGGAAAGTCCTTCGCGGTCGGGGTCCTCGCCGATAGCGAGCAGCAGTGTCCTTATCGCACGTTTAATATCTTCTGCGTTTGGAGCGACAGTTTCCATTTTGGATTACTTTTAATATAGTTAATAGTTTCGGATATATAATGTACATTTTTTGCTTCGTCTTTCGTGTCGCAAGGTTGCAGGTAATACTCATTTGCATCGAATCGGTTGTATTGTGACATGTCTTGTCCGAAGTATACGACCTTCAGTTCGTCGATTCTCGACAGAACGACCGGAAGGCTTTTCGGAGAACACGTAATCCAGTCTACCTGACAGTTTTCTGGAATAGCTACAGAACCGTTGGTCTCGATTTGTACGAATTTGCCGATTCTGTGAAGCTTGTCCACAAGTGATGCGGTAAGCTGCAGGGTCGGTTCTCCGCCTGTGATGACGGTGTGCGAAGCCGGATAACCGGCTATGCTTGCCACGATTTCATCTTCTGTGAGTTCTTCGTAGGGTTCATGTTCCGTATCGCAGAAACTGCATTTGAGGTTACATCCCGAAAACCGAATGAATATGGCCGGAGTTCCGGTGTGTCTGCCTTCTCCCTGTATGGAGTAGAAAATTTCATTTACCTTCATGCTTTGTCATCCTCGTCTTTCACATACGTGGCGATATTTGCTTTGCTTTCCTCTACGTCCACGCGGTAGCACCGGGGAATCTGTTCGCAAATCCAGCGTGCAATATTCTCCGCAGTAGGGTTGAACGGCAGAAGCTCATTGAAGTTGCCGTGGTCGAGATAGGCATGAATCTTGTCCTTCACATGTTTGAAGTCTATGACCATGCCGTCCGCATTGAGTTCCTTTGCCTTGCAATGTACGGTTACAATCCAGTTATGCCCATGCATGTTGCAACACTTGCTCTCGTATGAGAGTTCAAGCCTGTGGCAACCGGCTATCTCCATCTGCTTTGACACATAATACATAAATATCTTGTAGCTTTTTATATGGCAGCAAGGGGATTGCCTCATTCCTGTCTGCTGCCATAAGATTATATCTTAATTTACAATATCGGTAATGTCGGCGAAGTTGTCGATGATGAAATCGGCGCCTGCCGTCTCAAGCTTTTGGCGCGGATGGTTGCCGTAGGTCACTCCGCAGGTCGTGCATCCTGCCCCTTTTCCCATCTCGATGTCGAAAGACGTGTCTCCGACCACCAGCGTTTCCGAAGCCTTTGAATGAGTGATGTCTAAAATCCGCAGCGCCATGTCGGGAGCCGGTTTCTTGTTCACGACGTCTTGCTCGCCGGATATCAATGAAATGTATCTGCTGATGCCGAACATGCCCAGCAGCATGGACAGCGACTCGCGTCCTCTGCTGGAGGCCACTGCAAGAATCTTTCCGCGGGAATGCAGTTCGCGCAGTGTGTCTGCCACATGCGGAAACAGGCATATTTTGTCTTCACATATCTTGTTGAATAGGCGGCGGTATGTGTCTACAGCCTCTGCCAATAGCTTCTCATCGTCAATGTTTGCCACCCTCACGAAGGTTTCTTTCAGCGGAAGCCCGATCAGTTCCTTTATCGCGTCTTCAGCGACATCCGGAAGGCTCATGGCATGCAGGGTTGCCTTTACCGTACTGACAATTCCGGCTCGGGTATCGGCAATAGTGCCGTCAAAATCGAAAATGACTGTCTTCATGTCCCTATATTCTTTAATACCACGATAAATCTTTGCAAAGATAACACTTTTACCCTACGATTCGGTTATTTGGCGCATTTTCGTTAGATCATCCGGACATTTTCATTAGGTTGTCTGGCTTTTCGCCACTCCTATCCATACGATGTTCGCACCTCCTCCGGCAAAAGCACCGACATTGAACACTCGCTTCGGATTATACCCGCACACAAGAGCACTGAGATCTGCATGAAGATCAAGACTTGCATCTGCACTATAGAAGCTGTACTTTGCATCAGGAGATACCATGTCCCCTTCCTCTCTGTAACTCCTCCGTGAAGACGAAGACCAAGCACCTTATCGAACCTATAGCCTGCTGCAACCTGCGCTGCCGGAGACACAAGCTTGTCAAAACTTAGTCTTACCGCGAGTGTAACTTGCAACGCCTGTGCCTGCAAATTCCAATGCGGAAGAACCTTGTTTTTTTGCTGAGTCTGTGAATACACCTGCAAAAGCAGCTGTCTTTCTCAGAAGCATTTCTTCTTTCTTTTTGACACTAAGTCCACTCGTAGCAAACGAAACTTTATTAACACAATTAAGACTCATTCACACTTTGTCAATCGTTGATTTTTTGAGATTTTATTAATAAGCATCTGATAATCAACAGAATACTATTTCAGTAAGAACGATGAGGTTTCAGGTGCAGGGAGTATAGTTAGGGTAAAAATAGGATGTATTGATAATCAGTGAGTTATAAAATTCTTTATCCAAAATTCCTGTTTTTCGCCACTGGAATCCGTTTTTGTTTTTCGTGGCATTGAAAAATCAGATTTTGATTTTTTAAGAAATCAATTGGGGCAATATCCAATTTCAGCCCGAAAAACGGATATTCTCAAACTCGTTCACCTTGAAAATAAATTCCATTCACCTTGAAAATGTTTTTAAAGTGCCTTTTAAACAAATTTGGTTCACCTTGAAAATTTATTTCCGGCGTACTCTTTTTTCAGACGAGACACACGCGAATGTGAATAAATGTATCTTTTTCTGAGCGGAATTGTATTATTTTTACATTCCGAATTCAAGGCCTGAAAACGGCCTCAGAATCGCACAAACGGAACTTCGGCAAGGTCCGGACGATTTTATGCGATTCTGCGAGGCCTTGATTTTAACATTTCAGATTGTCAGCAAAAGCCCGTAATTTATGACAAGGCAGATGGTGTGAGAGTGGAGATAATCAAGCCGGTTTATGAGGACGCCGGCCTTGTTGCGGCGTGACAGCCGGACATTTTCATTAGGTTGTTCGGCTTTTCGCCACTCCTATCCATATGATCTCCGTCACGAGACAATCCACGCGTAATTACCGTTCAAGCTACAGCAAACGAGTGTTCATACTCTGAGATATTACATTTTATGTCGATGTATGCCCATGAATCTCCTCTGTACACAGACAAAAGGGCATACGGACACATCCGACAAAACAAAAAACGGATGGAGCGCCTTATGGCACGCCTGCCACAAAGACTCCACCCTGCCTACTTTACTACTGTATTCTTATGCTCATGGGGATATAAACATAAGAAATTAGGATTATATATTTATGAATAGGCTAATTTTCACATTCAATAAGTAGCAGAATACAGTTGAAAGGCATTATTTGTGTAATTATCAAAGGGGAATGAAAAATGACACCTTCACACGATCATTCTCACGAACAATTAAAAAACTGTATCCTGCCGGTAGGTATATATCAAACTAAACTACTTTGCCACACAAATGCAGACACGGTTCTTGGCGTTTTCCGTATATGGCTGCTCCGTATCACCTTTAGCCACAGTCGTCACCCTGTCGGCAGATATCCCTGCGTTGACAAGAAATGACTTTACAGCAGCCACTCTGTCTTCCGAATATTTCATATTGACACGAGGATTTCCCGTACCCGAGTCTGCATATCCAGTCACAGCCACCTTTGTATCCGTATTGTCTTTCAGGAATCTCACCAGTTCCAGCATCTTGATTTGTTCTGAATCACTGATATATGACGATGAAATCTTAAAGAATATCTCAGTCTTTATCTCTCTTACTATGTCAGCCTCAGCCATTTCCTGTTTTGTCTCAACCATTTCCACATCAGCATTATCGCTCTCTGACACCGGAGGCACCACTACTTCCACCGGCTCATGCACCACTCTCTTATACGTCTTTCCGAGAGCCACCTTGACACCGGCAAGCACATTAAAAAAACAGTCAGCATTGTCGCCGTTCTTGGAATTGAATTTGTCTGAAATGATATTGGCATTGCCTTCCAGCCCGAGACTCACACGATCGCTGATGCGGAAATTGAGATCTATGCCGGCACGTCCGAAAGGTCGCACCTTTGTACCGCCCCATACATACTGCAGTTCATAGCCCATATTCGCCAGTCTGTTTGCCCTGCCATTGCTCCATGCGATGTTCGCACCTCCTCCAACAAAAGCACCTACGGACACACCTGCAAGAACATCTCCTGCCACATATTATTTTCCTTCAGCCTTCACCAGTTTCCACTCTCCGTCCTCATCCTTTATCGGTTTGAGCGTAAATCCAATTGTATTCGGACGCGGATCATCCGGTGCCTTTTCAAAAAATTCAACGATACATTTGACCACATTGTCTCCATCGGCATTCAACATCAGCGTGTCGATAGTATAATTCAAACACGGAAACATTTCAGATCGTGAAATCTCAGCCCTTATCTCCTCTTCTGTAAGAACAGACAAACTGCTGTCCTCCTGTTCTTTCAAAAGCATGCGTGCTGCACTTTCATAATCGCCGCTCTTCAACAAATCCATATAGACAATAGCGATATTGCGTATGTCTGCCGTATCTTTCTGCGTGAACGCAGGCTCTTCTTGCGATGACGCGCCTGAGTGACAGGAATATACCGAGAACATCACAAGGCATACCAGTATGCTCATCATGCCTGCCACCACACCAATCCTGAATCTTTTCATCTTTGTTTCGTCTTTATTTTTATAGAAGAAGAGGGCATCATGGAAGAAGCCCTCTTCTTTTGATTATCATGTTACAAATATAGCATTGTAACTATTCGATCTTGATTAGTTTCTGATACCGGTATTTACTTTAATCACTATATCCTTACTTACAGTTCCCCATCTATAAGAAACATTTACTGGAATAGTAATCGTAAAGGCAGCACCATATTCGCGTTCACCTCTCTTATAAGTAAGCTTACCATTATTATAAGTAAGTGTTGCCCCGTTAGGAAGTCCACGCCCCTGCAAAGAAGTCGTTGCATCGTCTATATCCCATTGAACTCCCTTCACTCCATAGTAATCGTAAAGTGATTTAGTGTGTAGATACTTGTCTCCTACACCACCCTGTCCATCAGCTACATCCTCTACAACATATCCATCTCTGGTTGTTTCTATCGTTACAAGATCTGATACATCTATTGTACTTTCCTTAAGACCTTCATAGAATGAATCCGTTACATTGCCAATCGTAATATTAAGTGGTTTCTGAACCTTTACTTTAAACTCTTTTGCAACGAACTCAAATCCGTTACCTGTTGGATTAATCACGACTTTCAAAGGAATTTCCTCACCAATAAGATTCTTTGCTTCTGGTGTTGGGATTGAATTTCCATTACCAAGCATACCTGTTTCCTTCAACTGGAGATGTGGTTTACCCCCAATATTAGTAATTTGCGCTCCGTTATAAATAGGATTCGTGCTGCTAATTTCAACTTTTGCTGTAGCATTAGGTTCATCAGACACATCATTTATAACACTTAATATACTCTGAGCATCTTTATCAAAGATTTGCACAAGATCCAAATCGAAATAACTGTACTTCGTCCCATTAGCATGGTCAGTTCCAATATAGTCTACATTCTCCCATTTAAAAAGATTATTAGTCAACCAGTAAGTTGCAAGGTCTAGATTTTGCTTGTCGATGCCGAATGTAGGTTTGCTGATATTCATCTCCAAATTAAATGATACAGTACTACTTTTATCTTTAGAAACCCATGTACATTTCCTTGTCAATGACAATGAATTCTGATTATTCCATGGATTGCTATTGAATTCCTCCATTAAATCATCTTCAGTTACCTCCCACTTCAATGTGATAGAACCGACTTCTGAACCTTCACTTGTCGGAGTAATAGTACCAATCAGGTTTTCATCTTCATTCTTGAACTCATAATTAGCTTTGAACTCCGAGGCACTCATCTGCAATTCAGAATAAACCTGATTCATTTTATCAGCTTCCAATGTGTAAGTATATTTACCTGTACCGCTGTAAGATTTCTGCTGAGGTGCAAACATATTCCCAAAATCTTTTGATATTGTAGTGAACACCCATTTTACCTTGAAATAAATATCATCTATAAGATTATTTTGATCATACAAGCTGGCATGTACAATAGGTTCGCGTCCTATTGTATTCTTATCATAATCTTTGCCCTTGTAACTTGCAATGAGTTTGTTGGCCTCTGTAATTCTTGCAAAGTCCTGCTGATTATTACCACTTTCCGGATCTATATATTTGTCAGTAGGAATGTCAAATTTCAGTTTAAGTCCATAAGTGCCATAATCTTCAAATTTAAGATTACTATTATCAAACTCTTTTGTCCAGACCTTCACCAAGTCATCAAGATTTTGTTCCTCATTATATGTTAGATATGCTACAGGCATAATATCCGTAGAATGGTAAACGTCATTCTTTGTATGATTATTGCCTTCTTTGTCTTTAAGTATAGCTTCAAATGGTTGTTCATCGAGGATAGCGTATTCAGAATAAACATAAGCCTCATCTTCACCTTCCAACAAGAAGTCATCAGCAATAGGAACTTGAAGAGCCACAATATATCTCTTGCCATCAACCTTGTCATTAAAGCTTTGATTAAGGAAGTTTTTATTCTTATTAAGGCTTACAACCAACTCTCCGTTTTCAACGGCTGCGCCAGCTACATCTATAAGTTGTTCAGAAACAGACCTTGTTGTCGCAAGATTTGCAACATACTTTATATTACCCATATCGATGCTCTCATCTGTCACACCGCTTGGATTCATACGATATGTAGCTTTTACACTCTCACCGTTAGTAAGGTAATAATATTTGTTATCTGTAGAATTTTTAATCTTATATTTAAGCGACCTAAACATTATCGACTCGATACCATCCCTATAACTGTTTGGTATAAGCGTGATACTTGTCAATCTCTTAGAAATCTTATTAGTCAGAGTTACAAGATCGTATGCTTCGAGGATACTTTCGCACTTAGCGATTCTCTGCTCGAATCCTTCATTGCCTTCCTCATCGTTGTCCATCTTCTTCTCCAGCTCTTCAATCTTCTGGTTGTATTCTTCTTTTGTCACATAACCAGCAAGCTGTCCAGCAAGAGCATCGTTAGTCACATAGTTAGACAAGATCTGACCATGAAGTGTACGGTTTACCCACTCTGTGAACTCAGTCTGACCGAGGAATTCCTGAGCAAGTCCATCATAGAACACACCGAGTGCCACATCCAACTTAGTCTGAGTAACGAAAGCACTGAGGTCTTCCCCACTGATTTTTGTCAGATCTGCCATGAATTCCTGCAAGTTCTTAATGTTATCAGCATTAGCATCTACTTTCTCAGTCAGTTCGCGTACGATTGTATCAGCATACTGCTTAGCAGCAGTCTCAGCAGCATTAATCATGCTTTCCAAGTCAGATTTCTGCTTAGCCAAGTCAGACTGGATGCCAAGAAGATCACTCTGAATATTTCCAACCTCAGTCACATTTACGAGCAGGTCGGCAGCCAATTTGTCCAAAGAAGACTGGTCTGCCTTCTGTGAAAGGTCAGTCTTAATCTGTTCAATCGCTTCCTTGTTTTCTTCAGCAAGAGCCTTCACATCCTCTACAGCCTCAGTGAGTTCTTCCTGTGCCTTCACTACAGCGTCAGCTATTTCTTTCTGCAAGCCGGCTACAGCAGCCTGAAGTGCAGCGTTAGCCTCATTGTTGTTCTTGTCTATCAGATTCTGCAAGTCTACAGTCTTCTCCTGAAGAGCCTTCACGCTGATGAGAAGGTCGCCGATAGTACGGTCCTGTGCCGCATTAGATGTAGACAAGTTGTTCAGCGTGCTCTGAAGTGAATTTACCAGAGTAGTGAGCTGGCTGTTGATGTTATCAACGTATGCCACATCAGCCTTTGCCGACTGAAGAGCAGTGTACTGTGAAGAAAGTGTGCTTATAGAACCCTCAATAGTTGCAATCTTGTTGCTTGCAGCAGTCAGTTCTGTATTTGTTGCATTGAGCTTCTCTATGATTGTGTTGTAGTTGCTCTCAATCTTAGCGGCAAGCTCCGTATCTTTTGCACCAAGCTCTTTTACAGTTGTCTGCAAAGCAGAAATATAATTGCCGTTAGTCTCAATCTGATTCTTCAGCTGAGCGTCCATTGCAACCAACTCCTGATATTTTGTGTTGAGCTCGTCTTTTGTAGCGTAGTTTGATTTTATTGTATTCAATTCTGCATTAACCACATCAATCTGTGCACCAATCTTAACAGAAAGGTCATTGATAGCAGAATTGAGTTCTGTAGCCTTAGCCAAAATAGCGGCATTTGCATCAGCAATAGCCTGCTTGTTTTCAGCAATACCGTTTTTGTTTGTAGCAATAGCTTCCTGATTAAGCTTCATGCTGTTCTCAAGAGTAGCCAAACGGCTTGAGAAGTCACTGTCAGCCTTCTTCAAATCAGCTACAGCCGATTCAAGCGAAGCTGCCTTTGTCTCAAGAGTAGCCACACGTGCCACAGCACTTGCCAAATCCTTTGCAGCATTGTCTGCTGTCTGCTGTGCAGCAGCGGCAGCGGCAGCAGCCTGATCGCCACCTTTCTGAGCAGCTTCAGCGGCAGCTTGAGCCTTCTGTGCAGCAGAAAGAGCATTCGCAGTGGCAGTAGAAGCTTCCTGCCTTGCAGCAGCAAGCTCTGTGTTCAACTTGTCTTTTGCCGACTCCAGCGTACTGATCTGGCTCTTCAGGGCATCAACCTTTGAAGCCAGTTCCGAAGCTGCTGTCGTAGCGTTCTCATTGATTTCTGTCTTCAGACCATCGATGTCGTCATCATAGTCTTTACAAGACATAAATGTACTTGTAGAAGCAGCAATCATTGCTCCAAACAAGAGTACACTTAAATACTTTTTGTTCATAATTAAAATTTTAAATTTATAAATCTAAAAATTAAGATTGTATTCTCTCCTAAGATGCGTCCCGTTCGCCCATATTTCCGTAAGGGAAGTATTCCATACATTCAAAGCCGGGATATCAAATCCATTCATGTCCTTTCTGTTCTGTATATGTCTATGGCCTCCTCTCCATTCTTGTCTTATTTATTACAGTTTTCAAAATCATATATATACAGGCGTAAGTGCCATACACTGTCCACCTCTGCGCAAGAGGCGGACAGACAGGTGCAGAAAACGGTTCGACAGAGACCGGAAAGATATACCGGACGACTATTGACCATGTTGCCGTGGCATTTATCCCCCAAAGCCACGGATTGCACACAGAAAAACACAGCGTCATGCACGAGTTCGGATAATAGTGCATGACACAGCAGACCTTCACACAATGAAGGTCCTATTCTTCGTGCATGTATGTCACATAAATGTTATCATGTATTAATGGAAAAGATGCTTGTTCATGGTTTTATCCCCCGTCAAAACAAGAAACACAAACGACAAAAACACAAAGGCTACAAAAATTATGATTTCAAACTACTTTTTTTGCTTTTTTATTTGGAGTAAGAAAAAATATGTGTACATTTGCCGACAATTACAGTGTCCGCCTCTTGCGCAGAGGTGGACATTTTCGTTTTGTCTTGTCCCTATTACCCTTGTCGGAACAAGAGATATCGAATTTATCATTTATCTGTATCTCCCCTTTAGTTTTATAAATGTTATACTCTCCCCTTTCCGTACATCTCTTCGTACTCTCTTTCCATACAGCCCCATAATGTTCGATGACCGTCAGACAATATCTGTCCGCCTCCGACTCCTCAAGTGAACGCAAATAAATGCGGGTTGTCATTTCCGTTGTGTGTCCCATGCAGGAACTTATCACAGCCACCGGAACATGCAGGCGGTAGGCTTGAGATGCCCAGCTGTGGCGGGCACTGTATGAAGTAAGCCCTCCCTCAATGCCTGCTATTTTGGCAAGCCGGCACAAATTGCGGTTATACAACCTCAGTGCCGTTTCATAGTCCTTATAACATCCGTCGGCATCTACTAAAGGGAATATCATCTTACTCCCCTTCCGATGATAACGGCGGATTATCTTTCTCATCTGCGTACACACTTTCACCGTTATCTGCTGTCCTGTCTTGCTGCGCGAATAGCATATGCGCCCATTGCATATATCAGACATACGCAAGTGTGCCACGTCGACAAATGACATGCCATTGGCAAGAAATGAAAAGAAGAAAATGTCGCGTACCATACCAAGCCCCGGACTTCCGGACAGGTTGAGCGAAAGCAGACGCTTCAGACCGCTTTCATCCAAAGCCCTTTTACGTGTACGGTCCACTCCTGTATATACTCCAGCAAACGGTTTACGGTCAGCACATATCCCTTCTGCCACAGCCTTGTTATATGCGGCACGCAAAGGACGCATATATGCAGAACTGGAGTTGCGGCTGATTCTTTTCACTCTTGTCAGATAACTTTCAAAACGCAGTATCAGTCCGCCATCCACCTCATGCAACGGCAAGCGTGTGCCGAGGCCTTCCGAGTTCATGAACTGCCGAAGAGAACGTGCCGCACAACAATAGTTCTCGGCTGTCTTCTGCCTTCCTGCCGAAACTTTTACTGCAATGATTGCACTAATATAATCAAAATAGTCCATAAATAATTTTATTTGTACTATGTGATTAAGCTATGATAGAAAAAAACTGATCCCGCCTTGTTTGTTCACTTATAAAACATAAAAAGAGTGTGTTTTGGCACACTCTCCCTTGCAGGCTCTGCAATCAGACTGATTTTTCTTAACAGAGCATTCTTCCTGCACACTTCCACCTTATTTTACATCCCTTCTTTCTTCCTATAGACTCCTTTCACAGACACTTCCGCAGCTTCATACCACCATCCCTAACTCAGTAAAGGAGTCTGACTACCGTATTGGCGAGCAAGCCAACGTTCTTGTCAATATGGCATACAGTCCCTCCCCGAATGAGGGCGCGAAACAACCAAGGAGTATGCCCCTTCCGCATGAAGTGCCTCTGCAAATATGTCTTTAAGAGTTTTCAATTTTTATTGATAAGCAGCAGCTTATCTCCAACCTTCAGTTCTATCTGCCCGTTAGGTATAATGAACTCGCTGCCACGTTTCACCAGCATGACCAATGTACCATGAGGAAGATTCATATCGACAAGGCGGTTACCGTCGGCTATCATCTCTGCCGTAAGCGTCAAGTCTCTGAGCTGGGTGTCAATTTCCTCCGGCAACTCCACCCCGAACTCATTCCCCTCTTTCTCTTCCGGCAAATCAAGATGCAGCCAGCGTGCCACCTGTGCAATGCTCATCCCCTGCACAACAAGCGACAGCAATGTGATGAAGAATACGATATTGAACAGTTGGTTGGAACCTTCTATTCCTGCCAGCACCGGATAGGTGGCGAATATGATGGGCACAGCCCCTCGGAGCCCCACCCAAGACACGAACAGACGTGCCTTGTTGGTCATGGAACGGAACGGCAACAGACAGGCAAACACACTTACCGGACGGGCCACAAGCACCATGAACACTCCGATGGCAATGGACACAAGAGCCACTCCTAACAGCTCATGCGGATTCACAAGCAAACCCAGCAGCAGGAACATCACAATCTGAAAGAGCCATGTCAGCCCGTTCATGAAAGTGTTGATTTCCTTACGGTAGGTCAAACGCGAATTTCCGACTACAAGCCCTGTCACATAAACAGCCAGATATCCGTTTCCATGTACCTGGTCGGTAATGGTAAACGTGATGAACACCAGACTCAGCAACATAATCGGATATAACGAACTGTTAGAGAGGTTTATGCGGTTGATAAGCCACACAGCAGCCTTCCCGAAGGCAAAACCGATTACTCCGCCGAACAAGAATTGGATGAGTAAGTCGCGCGCCACAATTTCAAGATGCAGGTTACTTCCGCTTCCTACAACCTGTATCAGCACAATCGTCAGCATGTATGCCATAGGGTCGTTACTTCCGCTTTCAAGCTCAAGCATCGGCTTCAGATGATGCTTCAGATTGATATGCTGGGAGCGCAAGAGATTGAAAACGGAAGCAGAGTCCGTAGACGACATCGTGGCGGCAAGCAACATGGAGGTCAACAGCGACAGCCTGATGTCCATGCCTGTCCACTGCGAAAGATAAAAGATGAAGCCTCCGGTAAGCAACGTGGTCAGCAGTACACCGGCTGTGGAGAGCAAGATGCCTTGGGATAATATGGGGCGTATGTCTCTGAATTTTGTGTCCATACCGCCGGTAAACAGGATGATGCTCAAGGCTATCATTCCGACAAACTGTGTATCCTGTGCACTGTCGAACTGAAGTCCGAGTCCGTCGCTGCCAAACAGCATGCCGACCAGCAGGAAGAGCAACAGGGTCGGTATACCGAAGCGATAGCCTGTCTTGCTGATGATGATGCTGAGAAATATAAGTATGGAACCACCGAGAAGGATGTTTTCTGCTATGAAATTCATAATGCCAAGATGTTTTTTGTATTCTACAAAGTTAAACTAATAAGATGAATAAAATGTTTGCTTGTCTGCAATGTTAACAACCTTTAAGCAAAAATGTTCGTGTTGATTCATGGTTGCATTCATTGGCGGATGTTCTTATATATAATAAAGGTCATTTTGCTGTTGTTTTTACAGACGCATCTTGTGAAATTGACATCTTAAATTAATGTTTTCACAAGATGCGTCTGTAAAAAATAACTGTCTTAAAACTTATTGTATCACACACTGTTAGAATTTAATTTCGCTCCACTGAAAAGTCGTTTTTACCGCACTTGTTTTTATAATCTGCAGTGCAGATTATAAAATCAACAGTGCCGATTATAAAATCGGCAGTGCAGTTTTTACAATCAGCAGTGCTGATTTAAGAAAACAATGCAGTGAATTTGACTTTTCTGCGAGGTGGTTTTATATTTCCGGTGCTGTCCCTCCAGGAAAGCGGCATTTTGTCCGGACGCATCAGCCGCGAGGTCCGAAACAGTTTTCTGTAAATCAAAAGACGAACTTGCGGGAACACACAAAAAATCATGGGGAAATGTCGGTTCAAAACCCTTCAGGAGATATGTCCGTGCTTTCCCTGTTTGTTTTTTTTATTGGGGATTTTCATTCGACGGACGAGTAGGAAATCATAAAAAATCAAAACATGTGATGCTCTTATTGGGGAAAAACATATTTTTGCATCAAATAAGATACGGAAGATGGAAAAGAATATTCGGCACATATCCACAATTGAGGAATACAATGATTTGCTCGGAACGGAAACATTGAATCCGTTGGTAAGTATAATAGATTTTTCAAAAGCTCATCCCGTTCGTAATCAGTTGCATACATTCGGATTCTACGCTGTGTTCCTGAAAGAGGTGAAGTGCGGAGACATGCGCTATGGCCGGCAGTATTATGACTATCAGGAAGGCACTCTTGTTTGTCTGGCTCCGGGACAGGTCATAGGAATTGAGGACGACGGCAGAGAATACCAGCCAAAGGGATATGCGCTGTTGTTTCATCCTGATTTCATTCAAGGCACCGGACTTACGCGCAACATGAAGAAGTATTCTTTCTTTTCCTATGAGGTGAATGAGGCGCTTCATATCTCGGAACGCGAAAAAATGCTTATAACCGAATGCCTCCACAATGTCGAGGCGGAGATAAGTGCCGCAGTCGATCGTCACAGCAGAACGCTGATTGTCTCTAATATAGAACTTCTGCTCAATTATTGCTTGCGCTTCTATGACAGGCAGTTCGCCACCCGCGAAGTGCAGAACCGGGATGTCCTTGCCACTTTTGAACAGATCATCGACGACTATTTCCATTCCGCTCTGCCTCGTGAGAAGGGGCTGCTTACAGTGGGGTATTGTGCCGACAAGATGCATCTTTCTGCAAACTATTTCGGTGACCTTGTGAAGAAGGAAACAGGAAGAGCGCCACACGAGCATATCAGGCTGAAACTGATAGATATAGCAAAAGACTATATTGTCGGTTCCTCGCAGACAATTGCCGAAATCTCCTATGCGCTCGGATTCTGGTATCCGCAGCATTTCACCCGGATGTTTAAGGAAATGACAGGCCATACTCCGGCAGAATACAGGAAAATGGCTTGGAAGCCGGAGAATCGCGCAAATATGACAAAAGCCGCCTTGCAGGAGTATGGCAGTTATCGAAAAAAATAGTACTTTTGCAACTTGTTAGGAGAGAGCAAACTGAGAATCAATAAAACAATATGATAAAAAATGGCACAAGAAGATGTTTTTAAGAAAGTAGTTTCGCATTGCAAAGAATACGGATTCGTATTTCCTTCAAGTGAAATCTACGATGGTTTGGGCGCAGTCTACGACTATGGACAGAACGGTGTTGAGCTGAAGAACAATATCAAGCAGTATTGGTGGCAGAGCATGGTCCTTATGCACGAGAACATTGTCGGCATAGATTCATGTATCTTTATGCACCCTACGATATGGAAGGCTTCGGGACACGTGGATGCTTTCAACGACCCTTTGATTGACAACCGCGACTCCAAAAAACGTTACCGCGCCGATGTGCTCATCGAGGAGCAAATCGCCAAGTATGAGGAGAAGATAGAGAAAGATGTGGCTAAGGCGAAGAAGAGATTCGGAGACTCGTTTGATGAGCAGAAGTATCGCGAAACAAGTCCTCGTGTCATTGAAGAGCAGGCTAAGCGTGACGCTTTGCATGAGCGTTATTCCGTAGCCATGAACGAGATGAATCTTGACGAGCTTCGTCAGATTATTCTCGATGAGGGTATTGTGTGTCCTATATCAGGCACAAGAAACTGGACGGAGGTGAGACAGTTCAACCTCATGTTCAAGACAGAAATGGGCTCTACAGCCGATGCGGCAATGACGATATATTTGCGTCCGGAGACTGCACAGGGAATATTCGTGAACTATCTCAATGTGCAGAAGACAGGACGCATGAAACTCCCTTTTGGTATCGCACAGATAGGAAAGGCTTTCCGCAATGAAATCGTGGCTCGCCAGTTCATCTTCAGAATGCGTGAGTTCGAGCAGATGGAGATGCAGTTCTTCATCAAGCCGGGCACAGAGCTTGATTGGTTTGCGAAGTGGAAGCAGACACGTATGGCATGGCATCAGAATCTTGGCTTCGGAGCAGAAAACTACCGTTTCCATGACCATGAGAAGCTTGCGCATTATGCAAATGCCGCTACCGACATCGAGTTCCGGATGCCGTTTGGCTTCAAGGAGGTTGAAGGTATTCATTCGCGTACGAACTTCGACTTGGGACAGCATGAGAAGTTCTCGGGCAAGAGCATCAAATACTTCGATCCGGAAATCAATGAGTCTTACACTCCGTATGTCATCGAGACTTCTATCGGTGTAGACCGTATGTTCCTTAGCGTCATGTGTCACAGCTATTGCGAGGAGAAACTTGAGAATGGCGAGACGCGTGTTGTTCTCCGTCTTCCTGCAGCACTTGCTCCTGTGAAGCTTGCTGTCATGCCGCTGGTGAAGAAGGACGGTCTTCCAGAGATGGCGCGTGAGATTATCGACGACTTGAAGTTCCACTTCAATTGCCAGTATGATGAGAAGGATTCGATAGGCAAGCGTTATCGTCGTCAGGATGCGGTAGGTACACCGTATTGTGTAACAGTTGATTATGACAGTCTGAAGGATGATTCCGTGACACTTCGTATGCGTGACACAATGGAGCAGAAACGCGTGAAGATAAGTGAACTCCGTGGAATCATTGAAGACAATGTGACTATTACAAGTCTTCTTAAGAAACTCAAAGATTAAAGGTGCCGGGAAGATTGAAGACAAGGGATGGGCTGCCGGAAGATTGTTTCCTCCGGCAAAGCCGATGTGTGGACCTTGTTTTCAATCTTCCCCGATTCCTCAATCTTCTTAATATTCAATCTGAAAAAGTATGGCAAAACTGAAGAAACTGCTCATTCCCTTTGTAGCACTGCTTGCACTTGTGTTTGTCGCACCGTCGTGTAGTGAACACGAAGAGGCTGGAGAATTTGACAATTGGCAGGAACGCAACCGGCATTATGTCGATTCCATAGCGACAGAGGCAAAGATTAATGCGGACGGAACGTGGACAAAGATAAAGTCGTATACACTTAGCGATTCGTTGGGCTTGGATGGCAGTAACGATTACTATATTTATGTAAGGAAGATTGAACATGGAAGCGGTGCTTACAGTCCGCTCTATACTGATTCTGTTCGTGTGCATTATTCAGGCAGACTCATCCCTTCCTCTACTTATCCGGACGGATATAATTTTGGTAAGAGTTATAGTACAAGTGTTCTGAATGAGGACACAGATGTCCCATTGCTTGTTGGGGTGGGCGAGAACGTGATAGGTTTTGCCACGGCTTTGATGCACATGGTTGAGGGTGACCGCTGGGAGGTGGTGATACCTTATTATCTCGGATATGGCACAGGCAATTCCACGTCTACTGGCATTCCCGGTTATTCGACGCTTATCTTCGATGTGAAGCTGGCGCGTATATATCGCTATAAGATTGATACGGACACCGGCTGGCATTGACGCAAGTCCGGGACTGTGGAGAGTATAAGCATATACCGCCTGTCTTTCAGGGATTGAAGTCGGGCGGAATGTTTATGGTTACAGTGTCTTGTACGAATGTCTGCAATCGTTTTTGCAGCTGAACCGTAAAGAAAGAATAAACAAGTGCTGAAGAAAAAGAACCGGATGTAAGTCGGAAGGATTGCAACATACAACAGCGAAGAGGCTCGCCCCATATTGTGGAGCGAGCCTCTTCGCTGTTGTGTAATTATATATTGTTTTAGCTGCGTGTGTCAGTAAGATTAATCTTAGACTTCAGCGAATCATCGGCTGACTTCGTCGAAAAATACGTTAAAAAGTACAAGTGCTTAAATGTCAACAGGTTATAATTCTAATGTTTGCGGTTTCAAGTGACACTCGAAAATCACTTCACAAGTTTAATTTGTTGTTTCTTTTGCTGGTGGATTCGCAGATTTCTTTCATAAATCTTATGATTGTAAGCTGGTGTATTCATAGAGTCATCTTATAAATCTTATGGTTGTAAGTGGTTGTTTTCACAGACTCCTCTTGTTATTTTATGGTTGTAGGCTGTTGTCTTCACAGACTCCTCCGTCGCTTCGCGCCACCTCCCCTAACTTAGGG